>CAYSLH010000224.1:0-8666 GCA_964431605.1 uncultured Myxococcales bacterium
CCTGCAACGAAACAAACAACATCTGCGATCATGAACTCGTGGCCATACCTGATGCCGAGGGTCTGGATTTGGACGGCACCTGCGACAACGACAAGGACGATGATTGTGATGGCCTGATCGACCTGGACGATCCCGATTGCATAGAATGCACAGAGTCTTCGGACTGTGATGATTCGAATCCCTGTACAGACGATACCTGTGCACAGGGAAGCTGTATAAACGAACCTGCGGATGGAGCCGAATGCGACGATGGAAATTATTGCACCGTTGATGACACATGCACTACAGGTCGGTGTGTCGGCACCTTGCGCGATTGCAGCCAGTTGGATGACGAATGTCACGAAGGCATCTGTAGTGAATCCGAGTCAGCATGCGTCGCGGTGGAAAAATCTGACGGAACCCCTTGTGACGATGGGCTCTTTTGCACTGTATCGGATCAATGCAGTTCAGGGCAATGCCAGGGGGTGAACCGCGATTGCGACGACGATGATCT
This sequence comes from uncultured Myxococcales bacterium, assembly GCA_964431605.1. Taxonomy (GTDB): domain Bacteria; phylum Myxococcota; class B64-G9; order B64-G9; family B64-G9; genus JALVPF01. The sequence goes on from CAYSLH010000224.1 coordinate 494, forward strand.
TTGCACCCTGGATGGATGCGATGACAACGCTGCAATATGCACACATTCCATCCGGCCCAACCCTGGTGCGGAAGGCCCACCGGGACACGGAAATTGCCAAAACAACCTTGATGATGATTGTGACGGTCTGACCGACTTACAGGACGATGACTGTTTCGATTGTCAACAGGATGACGAATGTAACGACAACAATCCGTGCACCAGCGACAGGTGTACTGCCGGATTGTGTGAAAATACTCCAGTTGACGATGGCACTCCATGCGATGATGGTTTTTATTGCACCGTGTCCGACACCTGCCAGTCGGCTGCCTGTCAAGGAACTCCAAGGGATTGCTCTGCTCAGTCCGACACATGCCATGAAGGCTCGTGCGACGAAGACTCCGACACCTGCGTGTCTGTGATAAAGCCTGATGGCACCATGTGTGATGATGGAAAATGGTGTACCTTGGACGACACCTGCTCATCGGGACTTTGCTCCGGCGTGACGAGATCTTGCAGTGACTTTTCAGATGAATGTCACATCGGTGCTTGCGATGATGGGCAAGATCAATGCGTAGCGGTTCAAAAGCCTGATGACACACCATGCGATGATGGCCTGTGGTGCACCGAGGATGACTTGTGCCATGGTGGAACCTGCGAAGGCACAGCCAAAAGCTGCGACGATCAAGACCTTTGCACTATTGACGACTGTGACGAAGACAACGATAGGTGTCGAAACGTTCTGAATCCGCAAGGAACTGAGGGCGAACCGGGAACCGCCCTTTGCTCCAACAACCAGGACGACGACTGCGATGGTCTGACGGACCTACAGGATCCTGACTGCAGCAATTGCTGGGTAGATACAGACTGTGACGATTCCAATCCATGCACTCAGGACATCTGTATCTCAGGCCTGTGCCATAACGATACCGCCCCCATGGATGGAACTTCTTGTGATGATGAGTACTGGTGCACAGTCGCTGATAAATGCGACAATGGTGTGTGTTCCGGTAACCTTCGCGCCTGTGATGACTTTGACGAAGAATGCGGCTATGGGACTTGTGACCTGGATGCGGACCAATGCACAGTAAAGCCCCTGCCTGATGGAACCCAATGTAGCAATGGGCTGTATTGCTCGGTAGACAGCTCTTGCGAGCAGGGAGCATGTACCGGGGGCACACAAAGGGACTGCTCGGATAATGATTCGTGTACCGTGGACGTCTGCGATGAACAATCAGGTTCCTGCAATCACGTTTTTACCCCTCGGCCAGAGGTCTTGGATTATTGCGGCGACGGTATCGATCAAGATTGCGATGGAATGACCGATGGATGTTGTCTTGGTGATGGGACTTTCTCGACCATATCGGCACCTGGTACCGGACAGGGGCCATGGTTCATGGTTGCCGCTGACATTTCCCATGACAACATCATGGACTTGGTGACAGCAAACCGGGGTGATAACACGATCAGTGTTCTGCTGGGCAACGGTTCCAATGGCAAAGGCGACGGAACCTTCCAACACCATGCATATGCCGTTGGTCAGGATCCATGGGGGCTCGCCATAGGTGACCTCGACGGAGATCACAATATGGACGTGGTGAGCGCGAACAACGGCGCTGGTTCTGTTACCATCTACTGGGGACAGACTGATGGAACCCTTGATACCAGACAGGATCTATCCGTGGGATCCGGGCCTCAGCAAGTCACCCTTGCTGATTTCAACTCCGACCACATCCTGGATATTGCAACGGTCAACTCCACAGACAATAATATCGGCATATTGCTGGGGCACGGCACAAACGGCCATTCAGACCGTACGTTCGAAACACCTGTTTTCTATTCGGTGGGTGCTTCCATATCGCCCAGGGCGTTGGTGCATGGAGATTTCGATTCAGACGGCATCATGGACATTGCGGTTGCGGCCTTCAATGGCGGAGCTGGAAAAGACATCACGATCTTGCGGGGGGGAGGTTCTGGTGGAAAGGGAGACGGAACTTTTTCAGTCACGCAGCAATACGAAGCAGGAAGCGGCCTGGTGAGTATATGGTCTGCAGATTTCAATCATGACGGTATCCTGGACCTTGCGGTAGCCGCCATGAATGACAATGCCATTGATGTCCTGCTTGGCCAAGGAACAGACGGCAGAGGAGATGGTTCTTTCGGCAACAGGACCGCATATTCCACCGGCTCAAACACCTGGCCCGTGTCTTGTCAAGCCCGTGACATGAACTACGATGGCATCCTGGACCTGGTTGTCGCCGAATGGGGATCCAACAAAATCAGCATCCTGTGGGGTAACGGCAGCGGGGGAAGAGGAGACGGGAGCTTTGGCTCCAAGACTTCATATACCACCGGCACCAATCCATCTACCGCCCTGGCCTTTGACGCAACCGGTGATGATCTACCAGACCTTGCCTCATGTAACTACGGAGGCAATAACATCAAAATACTCAAAGCCGGAGGCAGTTCAGGCCAGGGTGATGGAAGCTTTGTTATGGCAGGCGTACTTTCTTTATCCTCATCCCCACATGCCTTGCTGGCTCGGGATTTCAATGCCGATGCTATCACTGATCTACTGGTGCTGACCGATGGGGATTCAAAGTTGATTTTCTTCAGCGGCCAGGGACACGACGCCAGAGGAACCGCCACATTTTCACAATCCTGGTCGGCTTCCACGGGTTTTTCTTCCCGATGGATGACTGCCGCAGACGTAAACGCTGACAGTATAGATGACCTGTTGGTGGCGAATACCGGAGATGGTCAGGTCGAAGTGCTTGTAGGCAACGGACAAAGCGGCCATGGCACAGGAAGTTTTGAACAGCAGTCTGTCTATTCCTCCGGGACTTCTCCCGTGATGGTGGCAGCTGGTGATCTGAATAACGATAACATTTTGGACATGGTATCTTCAGACGATTCCGGCTACGTTTGGGTACGGCTGGGCAATGGAACAGATGGTGTAGCAGAGGGGACATTCGGGCCTGCAAGCAGCACTCAACTTCCAGGACACAGCTCTGCCCTGGCCCTGGGTGATTTGAATGAAGATGGATACCAGGACGTGGTGTCGGTGGATTCATCTTCAAACCATGTGGACGTGCTCTTAGGCGACGGGACCGGAGGGTTGAGTATCTCGGGGCAAATCAGCACTGGTTCGGGCCCTGTCCATGTGATCCTGGAGGACCTCGACAACGACGGCCTGCTGGACATGGCCTCGGCAAATTACGATGTGTCTACAATCAGCATACGCATGGGCTCCGGCGATGGCACCTTCAGTGGCTCGTCGGACTTGCCGGTGGGAGACGGTCCTGTGATGATCTCAGCAGCAGACTTCAACGAAGACGGAATCATGGACCTGCTGAGCGTCAATCGGATCGGAGCATCCATCAGCGTGATGCTGGGTCAGGGCAACGGGTCCTTTTCTCCATCCGAACAAATCCAGGTTGGTGGGCAACCTGACGCCGTGGCCATTGGTCATTTTGACTGGGACGGAAAGCTTGATTTGGCTGTTACGGATCGCGACTCCAACCTTGTCACCATCTTTCGTGGCAGCGGCGAATGCTCGTCATCAAATTGACTCCCTCCATAGTTAGCGATATTTTCCAGGAAACAAATAGCAACAGGAGCAGGCGTGTACCGCTTCGGCAAGTATGACCTGATAGCACATTTGGCCACCGGTGGCATGGCTGAGATATACCTCGCCAGGCAATCGGGAATTGGTGGTTTCGAAAAACTTCTCGTTATAAAACGGATAGCTCCACACCTGGCACGTGAGAAACAGTTCGTGGAGATGTTCTTTGACGAGGCTCGCATTGCAGCTCAACTCAACCATCCTAACATCGTTCAAATCTATGATCTGGGCCAGGCCGACAGGCAGTTCTATATCGCCATGGAGTATCTGGAAGGGGAAAGCCTGGCCGAGGTCATACGCCAGATGAGAAAGCAGCGCAAACCTCTGGCCCCATCTCTTTGTGCCGGCATCACGCTTCAAATGTTAGAAGGACTGCATTATGCCCACACATTTGTGGGACCTGATGGACAGGTCCAAAACATCGTACATCGCGACATCAACCCCCAGAACATTTTCATTCTTTACACCGGTGGTGTAAAGCTCGTGGATTTCGGTATAGCAAAGGCAACCAACCGGTTTTCCAAGACCGAGACCGGTATGCTGAAAGGTAAATACGGCTATATGTCCCCCGAACAGATCAAGAACATGCCTCTGGACGCAAGGTCGGATATTTACTCGGCCGGTGTAGCCCTTTGGGAAATGCTTACGGGGAGAAAACTATTTCGACAAACCAGCGAACTGGAAATCCTCCAGGCCATCACCGAGTTGGACCAGCCACCTCCTTCATCCATCAATCCTGCGGTTCCAAAAGAACTCGATACCATCACCCTAAAGGCACTTCAGCGTTCTCGGCCCCTGCGTTACCAATCGGCTGCACAAATGCGCATGGAACTATCGTTTGCCTTGAAGGGAGGCTCTAAACCATCGGACACGGTGGCGATCGGCGAACTGATGGATTCACTCTTTCACGAAAGAATGATGGAGAAAAGATCTCTCGTTCAAAAGGCCCAAGGTACAAACGCCGACCTGGGTGATATCCTTTTCGACAGCATTGATGGTTCTCGATCCGACACAGAACCATCCATTTCACCTGATACCCCTTCTTATATCAATCCCCTTCCATCACCGAAAAATGACGGCCAGGAACGAGGGATGGAACCTACTCCCGTGTCGGTTACCCAACACACTAACAGCAGGTTTATGTGGCTATCGGTGATAGCAGCCGGTGTAATAGGCGCGTTGGTGGTGGTTGTTGCCTTTTGGCTAATGGGTAAAACCACCGAGCGTGAAACATCAAAGACTACCAGCAGATCCACAATTACCAGTTCAAAAAATCCAGTCCAAGCCAGCACGAACCATCCGGTTGTCGACCAGCCAGCAGTGCTATCAGTGTCTTCGAAAAAAAACCTCACGACATCCAAGCCAAATAAAACTCACAACAGACCAGTTAGGCTGCACAAGAAAAAACAACACCGCTCGAAAACTCCACAAAGGTCCAGGATCTCCAAAACCCACAAGGTGTTAAAAAGCCCATCGTCTCAAAAGACCAAGCCAGCGATATCCGAAGCTCCTGGACGACTGAGACTGTCCACCACTCCATGGACAACCGTCTACATGGGCGATCGCAAACTGGGCGTGACCCCCATAGTGGATCTCAAGCTTCCAGCAGGAACCCATGTCCTTAGAGCCCTAAACCCTGCCAAGGGTATAGATCGCAAGATAACGGTTGTAATAAACCCATCAAAGACCACCATTAAAACTCTTCGTTTCTAAATCTTGGACAACAGATGAATTGTCTCAACTTCCATGACCGAAGACTGGCTTTGAAACAAGTATTGTTCCTGTTTGACCCACGAGAGGTGTGACCATGAGCATTTTTAGAAAGGACGATCTTCATACTTATTATGAAATAACTGGCAAGGGCACACCAGTGCTGTTTATCCATGGGCTTGGATCATCCACCGAAGACTGGGAATACCAAGTACCTGCATTTTCCGAACATCACAAGGTCATCACCTATGATGTACGAGGTCACGGACGATCGAGCAAATCACCTCCTCCATACAGTATTCGCGCTTTTGCCCAAGACACAGCAGAACTCATCAGGCACCTGGACTTAGGTCCCATGCACGTGGTGGGAATCTCCATGGGGGGCATGATAGGACTTGAACTGGCACTTGATCACCCGGCCATGATTCGTTCCCTGACCATTTGCAACGCTGGGCCCTGCCTTCAACTGAAGGGAATTTCAGGCAGGCTCATGCTCGCCACAAGACTTTCGATAATGCACCTGATGGGTATGAAAGCCGTTGGTAAAAAACTTGCCAGAGAGATGTTTCCAAAACCGTCTCAGGTCGAATTACGACAAAAAGTGAAAAACCGTTGGGCGCGAAACGACACCAAATCCTATGCAGCCGCGGTCAGAGCCATCGTTGAATGGAATGTGGAGAACAGGCTCCAGGAGCTTACAGTCCCCATACTGGTGGTAAAGGGAGATGCCGACAAGACTCCAAGCGAAATGACCGATGAGCATATCGCCCGTATGTTCGATGCTCGCAAGGTGGTCATCGCCGACTCTATGCATGCGACCCCGGTGGACCAACCGGAAGCATTCAACGAAAAGGTACTGGATTTCATTTCACATATTGACAACCGTTGAGCGACTCACTCATTGGAATCATGCTGGTCGGCGAGCAGTGCGAACAATCCTTGCTGTTCTTTGGGAGAAAGGTTGAACCTGGGACCAGCCTCTGACATTAGCATCCCCAACGGCACGTCCGGTCTGAGTATTCGCTGCTCAGAGATCCAACGCACGGCCTGTTTTAGCTGCTCCGAGTGTTTTTTGACTGTTCCATCTGCCATGCTTCACTCCAGATTATTTTTTTATTTTACCGACTCTTCAATGCATCTCGCCGGACATTACCAGGAATTTAGTTAACATATATCAAAATACCCCCATTTAAGAACAGTAAAGACATTTGCCTCTGACATGCAGTACATAACCCCATCACACTGTTCGAATCATTTTAGTTGCCAATGTGACAACAATCTAAAACAATCTACTTTGAGCCTTGGGGAGGACACGGCAGATGGAACAGAAGACAAAAGGTAACTACTTTGGTACTGAGATAGATCGTAAATGGTGGAAGCGCTATAAATCAGACGGGCTTTTTGCCAGGGGTAATGGTGAATTTTGGATGGACGAAGAAGGGATTCACTTTCACAAGATGCTCACCAAGAACCCCTTTGTCATTTTTTGGACAGAGATAAAGAGCTCAGACCTTGGCAAATGGCACGCAGGACAATGGGCTGCAGGTCGCCCCATCCTCAAGATCGATTTCGAACGAAACTCGTTGAAGCTTTGTGCCGGTTTTCTGATCTCAAAGGACTGGAACCAGATGGAAATTTTATCAAGGGATCTCAACGCAAGGTTACAAAAACGAACCAATAGGTAAAAAAACGTTCCAAATTCCGTTCATATGATAGTGACACCCATAGTCAATCGGCAAGTGAAGGCCTGCTTGAAAAAAACCTTAAAAAACCCTTAAAAAACAGAGAATGATTCTCAAAAACTTCAGGACTTCATGGTCAAAGAAAGAGTAGATAGACTCAGGCAGGTGGCACCCATGCGTACACGCAACCTGGTTCTGGTCTTGGACGGAGTAACGACCCTCATAATCTGTCGGCTACCGTACGCTTAGGGATATTAGTCGCCCAGCATGGCTTTTATGTCGGCGAGTCTGGTCTTCGCATCGTCTAACGACAGGGGCTTTGTCAGGTCCTCTTCCGTGAGAAGCTCTTCCGGCACCTGCGCCACGAACCTGCTGGGTGCCCTTGCCCTGAGCTTGCCCTTCATCTGCCTACGCAGAGCCCTGGTGAGTACCAACTCATCCTTTGCCCGTGTGATGCCAACGTAAAACAACCGTCGCTCCTCTGCCAGATCAGTTCCCTCCACATCAGTCACTTGTGGATTCAAAACCCTGTCGTGAGGCAACAGCCCATCTTCCATCCCAACGAGAAATACCGTCTTCCATTCCAGGCCCTTGGCTCCATGAAGGGTGCAAAGGGTCACCCTGCCCTTGTCTCCATCATCATCCGCATCCCGGTCCATCTCCTGTAAGGTCACCTGGGTGATGTATTCCCTCAAGCTGGGATTTGCCTGGTTTTTCTGGTATGACGCCAGCCCATCCATAAACCCTTCTACCAACGACCATCGTTTTTCAAACGCCTTACCTGTGCTACAGCCTTTGAGGATGTGTTGCCTGAGATCGATATTTTCGATCAGTGCCTCAACCGACTGGACAAGTCGCTTGCCTGAGCGCAAACTTCGCTTCGTATTCTCGATCAAATCAATGAACTCGTCCAGGGCTCCCACTGCTCTATCCCCTCGAGGCAAAATGCTACGGGCGGATTTTACGGCCCTCCAAAGGGGCTTTGATTCCGCCTCTGACCAGATGCTCAAACGCTTCAAGGTAGTGGGTCCGATACCCCTTGGCGGGAAGTTGATGATCCTACGCAGACTAATGGAATCCGACTGGTTCAGGCAAAAGCGCAAGTATGCTATGAGGTCCTTGACCTCCTTGCGATCGAAAAAGGACTTACCCCCCAAAACGCGATACTTGAGTCGTT
>CAYSLH010000225.1:0-8593 GCA_964431605.1 uncultured Myxococcales bacterium
TTAGAGTAAATGAAGTCCATCTATGGTATCGCGATCATGGTTTGAAGCAACAGAAATTCAATCTTTTTTTTTCGGAAGTTGGCAGTGGTGGGAGTCGACGTGTTGTTCCAGTTCGTTCCTGAGCCCCTTTATGTGGTCGATTGTTTTGCGAATGACATCGTAAGTATCATCAGAAGCCACAATCCATCCATTTATTCCCAGCGTTGGAGACAGTACCCTTCTGCCCTCCTGGGTAAGGGTACTGATACCAAGGAGGGTTTTGGTTATCTTGTTCGACACTTTCCTATCGAGACCAGGCCTGAGGCACCAAGCATCAAAAGGAATCCTGCCAGTTTTAGCGACTATGATCATCTCTCCTGCATCCATTCCTGAAGCCCTTGCGTCTCTGATGGCGCCGGCCCAGGTTGCGGCCAGGTCCCATTTGCCTTCAAAGAGTCCCTTGATGCACCCTCGATGACTCCCTCCAAATGTCATACTTGCGAGATCTCTTTGTGGGTTGATGTTGCGCTCGATGAACCATGCGAGGGGGAAAAGATAGCCCGAGGTGGAGTCAGGGTCTGCGAAACAAATCCTGGCGCCTGAAATGGTCTTCTGGGATGAATGCTCATTGCCCTCCAAAGAGACTATGTAACTCGAGTAGGTGACAGATCCGTTTGCTACCTGACTGGCGATTAGCTTCAAGCCTGATATACGTTCCTTCGCTCTTACGTAGGCAAGGGGAGAAAACTTGGCTAGGTCGACTTCTCCTGACTGGACCTTGTCTATGAGTTCGCCGTAAGTCCGGGTTACCAATAGGTTGACCGGGCGATGGAGTTTTTTGGATAGAAAGCGGGCAAGAGGAGAAAACCTTTTACGGGTGGATTCTACTCCTACAACAGGAGTCATACCGAAAACTATTGGTCTTATTCCGGCATGGCCGGTATCTGCGGACTTGGTCTTTGCTTCGGGAAAAAGGAAAAAAAGGACCATGATGAAAATTATGATATTGTTTTTCACGAGCCCTCCACCCTGTTGCGCCCAAGATTCTTTGCTCTGTATAGTGCTTCATCTGCACTCTGGATCAGATCTTTGTCCGAACTGAACTTTTCCGAAAACTCCGCCACCCCGATGCTCACTGTGAGTTTTCCGCCCGGTTGGCTCTCTTCTCCTTCGAAATGGTACCGCTCTATGGCTTTTCGGATTTTTTCAGCAGCCTTCAATGCATGTCGTATGCCGGTGTCGAGCATGGCAACACAAAACTCCTCGCCTCCAAACCTGCCTATCAGGTCAATGGAGCGCATGTTTTCCGAGATTAGCTTTGCGAATTGCCTCAACAGGGCATCACCAGCAAGGTGGCCATTGGTGTCGTTGAAGTTCTTGAAGTGATCTATATCCATCATCATCAGGCTTAGCTTGTGCCCTCCTCGCTCGGCGCGCATGAATTCAAAACTCAGCCTGGAAAGGAAATGTGTCTTGTTTGCCAGTCCTGTCAGTCCGTCCGTTGTCGCGACCTCTTCAAGGCGTTTATTCGCCATGCTAAGGCGTTTGTTCGCCTGTTGGAGCTCTTCATTTTTTTCTAAAATTTGGACAGAGCGCTGTCTGATTTTTTCCTCCAGGTCTCTGGTATAGGCTGCCAACTCGGACGCTGTCGTGTTGAAAACATTTGCCAGGATTCCCAGTTCATCATGAGGACTCTTGACCGACACCCGCGCATCCAAATCCCCGTCACCAAGACGTTGGGCTGCGCTGGATAAAGCACTGACAGGTCTTACCACCAGCCTTCCCAGGCCCAAAGCCAGCCCAACGATAACCAGCGTGATCAGGATAAGAGTCAGAGCCATGAGCTTCCATCTGAGATGTAGGGTTCTGCTTTGGAGCCTGGAAAGGGAAAATTCTGCCACAAGGGTTCCCCATCTCAGGCCGGATTTCACCGGATATGAAATTGCCATGTGTGCCGAGTCACTAAACCCGGATTTTCTCAAAGCCAATGGCACCTCGGACGCCATGGCTCGCGTGGTAAAATCATCGGTACGGATACTTCCATACTCAGTCTCATTCGTGTGTGCCAGCACCCTGCCATGATTGTCAACGATGCAAAGGAAAACGAGATCTCGTATTGGAGCCACCAGGGTTTGGTCTTTCTTCGAGCTCTTGTCGGATGGATTTGGCTGCTCAGGAGGGGAATCCGATCGGAACTGGGCCAAAAAATCATCCAGTCTTTCGATCTCGTGACTTGCCAGGCTTATGGAACATGGGACAGAAAGAGCCGAGAGAACTGACATTCCCCGATCTTTCATCTCTTCGAGTAACAACCGCTCAGTGAAATCAACTACCAACAACCCTGCGCCACCCATCATGGGAACCAGAAGACCGATAAGCAACATCGCGAGTTTGGGACGAATACCCAATCAATAATCTCCTTTGCCAGCTTTCCCCCATTATGACCGTCCATTTACATATCTTCAAATTTGAAGTTCCATTGTTCTCATGTGGATTGAATATGAATTGTGGTCTTATTACATATTTCGCAAGTAACGCGGGCAGATATTCCAGAATGCGTAATGGGGAGATTGTGTTTTGGAGGTAGTAGCACAAAGCAATAGGACAAAGTCGAGCTGGCGAACCGACTGGGGTGCTTTATCAACAAGTATAGTTCAGCTCAGTCATCCAGCGTGTTGATCGATGGAAACTTTTTGATGTCATTTCTGGCAATTCGCCACGCCTGTTGTACGATCCATGACAACGAACGGTCCTGACGCAAAGCTTCCCTTTTAATTTCTGACAGCATGTCTTCCGGGAAATAAAGGCTTTGCTTTCTTTTGTCTGTTTGAGTGCTTTTTTTTTCCTCAGCCATGGGTGTTTTCCTCCGTCCTGATATTCCAAGCTCCGGTGATCTAGATAGTTTTATTGCTTACAAAACAATATTCCAAGGCTACTACAATGTCGGCTTTGGTGTCAAAATCTATTCTCTTGTGGGTGATTGTAGCTAACTAACTCATGTTGCCCGCAACGTATGGAGGTGTGGCAGATCGGAATAGGAAATTTACCAGCTGTGAAAATTTAGGAAATGTTAAACGGTTTTTTGGTGTAATATGATACCTGAAATTCAATGGAGGACTTTTCATGGTAAACTGGCCAATGGCTGGAGTATGGAGAACGATTCTGTTCATGCTTTTTTCATTTATGTGTCTTGTAGAGGCGGGTTGTGATGAGTCGAACCTGCAAAAGGGAAAAGCCATAATCCATGCTGCTCCGAGCGAGTTGGATTTCGGAGCGTTGAGTGTTGGAGATGCCAAAGAACTGTCTATCGAAATATCCAACGTTGGAACGGCAGCCTTGACAGTGGATAAAATAACCATAGATGGAGACGCACAGTTTGTCCCCACAAGCTTGGACAACGAAGCATTTGATGAAGCGGATCTACCCCTCGGATTTTCGATTCCAGGTGCTGGAGTGGACAAGAGAACTTTGGGTGTAAGCTTTTCCCCGGAAGAACAGAGATCCTATACTGCGAATCTTTTGATCTCCTCTGACGCAAAAGACTCGCCAGAGGTGTCTATCGTACTGAAAGGTAGAGGTGGAGAGCCTGATATATCGGTGTCTCCACAGTTGCTGGATTTCGGAGGAGTGAGCCTAAACTCATCTGCATCATTGGAACTGAGTATAAAAAACCAAGGCCAGGCACCATTGAAAGTCGGCCTGGATGACTTGTCGTTGCGTAGCGAAGATGATAACTCACCGTTTTTCTGGGTCGGTCAAGACTTGTTACTCGACTCTCAGCAGCAGGGCACCATAGAAATTCTTTACACTCCCAAGCAATACGAGTTGGATTCAAATGGCCAGGTGATCGCTGATGAGGACGTGTTGCTCATCGCCTCCAATGATCCTGATAACAACCCGGTGGAGATCGACTTGTCTGGACATGTTTCGGACAACCTTCCTCCCGTAACAGCAGTCAGTATAACGAGCGTTACCAAATTGGATGGTTCTTTGGTGGATGATCTCTGCTCTCCAGCCCCTGTGGACACGATTACTTTTTTGGGCCGTGCCCATGATCCTGATGGTTCGATCATTCAGGGTTCAAATCTCATATGGGTGGTGGAGGATAAACCCAATGGTTCCACCCGGGATATCCAGATTCCTTCTAACGAAGAGGACCGCTTTGAACCTACCTTCCGAGCCGATTTGTCAGGCGATTATACAGTGTGTCTGAAGGCGAAAGATCCGGAGGGCCATGTGGGTTCCTATGACGTATCCCAAGCTTGCGATTGCCAGAGCGCAAATACCGCCGCGGATTTTTCCTGTCCATGTATAAAGTTTTCGGCATTTCCCAGAGAGGATATGAGGATAGAGCTGACATGGGACATGGTTGGTCCTGACCTGGACTTGCACCTGGTGGCGCCTGATGGAGACTATTGTTCACCTACACGGGAGTGCCGATACAATCCCATAGATCCATCGGACCCAGACTGGACCCGAACCGCGTGTGTCGATTCGGCCGGCATCATGACCTGCAGAGAGCCAAATTGCGATCCTGTGGCGGCTGGTTGCGAACAAGGGCAACAGTGTTTCGACGACGGCATAAACGGTCCAAAGTGTTGGTGGCAGACTTGTTCCGGGACAGATTGTTTCTGGAACGCACGGCAACCGGATTGGGGAGTCACAGGCGACACGACCGACGATCCCTTGCTTGCCATCGATTGTACGCGTCAATGTCGCGCAGAGAATATCAACCTCAACAAACCCGTCCGTGGTATTTACACTGTTATGGTCAATTACTTCGAATACCGGGGTAATACCACTGCAACTGTAAAAATATTCTTCAAAGGAGACGTAGTTCCAACCGCTGAATTTCAGACCCAAATGACAGAGCAGTGCGACAGGTGGAACGTGGCACTCATCGATTGGAAAGACCATGACAACCACACTGTTACTTCGTTGGGGGGGGCTCATTCTTTAGACTGTTGCCAATAATTTTCCAGCTCGGATGCGATCTCTGTGTCGACACTGCGAAAATATTCCTCGACGTGGGAAGACCACGACTGCGGATATTTTCTTGCGTCTCCTTGACCTCACAACCGATCTGAAAAATTATTTTAGATTCCAGCTCGGATGCGATCTCTGTGTCGACACTGCGAAAATATTCCTCGACGTGGGAAGACCACGACTGCGGATATTTTCTTGCGTCTCCTTGACCTCACAACCGATCTGAAAAATTATTTTAGATTCCAGCTCGGATGCGTGCTTTGTGTCGGCACACTATTTCGACGCAGGACTATAATCCGGCGAGCAATGGACGGGAGTCGTCAGAATGGGTGATGCGAATGGTTCGAGCTAGGCTGATAAGCCCAATGGCTTGCTCAAGTCCCTTGCTCTCTGGACTTCGGCTTTTTTTGCTATCCAGCTCGCGCAGCCTGGCTCTCAAGGCGCTAACCGGATCTGTTCTGATGGAAACAGGTAGGGTGTCTATGTATCCGTCCAGATCCGCCCAGCTGATGGCAGGCGATGCAGGGCCTGCAGTGGCCGTATCTGGAATGCAGGGCCCAGCCAGGAAGATCAAAAATATTATCAAGGCAACGTTTTTCATATGAGCCTCCGTTGACTACAGTATCCCACATGTAGGATACTGTAGTCAAGAAAGCTGTTTTTCGAGAACGATTCAGCTTGAACACGTAACGCTTCAAGAATAAATTATTCCAAACCTGACACGAGGACACCTATGAAGATGGCTGTAAGTTTATTCATTTTTTTCTGTATTGCTGTATTCTTGCTTCCATCCTGCAAAAAGAAACATGGCAAGCATGCAGATCAGATTGAGGCTGCGGATCCATATGAACAGGATATAGAGGGGCTGAGACCTGCCAAGAAAATAGACCCGGAAGGTGAAGCTGAAAACGTGCCTCACCTGGCTGTATCTGGTTTGGATTTAGCGGCTGATGGCAGTGAGCCTGATGATTCATTGGGTAAATCCATCATACAGAAGCCAACGCCTGAGCCAGATGAAGGTGAGTTTACCGTTGCCAGAATAGGCAACCACCAAATCGTAAGAGTGTTTGCTTCCAGGTTTTCTTCAATGCCAAAGCGGTCGAGGATATTGATTTATCACTTGGCGAGGGCAGTTTTGGCAGGACGGGATATTGTTTTCGATCAGATGCACAAGGATGCTCTGGAAGTACGCCAACTGCTCGAATGCATACTTCGCCTTGGAAAGAACTCACAGCGCCAACTAGACCAAGCCCTGAGAGACTATTACTTGCTTTTTGGAATAAACGATGGATTTTACCACCAATTGACCGGACAGAAATTTATACCAGGCATGAGCTTTGATGATTTTGTCAAAGCTGTTCACGCCGCCCACGCCGAGGGAGTACACATGGATTTGCAGAGGGACGAATCCATCGATGGGATGCTGTCCAGGTTGCGGCGGATAATTTTTGATGCCGACTACCAGAAGGATTTTTTCAAAGGAAGAAAAAGTGGTTGGCAGGGAAATGAGGTAGGTGGTGGCTACCTGAACCTCTATAAGGGTGTCCGTTCCAAGGCGTTGAAACATTTCGATGAAAAGTATCCGCAAAACTCTCGTCTCATAAACATCGAGGGCAACCTTGTGGAGGAAGTATACCGCGCTGGAGACAAGCGGAGGAGAATACCACCGGGAAGGTATTCGAAGGAACTACGTCGCGTCATCAGCCGACTCCAGGCTGCGCTTGCATTTGCCGATCACGATCAGCGACTGGTGCTGGCAGACCTTATCGAATATTTCAGAACCGGGGAAGTGTCGTCTGCAGAGTCTGCGTTTTCTACATGGCAGGATCGGGTTTGGCCCGTGGAATTTTTCATGGGATTTTTAGACAAGAGCCTGGACTATCAGCAGCGTAAGGGCATTTGGACAGGATGGGTTGGATTGTCGTCTGCCTCGGAGAGTTCCATGCTCCAGTCTTTGGCCAGAGAACTCAACTACTTTGAAAAGCGCATGCCTTGGGCTGAAAAATTCAGAATGCATTGGAAAAAGGTGCCGACTTTTGTTGCCATGGAACTCTTGACAGCAGCTGGTAGACTCTGTCCCATATGTCATGTGTCCTATCGCATTCCTCCGGATAGAAGTATGGGGGAGAGGTTTTCCTCCAAGGTTCTGTTTTTTTCCAATGTGGAGCAGACCAGATTGCATGCCGTTGTAAAACCCATGGTGAAAGGGTTTTTGCCCAGCGCCGAGCGCGAAGAAGTTTTGGCAAACCTGGAAAGGATATACTGGGCGACCCAGGCTCTGGTTGCTACAGTGGGACCGTCCATTGGAAAAATTTCACAGTCGGTTGGGACCTGGATTCGTTCAGACCTCGTGGTGGTGGCCAGGCTAAGGGCAAAACTCGTGGCATTATGGCTGCTTGGTGACAAGAAATTAGTGGACCTGGGGTTGCTTTTACCAGAAGACGATTACACCGTAGGATGGAAGGTTGCGCTAATACAGGCAGTTGTGTTGGATTCTCTGGATCCCGAGAACCTGCTCGACGTGGATGCCAGAGCTCGAAGGGTATGGATTAGAAAAATGGTGGATGCGGGCGCTGTCGAGATAACACAGGACAAGGATGGAGTCTTTGCAACCATCGCTGACGTGGAACTGTTCAGAAAAACACTGTCCGAAATGCTTATACGTACCGAGAGGATTCTTTCCAGCGGCGATGAAGCCTCGGCCAGGGCGTTTGTACGCGCCTGGGAAAAATCTACGCCATGGCTCCTTAGGGATGCCATTGCACAACGTGCAAAGCAATTGGGTCTTGGCTCTGTGATGGTCTGCCTCATGCCAAAGCTCAAACCCTTGAGAGGTGATGTGCCGGGAAGGTTCGTTGATGCGAAGATATCGTTCAGCGAGGGTTTTAACGCTCAGCTTTTACGGATTTCGAGATATTGATTTGTAAGGTATCCTTCTAAACTATAAGGGGTTGGCGGGGACTTACCAATCGGTAAGTTATCATTGACACTCCTATGGGTGGCCTTTACTATTCATTTCCGTGGAAGGAAGGTTTGATAACGTCAGTCGTTAAATTTTTATGGAGTTTTCTTCAGGAGCCTGCCCCATGGCAAATATTCACTTCGGAAAGTTTTTCGTTTGGGTTCTGAGCCTATTTTTCATCGGTGCAATGGGATGCAACAGGAAAAAGGACGAGAAGAAAAAGCATCCGTTGGTTGTGCGGGTGGTCACCGCAACACGACGACCAATAGAACAGACCCTCGCATATTCCACAACCTTGCGCGGTAGCACGGAGGTGAGGGTTTTTTCTCAGATTCCTGACAGAATTAGGGTTTTGAATGTGGATGTTGGTGACAGGGTTACAAAGGGGCAACTCATCGCCGTCATAGATCACAACATGCTCTCCAGTGGCCTGGAAGCTGCCCTGGCTAGTCAAAATTCAGCGCGCGCTCAGGCGGAACAATTGAGCAGCGAATACGAACGAGTTGCCAAGTTGTACAAGGCTCAAGCCGTGGGACAGGCGCAGTTGGACAGACTGGAAAAACAGGTTCAGGCGGCAAAGTCCACAGTGAAGAGACTTCAGGCCATGGTCAGCCAGGCAGCAAGTCAACAAGGGCGTGCGTTTGTTCGATCTCCCATCGATGGAGT
>CAYSLH010000226.1:0-8549 GCA_964431605.1 uncultured Myxococcales bacterium
GTGTCAAATCTCTGGACCCGGTCCAAAATAGCCTGAGCCCCTGCCATTTTTTGATGAACCAAAAGAAGTTCGTTACGAAGTTGGACGTTCTGTTCCTTGAGTTCAAGGTTTTCCTGGAGCTTCTTGTAATTGCGATGCAGATAAAGGGACCCAAGGACAGTCCCTGAAAGGACCAAGAGCATAAAAATGCTCAAGCTCCATATAGCGAACTTGATAGCACCAGCAGAAAAGCGATAACGCCGAACGTGTGTTGCTCCGTCCGGGACTACCATGATCGTGAATCGCCTACTCATGTCTCTCTATTTTCAAAGGTAATTATTTTCAAAAGTAATTTTCAAAGTAAGTTATTGCGCCTAAAAAAAACACTAACATAAATTAAGACAGAGCATTGAACGCATGTCAACCGTTTTCTCTCCAATTTTCTCTAGCGCTTTTCTCTTCCATCACCATGTTGCATGTATCACATCATCATTTTTCGTCTGGATTTTGATTTTCCCAATTTTTTGAAATGCTCTCTACTGACTCTGGAGCCATAGTGTCCTTTATATCTGGTCAAAACCAAGGTGATATTATCCTCTCCTCCTGCCCGATTTGCCAGATCGATCAGATGGGCCGCAGCGAGATTCAGACGTTGAGTAGCCAACACATGGCGAATCTCACCATCGGAGACCATACCGGTAAGACCGTCTGAGCACACCAAAAAAACATCACCAGGCAATAAGGCAACGCTAAAGAGATCAGCATTGATTTCGTTTTCGAACCCTACCGACCTGGTTATGATGTTTCTAAACCTGCTGTACTGGGCTTCTTCCTCGGTCAAAAAGCCAGCCCGCACCTGCTCTGCTACCAACGAATGGTCATCTGTCAATTGTTCGAATTTTCCATCCCTGAACCGATACAGCCTGCTGTCTCCCACATGGGCAACATAAAGCCGTGGACCAAGGAACATACTGACTGTAACGGTCGTGCCCATTCCACGCAAAGCAGGATTGCGAGTTGACGCCTCGAAAATACGGCTTGATGCCTCGCTGACCGCCCTCTCCAACAAGGTCAACACATCTGTATATTCAACATTTTCAGGTTCGGCAGGTATTATGTTTCCCTGGCTTCTGGCATGTCTTATCCATCTGTGGATGGTTTGCACTGCCATCAAAGACGCGGTCTCACCTCCAGCATGCCCACCCATTCCGTCCGCAACGCCATAGAGCATCAGAGAGGAATCCTCGAGATAGTTATCCTCGTTTTTTTCCCTTTTACGCCCCACGTCGGTCCGTGCCCAGGATGAGACTCTTCCCATTGTTGAAGACATATTCTGGCGAATTTTTCTTCTCCGTCCGGCCATTGTAATAAAACTCATAGCATAGCCCTTTTTTAATTGCAAAAATCAGAAAGTTAGAATATCCCCCCTTCAAAAACCCGGGACCTTGGCGGACAACATGTCCTGCGCCAATAGCCTTGCCTTCTCGCCCATCCTGCTTCCTGCCATCATGCGAGCAATCTCTTCGATCCTTTCTTCTTTGTCGGTCAATTTTACCAGCACTGATCTGGTCCTGGAGGAAGCGGCCTGTTTGCGAACAGAGTAATGATGTGTTGCCAAAGATGCGATCTGTGGCAGATGTGTTATGCAAAACACTTGGTGTTGCTCAGCCACAGAAGCCAACTTCTGACCTATCACCTCCGCGGTGGCCCCACCGACTCCAGAATCCACCTCGTCGAAAACATAGACAGAGACCGGATCCACCCGGGACAAGACAGACTTCATGGCTAGTAAGACCCTGGACAATTCACCACCGGAAGCCACCGAAGCAAGAGGCATCAATGGTTCACCGGAGTTGGCGCTAAACACGAACCGAACAGAGTCCACTCCTGTCTCGTCAAGATTTTCGCGACCATGACTGCTTATCTCCACTTTGAACCTGGCATGAGGCATGGCAAGCGAGTGCAGTTCGTCAGTCAGTTTATCAGCCATCTGCCGAGCCACTTCTTTTCTGCGTTTGGAAATGGCGGCAGCCAAGTCCATGGCTGCCGAAAGAGCAATGTCCTGCTGTTTGCGCAACTGCTCCAAAGAGGTATCCAACCCCTGTAGTCTCCGAAGCTCGTCTGCGAACTCGACTCTGCGCTCGAGTACCGCATCCAGGTCCGGCCCATGGGCACGAATCAGACTCTTTATAGCGCCTATACGCTCCAGCACCTGGTCGAGCCTTTCGGGATCCGATTCCAGATCATCGGCATACCTTTCCAAGTCCCTTGCGCAATCTTCCAGTATTCTCGCACCTTGTTCCAACTGATCCACATGAGACTCCAGGGCCTTGTCCACATGCGCCAGACCGGCCAATAGCTTCGAAGCTGTGCCAGTCAGCTCGATGGCGGAAGAATCCATCTCGTAGATCATGCCGAGGGCTTGCTGAACCCCCTGGCGCAACCTCTCTGCATTAGCCAACCTGGACCTCTCACTTTCAAGTTGCTCATCCTCCCCTGCATGTGGATCTATGGAATCCATGCGCTCCAGGGCGAATTCCAGGTAATCCATACGTTCTGATCTGGAGCGTTGCGAAGTCAAAGCTTCGTTTAGCTCTCCAGACACCTCCCGCCATTTTCCCACCGCTTGCGCCAATTCAGAACGCAAACTTCCCAGGCCGCCAAAAGCGTCCAGTATTTCAAGGTGACCTGCTTCGTTTGTCAAACCCACGTGCTCGTGTTGACCTGAGATATCCACCAGGCCGGCTGTCAATCTAACCAATGTGGATAGGCTCACGGAACGATCATTGACAAACACCCTGTTCCTGCCAGTGCGGCTGATGATTCTTCTGACCCTGAGCCAATCGTCGTCCTCAAGACCAAGCTCTTCCAATGCAGCTAATGCTGTTACAGCACCAGGTGAGCTTGAAAGCTTGAAAACACCCTCTACCTCGGCATGTTGTGCTCCTGTACGAATCATCTCCTCGGTAGCACGCCCTCCCAGCACAAGATGCATGGCATTTACCAGGATCGACTTGCCGGCACCAGTCTCACCTGTGATGACTACAAACCCCGGCTCGAAGTCCACCTCGAGGCGTTGTATGATTGCAAAATTTCTTATTGCCAGATGGGCTAACATAACATCTAAAAACCTATCACACAGTGTAGGCACCTATCCAAGAAATTTGCCGCCAGCCTCATCGAAAACACTGAAGAGTTGCTTGCTCAACTCGGAAAATTGTTTTGGGGTCAAGGCCCGTTGTCCATCGCTCAAGGCGTGGGCAGGATCTGGATGGACTTCGATCATGAGACCATCCACACCTGCAGCAGCACAACAACGCGCCAACATGCCAACCATGGCAGCATCGGTGGACGCATGAGTAGGATCCACGATCAACGGCAAGTGAGTATGTCTCCTCAAATATGGAATTGCTCCCAGGTCTAGGCTTACTGAGCCGGGTGAACCAAACGACCGTATACCTCTTTCACATAGCACTACGTTACCATTACCGGATAGCATCACGTACTCGGCTGCGAACAGCCATTCCCGCAGACTAGCGCCCACTGCTCTCTTGAGCAATACGGGAAGGTCCTGCTCTCCCAAAGCACGAAGCAACTTGAAATTTTGCATGGAACGAGCCCCCACCTGGAGCATGTGGGCATAGGCTGCTACCAGCGGAACATCCGCCGCATCCATGACCTCTGTGACACAAGGCATGTTTTGTTCGTCTGCGGCCTTCCTCAAAAGCTCCAGTCCCCTTTCTCCCAGACCTTGAAAAGAATAAGGGCTCGTCCTGGGTTTGAACGCTCCACCCCTGAGAAGACGTGCTCCAGCTTTGCGTACCGCTTCTGCTAAAAATAGTATTTGGTCTTCACTTTCCACCGCGCACGGACCGGCAATGAGCAGGAGTTTATCATCACCGATGGACACATCATCGAGACTGACGATTGTGCGCTCACACGAATGGGTCTTTTCGTACAACGTGTTATATGGCTGCCTATCCCTCATCAGGTGCTCCCAATTGGAAAAACCATGAAAAAGATCATACGCCAAATAGTGCTTATGGACAAAACAAACAACGTACCTTAATATTCCCGTCCACACTTTTCGCCTGGAGGCATACATGAAATTTTTATGTTGGGCATCATTGATCATGTTGTTCATGTCATGCGGTGGACAAAGCAAAGAGCAACTCGACGGGTGCGATCCCAACCCGTGCGACCAACCCCACCAGGGCGTTTGCGTGGCAGATGGCAAGTCTTACGAATGCAAATGCGATACCGGTTATTCGTGGGACGGTAACGCTTGTGTAAAAGAATCCTCGGACCCATGCGATCCCAACCCGTGCGACCAACCCCATCAGGGCGTTTGCGCGGCAGATGGCAAGTCCTACGAATGCAAATGCGATACCGGTTATTCGTGGGACGGTAACGCTTGTGTAAAAGAATCCTCGGACCCATGCGATCCCAACCCGTGCGACGATGTGGAGGGACACAGAACCAGGTGCATGTGGGACGGGCAGGGAGGATTCGAATGCTGGTGCGATACTGACTATCACGATGATCAGGGACTATGTTGCCCGGCTTATTCCCACACTGACGACAGCACCTGCGTTTGCAATACCTATTGGGTCGATCCTGATGGCTCGGGCAGGTGTATACCGCAATGCACCGACTCCACGGCTGAGGGTCTCAACGGATGGTGTCCCACGGGACAGATTTGCGTTCAAGGTCAGTGCATGCAGGACGCATGTTACCAGGTATCTTGTCCCGAGCACTCCGCTTGCGTGGTACACGATGGCCAGGGCGTGTGTCAATGTGATGACACCTACCATATGTCCAATGGAATGTGCTGCCTTGAGAATTCTTCCAACACTGATGGACTGTGTAGGTGTGACGCCGGTTATGTTCCTGCTCAGGATGGTTCATGCGAACCAGACCAATCGAATCCCTGTAACGCAGATCCTTGCTCTGATGCGGGATTGCACCAACATATCTGCATCGTTGACGACAGCACCCAGGGCTATCATTGTGATTGTGACGTAGGATATTTACCTAACGATCAGGATCAATGTACGTTGGATATATGGGAGACATGCCCCGGGGAACTCGTGTGTGTGTCTGGATATTGCGTTCGATCAGATAGTTCCGACGAACAATGTCTTACGGATGATGACTGTCACGAGTTCAATCCTCAGGCCCCAACAACATGTAACGCGTCCGCTGCCGGAGGCATTTGCCTTGGATGCACGGAAAACATAGATTGTCCTGGAAATGCCCAGTGTAATGAATATGGAACATGTGCAAACATATGCGACGATGATAACGACTGCCCATACGGAAAGTGCTACCCTGCCGTAGGATACTGCGGACAGAAGTACTGTTACAGTGACGAGGACTGCTTTGGTGGGACAGTGTGCCTGGATGAAGACGGGGACGCACGGGGGATGTGCAAACGTATCCCCTGCCAGTAACAAAACGTTTTCATTCGCTGCTTTCCCTTTGCCTCCAGGTTTGCATGCTATACAATCACTGATATGACAGATGGCACACAGGATCTGTTTTCCTCCGCTTCACGCCGCGAACAGCGCCATGCTCCCCTTGCAGACCGCATGCGCCCTCGAACACTTGATGAATTTGTGGGCCAAGAGCACATTCTCGCTCCAGGCAAGCTCCTACGAAAGGCTATCGAATCAGACCAGATCCCGTCCATTTTGCTCTGGGGCCCTCCTGGCTGCGGCAAAACCGCCCTCGCCTCGGTAATCGCGTCGAGGACGGGGGGCGAGTTCGTTCATTTTTCAGCAGTGCTCGGAGGAGTAAAAGAGATCAGGGAAATCGTCAGCAAGGCTGCAGTCCGACGAGATCAGTATTCAAAGAAAACAATTCTGTTCATAGACGAGATTCACCGCATGAACAAAGCGCAGCAGGATGCGCTCTTGCCCCATGTGGAACGAGGTACAGTAACCCTGATAGGCGCCACCACGGAAAATCCGTCCTTTGAGGTAAACTCGGCACTTCTATCCAGGACTCGTCTGTTCGTACTCGAGCCCTTGAATGAACAAGAACTGGGTAGGATCATAGAAAGAGCACTGCGCAACCCAACCCGTGGTCTTGGAAGATGGAATCTGGAGTTTGAGCCTGAAGCATTCGATCTTCTCTGCGAGGCATCCGGGGGAGATGCCAGGCAAGCACTGAATATTTTAGAGGCAGCGGCCTTATTCCTGATTCATGATGGCAGAACCAGTGGCAAGATAACAGCCCAGACCATAGAACAGGCGGTGCAGAAAAAAACGCTCAGGTACGACAGGTCAGGAGAGGAACACTACAATATCATAAGCGCTTTCATAAAAAGCCTCAGGGGGTCTGATCCTCATGCGGCTGTCTACTGGATGAGCAGGATGCTCGAGGCCGGAGAGGATCCCAGGTTCATCCTGAGACGTATGATCATCTTTGCTTCCGAAGATGTAGGCAATGCTGATCCCAACGCTCTGCAGGTGGCATGCGCCGCGTTTCAGGCCCATGAATTCGTAGGCCTTCCCGAGTCTGCTCTCAATCTCAGCCAAGCGGCAACCTACTTGGCAACCGCACCCAAAAGTAACTCTGCCTTGACCGCGTACACCAGGGCGAGAAAGGACGTCAAGGAGTTGGGATCACTACAGGTTCCATTGAAGCTAAGGAACGCGCCCACGGGAATCATGAAAAGCTTGAATTATGGACGAGATTATCGATATCCACACGACTTCAATGGCAACTACGTACCGGAACATTACCTTCCCGAAAAGCTCAAAGGCCGACAGTATTATACACCGTCTTCCAATGGATACGAACTGGAGATACAAAAACGTCTCATCGAATGGGCGAAATTGCGAGACCGGAAAAAAGAAGAAGATACACCTAATTCAAATCAGGGAGACCAGGATTGAGGCCGGTGACAATCGCAGCGCTTTGCTTCTCCTTGATCCACCCAGCGGTGGAGTCCCTCGCAGGGTCTCAAGGTTTCGGTCCATGGTCTGTCAACTTCCGCCACCCGGTCATGGAGACGGTTCCTCCGGCAGACAAGTCCCAAGGTCGATCAATCGGCATAAAAGCAACCGATATTACAACACCCTATAGCACACATGAGCCATCTGCCGAGAACACATCTTTTTTCGTCGTGTTTTTTAAAGTCTGGTCAGGTGTTCTGACAAAAATAGATGGACCCCGTTGCTCGCACAAACCTACTTGCTCCATGTTCACGAAAAAAGCTCTCGCTGTTCATGGATTGCTCTTGGGCTTCTGGATAGCTCTTCAGAGACTGACCAGAGGAGCGGGCTCCAGTCCGATCAGGACACTTCCGGAGAGTACATCACCAGGACGGGTATTTTACATCGATGATCTGAATGACTATGAATTTTGGCGTAAAGGCTACTCGCCGTGGTCTGGTTGGAAAAAATAAGCTGTCTGCTGAAACAGACAAATCTGCCCCTTTCCCTCGTTGCGTGCCTTTTCCAGGGCTGTTGTCACCTTCTGCTCCAATTGCCGAGAGGTAGCGACATCCTTGTCCGGATAAAAAGCCACCCCTATGGTGATAGCCAGCTTACGCGCCTGACCAGGCCAATGTTTTCTACTGGACATTACCGATTTCCACAATCTTCCCGCCACTGCCATGGAACCGGCAAAGTGAGTCCTTGGTAACAGAATAGAATACTTGTCATCAGTTGACTGTACTACAATATCGAATTCCCGGACCCCTGCCCTGATGATGCCGGCCAAGTCTTTCTTTACTTCAATCACGGCATCTTCAGACAAATCGCTGCAAACCTGGTCCCAATCTTCCACCAGGATGGAAATCCAAGACAGGGGTTCGTTGTACCGCTCCGCTCGCTTGAATTCATCCTTGAGTCTCAACCTCAAGAAGCGATCATTATACAAGCCCGTTACAGGATCGGTTATGGATTCATCCTCTAGTCGCTTTTTAGAGTCGGCCATCTGGTCCTGGAGCTTCTTGATTCGCAAAAGGGCCTCAATACGCGCCATGACAGCGTTGGCGTTTACCGGCTTGGTCAAATAGTCATCCGCCCCAAGCTTCAACCCCTTGAGGCGCTTGTCCATATCCGTGTCACCGGTTAGAATTATCACGGGAAGAAATCCAGTTTGCTGGGGTGACTTGAGAAACCTGAGAACATCGAGGCCGCTCATGCCTGGCATGATGACGTCGAGCAATACCAGATCAGGATGATCCGTCTCGATTTTTTTCAAGGCATGAGTACCATCAGGTACTAAAACCACCTCATAGTCTGCCTCTTCGAGCAAGTCCTTCAGATACTGCCGTACACGCTCATCATCATCTACCACCAGTATCTTTGCATGCTTTACTGTCACAATACGGACTCCCGTGGGATCTTAGAATCAGGGAGATACTATGATCAGATATGTTCCGGACGCAAGAATCCTGCCCTCTTTGGGTGCTGCTCTACAGGCCCAGGCCCATCTATAGGTGCTGTTGGGTGCTGTTGAAAGCCCCTCGACCTCGACAGGTGCCTCGACAGGTGCCTCGACAGGTGCCTCGACAGGTGCCTCGACAGGTGCCAGCCACTTGTTAAAAGCCACTT
>CAYSLH010000227.1:0-8483 GCA_964431605.1 uncultured Myxococcales bacterium
AAGACTCTGTCCATCCATCAGGGTTCTACGAGCAAAACTATGAAGATGTCATCCTTGGGAGAAACTCCCTGTATGACCTTGAACGGGTATTCAAACTTACCTACGCCTGGAGCATCGAAGGATTCACCTATGCCGCTTTTGGGCTCCATGTCGAAATCCGAATAGAGGTCATCGAGGATCTTATCGTCTATGAGAGAATTCAAATCTTTTACGGACAATTTTGGTGTAACATAATTATTCAGCAACTCGTCGTAAACTTCGGATGTATAATGTGCCGGGGCGATTTTAGCGTAGATCTCCTTGTACCCATCTCCATCGGAATCCGTTATACCAGTGCCCAGGTTTACGTATTTTTCAAAAACGATCTCGACCCATATCTCACCATTATGCAGATACATGTGTTGGATGGTCTGTGGTGGCAAAGTAGCATTCTGCGCTCCCCATTTCTGCCCCTTGACCGCATTGTTTCCATAGTAGAGATTGAGGACCTTGCTCGAATCCCAATCCACTGTCAAATAAATCATGACGGCAGGCAACCACAACGGGGCACGAGCTTGCTCGTCGGAAGTAATGGGCGTCTGGGAAAGACTATCGACGATGGACGAGTTGTCCAGTAACTGCTGGCCCTTGTTGGGAGCCAGGTCCGAGAGTGCGAAATCGAAGCCTGAAGGAGACGGGTCTAAGGTCGGCAGGGGATCCGGGGTTATCTCCGGCTCCATGGAGGTATCCTTGTACAGGCCCGGATTGCGGAAATACAAAGCTTTGTCTGCTTCAGAGTGGGTCGGGCCCACCAGATGCCGTACTGCCACCTTGTCCTTGGACCAATCGAATGTCTTGCCATAGGATTCGGCCAGCTGCAAATCCGAAGAAGAAACACAATATTCTCCCGGATGAGCTGAACATCCCTGTCCACCATCGTTGCCACCGTCGGTGGAACCATCATCACTGGAACCACACCCCCCCAAGACCAGTCCGAATACGGCCAACGAACCAACAAGCAACCTATTCCAAGCAACTAATGCCATTTCAAATCCTCCATTCATGCGTTGATGAGCATCGATACGAGATCAAGACAGTCATCATTATGGGTTGATCTCAAAAGCCTTGTCAATCGTCGCCATCGTCGAGGGAGATTTTCTGCCAGCCGCGCATGCCAAAACGAATATCACGCTCCACGAATTCCCATATCACCAGGCGTTTACCCTCCAGAAGTTTCATCCTTCTGGCGAGCTGCTGACGAACCAGTGTGGAAGCGCCTCCGTCGTTGACGATGGAAGACAGAGGAAGTTGCAGTTCGTAAGCCAGGTTTGCTATCAAGCCCGCTGATTCCGGCTCGTCTGTCTGGAACACGCGCGAAAAGCTATCGCCCAGGAGCAAAACAGGTGAATCTTCATCTTCGTACAGCTTACCCGAATCCAGGTTGCGGACCTGGTAGCAGCGAACCGTCTCGCTGGGGAAAAGCAATTCCTGCATGGGGATCTTGGTCATGCGAGGTATGTCCCCCCGCCTGACCACCAAGGTCTGCGTCCTTTCGTACCTGGGTGTATGGTCAAACTTCGTATACCAGCTTTCCTTCTTTATGCGATCCGCCAGTAGCTTGGCTACGATCTTCACACCCAGACCGCTGTAATGAGTATCGGTGGCCATGTACAGGGCTTCTGCGTCACGTCCGGCATTGTTGCGAGCGGCCGCTAATGCCGAGTGCACATCCACCACATCTACTCCCTTGTCTTTCAATTCTTCCATGAATCGCAAGGTGTTTTCATACACTAGGGAACGCGGCTCGAGCCAGGATGTAAGTTTGTCCGGGTATATGCTCGCTTTGCCCGGCATGATCACGACCAGTAACTTTATCCCGCGTCTGGCCATCTGTCGTTTGAAATCAACTATGATATCGACAGGATCTGTCCCCTGCCCTGCTTCGTCTTCATTTCCCTCTACAACGGTTCCGCTTGCCTTGACCAAAACGTTGGGAAGATCCCGAAAATATGGTTCCGTCAGGTAGCGCACTCCGGTCAGGAAGAAAAACCAACCATCCCTGCCGGCCAAGGCCTTGGCTCCCAAATCCCCGAGAGTCACGTAACGGAAAATCTGGAACGGTGGTCTCATGTTCTCTTCGAAAAAAGAATAATCCTCCAGGTCCGACTCAAAAGAACGCAGGTGCTTTTCCGTGGGCGCCTCGCTGAAAAGTTCCAAGATCTGCGGACTATCACCGTCTTGCAGGTCAATGATCGTCTGTATCACCGGCACTGCGAAAATGACTCCCAGGAACAGAGACACCAGTATGATTTTTTTCAGTTTGGCCACTATCTCCCTCAAAACTGAAAATACAAAAACGGGTTGAAAGCCTGGGCGAACATGGCGGAGATGGAAAACACGAACAATACCATGATCACCGGCACCTTGGTCCAGGTCAGTTCCTTTGCGAAATCCCACGCCTGGGTCCTGAATCCCACGAACAGAGCACAAACGCCCAGGATGAAAAAACTGTTGAAAGATATAAATTGCCCATATAGAAGTCCTGCGGACGAAGCCGGAGACACCATCCCGAACATGGCCCCCAGGTATGACAAGGCGTGCCCCATTCCATTGGAATTGAAAGGCACCCAGGATATGACCACCAAGACAAACGTCAGAGCGATCCTGGCCGGCCTCGGCAATCGTGCGTAATAACTTTTTTTCCCTATGAGTCGCTCCGCGATGAGGAGGGTTCCGTGGAAAGCTCCCCATGCTACAAACTGCCAATATGCGCCGTGCCAAAGGCCTCCCAGCAACATTACGATGGCTAGATTCAGGTAAGTTCGCCTGAGTCCACGACGGTTTCCACCCAAGGGAAAATACAGATAGTCACGGAGAAAGGTCGATAGGGAAATATGCCACCTGCGCCAGAATTCGGTTATGGACTCGGAATGATATGGCGAATCGAAGTTCTTGGGAAATTCGAATCCCAGCATGCGCCCCAATCCTATGGCCATGTCCGAATATCCTGAAAAGTCGAAGTATATTTGGAATGTGAAAGCAACAGCGCCCATCCAGGCCACCAGGACCGAGGGATCGTTGGCAGCGAAGGCCGCCTTGGCAAGTGTGCCCACAGGGTTGGCCAGAAGAATTTTCTTGCCGAATCCAAGCACGAACAATACCACCCCAGAGGAGAACCGGTCCAAAGTATGCTCCCTGTGGTCGAGTTGTTCCGCTATGGTGTTGTATCTAACGATGGGTCCCGCGATGAGTTGGGGAAACAATGCAACGAAGCACGAAAAGTCTCCCAGGCTTCGTACCGGCTTGGCGGTTTTCATGTACACATCGATGGTGTAGCTCATGGTCTGAAAGGTATAGAAGGATATTCCGATGGGCAGGGTAATCTTTAGAATGTCGAACCCTTGAGCGCCAAACAAATGCATAAGCGCGTTGAGGTTTTGCTGGGTAAACATGCCGTATTTAAAAACCCCCAACAGCCCCAGGTTTGTGCACATGGAGACTATGAGTGCTGTCTTTCTCTTACGCTTGCTTGCGCCTTGTGATGAAATGACCCTGCCTGCTATGTAGTCCACCAGGGTCGAGGTCATCATCAAAGTGACGAACCAAGGCTTCCACCAGCCATAGAAAATATAGCTCGCCAAGGTTATGAACGGATTTTTGAAACGCCGGGGCAGTAGATAATAAACCAGCAGGCAGGCGGGAAGAAAATAAAAAACAAATATGTGAGAGGTAAAGACCATTCAAAATCGACAAAAACGATTCAGGCCGGATCCACCTTCAGGCACCAATACCTGATACTCTTTCTGTCCGTGGCAAAAAAATCATCGATGACAGCGTCCTTCCATATCTTGTCCAAATCCGGGTCCAGTACCAACTTGTGCACATCTCCCACCTTGAACCTCTTGAGCTTACCTGAGACGAACTTCTTCATTTTTCCCTTTATCTTGCTGCGTGCCCGGCGTGGTTTGTAGTGGGCCACCAGGATGATTTTCTTGTCCATGGGACCTCCTTGAACTTCGTACTTCATCACGTAGGCATAGTCGTACAGATCGTCCGGAGGGAACTTGCTAGGTATATCCACCAACTTTGCAGTGACTTCCAGGGTCTTGTGCTCACCTCCAGAGACGGGAAAAGAGAACAAAAAAGCAACCGCAAAAATCGCGAACAACCACTTCATAGTAACACCTCCCTGGTTCAGGTCATACTGGTGTTGGACGTCCAAACCGTATCTGAAAATCACTTCCCGGTAAAGATAATTTGCCCGGCACCTTCGTGTTTTCTCACTAGCGGGTGGTGTTCTAAGCAGAGGAAGGATTTAGACGCATCGACATGGAGATAGCGGCCAAGGTAAGAAATCCAGGTTGATCCCATTATATTGTTATGATTTCATCCAAGTGATAAGTAGAGTATGAATCCGTTCCAGTGGAGGCCTAAACATATGACGACTGACATCAGCCAAACCAAACCCACCATCCTGGTCATAGACGACGAGGAGGTGGTCAGACTCTTGTTCCAGAGTCTCCTGGACGATGAAGGATATCCCATGCTCCTGGCTGAGACAGGCCGACAGGGAATCGATTTGATCGAGCAGCACAAGCCTCCACTGGTAATCGTGGATAAAAATCTACCTGACATCTCGGGCCTGGAGTTGATATCAGACCAAAAACAGGCTCATCAGGACATCGAGTTCATAATGATAACCGGATACGCTTCTTTGGATTCGGCGGTAAAGGCCATGGAAATGGGAGCTTTTTCTTACCTGACAAAACCCTTCGCGGATATGGACATGGTAATGGACCGTATACGCGCCGCCCTGGAAGTAAGCGCTTTGCGATTCGAGACGACTCTTTTGCGCGACAGGCTAAGTACCATTTCGACTCCTGATGCCATGTCCTCTCCAAGTCAAGTCCCCACGGGCTTGAACAATCAAAAGTCCATCGAAGACATGAGACACGTCATCGACTTCATGGACTCCTTTCTGGACAAGCGGGAATCACCTCCCTCGCCGGCCATTTGGTCCAGAATGGTTGACATGATCGAACAAGAAAGTCACAGGCTGAAAAGAATCCTGCAAAAGATGGAAGCCGAGTAGAGGAGCATGACATGACCGACCTGTTGTTGGCAATCGACCAGGGAACCACCGGTACCACGGTTGCATTGTTCGACGTAAGCTGCAACATGATCGCAAAGGTAAACACGGAGTTCAGACAAATCTTTCCCAAGCCGGGATGGGTAGAACACGACCTGGACGACATCTGGAACTCGGTGGAACAAAGTATCCAATCCTGCCTGGAAACATCCCGGATGTCGCCCAAAGACATCAAGGGCATAGGTATCACCAACCAACGAGAGACGACCGGCATCTGGAACCGCAAAACAGCCAAACCAGTACACAACGCCATCGTGTGGCAATGCCGAAGAACTGCTCCCTTTTGCCTGGAGCTGAAAGAATCCGGTGCGGAGGAGATTTTCAGGAACAAGACGGGGCTGGTCCTGGACCCATATTTTTCCGGCACAAAAGTGCGGTGGCTTCTGGACAATGTGCAGGGACTGAGAAAACAGGCGGACTCAGGCGAGCTGTGCTTCGGAACCATGGACACGTTCCTCGTCTATAAGCTGACAGCGGGCAAGGTCCACATTACCGATGTATCGAACGCATCGAGAACCCTCATGATGGACTTGGACACCCTGGATTGGGACAACCAGCTGCTGGACTTACTCGGTGTACCTGACTCGATTCTCCCCCAGATAAGATCCAGCTCCGAAATCTACGGTTACACCAGCGGGCTCGAGCAGTTACCCGACGGTATCCCCATCTGCGGGATTGCAGGAGACCAGCAGGCTGCTCTTTTCGGGCAGGCATGCTTCGATCCCGGATCGGTAAAATGCACTTACGGAACCGGCGCGTTTGTTCTCATGAACACCGGCGACCGAAAGGTTCTAAGCGAAAGAGGCCTTTTGACCACCGTGGCGTGGAAGCTCGGCCATGAGACATCTTACGCATTGGAAGGCAGCGTATTCATAGCCGGTGCCGCGGTCCAATGGCTCAGGGATGGTCTTGGTATAATCGATTCATCGCAGGATGTAGAGACATTGGCATCATCGGTGGATTCATCACAAGGTGTGGTTTTCGTACCTGCCCTTGCAGGACTTGGCGCCCCCCACTGGAACCCCCATGCTCGCGGGATAATTTCGGGAATTACCCGCGGCACCACCAAGGCCCACTTGGCCAGGGCCACACTGGAGGGTATCGCTTTCCAGGTAAGGGACGTGGTGGAAGCCATGAGACAGGACAGCAACGAAAGCCTTTCGTTTTTCAGGGTTGACGGCGGCGCTGCTCAAAACGACCTTCTTCTTCAATTCCAGTCAGATATTCTTTCGGTTGAGCTACACCGACCCAAGGTCATAGAGACCACCGCGGCAGGAGCGGCCATGTTGGCAGGTCTGGCAGTGGGTGTCTGGAAGGACCTGGATGACATACGTAAAAATTGGTCCATGGATAAACGATTTCAACCAGAAGCAGACGCCGACACGGTGCAACAACACCTGGACAGATGGCGTTCGGCTATTCAAAAGGCCTGACATCGGCCCGTCGCGGGAGCCATGGAAGAAAACATCTTTCGACCCCAACAGTTCGGTAAGTACCTGCTTACCGAGCGAATAGGCGCTGGAGGCATGGCGGAGATCTTTCGAGCCACAGCCTTTGGTGTAGAGGGGTTTACCAAGGAAATATGCATAAAGAGGATACTGCCCACCCTGACCTCAGATGAAACATTTGTAAAAATGTTCATCGACGAGGCAAAAATAGCCGTGTCGCTGCATCACGCCAACGTGGTGCAGGTATTCGACCTGGGCCGGATCGGCGAACACTACTTCATCGCCATGGAGTTGGTACAGGGCAGGGATCTTTTGCGAATCATAAACGAATGCCGAAAGAGGAAAAGACGCCTGCCTGTACACATAGCTTTGTATATCTTGTCTCAAGTGTGCAAGGGCTTGGATTATGCTCACCGGGTGAAGTCCGAAGGCCGAAAGTTGGGGATAATTCACAGGGACGTGAGTCCATCGAACATACTGGTCTCCTGGGAAGGGGATGTGAAGGTAGCCGATTTCGGCATCGCCAAGGCTACCCGCAGGGAACAAAAAACAGTCACTGGGACCATGAAGGGCAAATACGGCTATATGTCCCCCGAGCAGGTGCGGGGAGACAGAATAGATCACAGGTCAGATATATTTGCAGCAGGGATCTTGTTGTACGAAAGCCTGGTATCACGCAGGTTGTTCAAGGGACCCACTGATCTACAAACCCTGGAGATGGTAAGGGAAGCCAAGGTCCCGATGACGCCGTCGGCGTTGAACAAAAAAGTGCCGCCTGAAGTCGACGAACTCGTTATGAAAGCATTGAGTCTTCACCCGGAAGACAGGTTTCAGACTGCTGGCGAGATGCATGATGCTTTAGCAGACCGTCTTTTCGCAACGGGAAAAAGGGTTGACAGCAAGGTGCTTTCGGAATTCATGAAACCTCTGTTCGCTGAAGAAATAAAAAAGGAAGAAGCCAGGGAAAAGGAAAGGAAGAAACTCAGGAATCAGTCTCCTGCGGTTTCAGTCGACGATATTGCTCATGCTCCTGTCTTATCCGGACCGTCCACTCGTCCAGACATTCCCATGGGCACCACCCCACTGCCAAGACGAAGGCGTTCGGCCTTGTTCGTTGCGCTCACAGGGACATCCATCATCCTGACCATAGCAGCCATCATAGTGGCCATCGTATGGTTTACATATACCCCTCCTCCTCCACCTTCACCAAGCCCTGCTCCACCTGTCATAACCGAAATACCAGGGGTCTTGTTCGTCGACTCCCAGCCTCATGGTGCCACAATAGTCATGGATGGCCATCCCACGGGAAAAACGACTCCTGCGACCATAAAGGAGTTGGACAGGAAAAAATCTCACCTCCTTGCCCTGAGTATGGACGGATACCGAGACTGGTCGAAAAAAATCCAGTTTGGAGAAGTTCAGAAGGTAGAAATTCAGGCACAATTGGTAAAGATTCCCAAACCAGCTCCCGAAAAGCCCTCTAAAAAACCAATAAACAAACAGCCAAAAGCAAAACAGAAAAAAACCTTTGGGACGCTGAATGTAAACGCAGAAGGCGCATGGGCATACGTGTACGTGGATGGAAAACGACAAAGCAGGCCCACTCCCTTGTATGGGATAAAACTTCGACCAGGGGCTCATAAGATCAAACTACAGAATCCCAAGCTCGGTCTTACAAAAACCAAGATCGTGAACATAAAGAAAAACAAGACTACCGACCTGGTGATGAAATTACGATAGGATAACCTGACCCCTGCCTTTGTATTGCGCAAGCTGTAGCCGTAGTGATTAGACACCAATCCTGCTCCCACTCCCCTGCATTTGCTGCCATGTCATAGAGGTCCTGGCCTGTTGAAAATCGGGGACGGAGGCAAAACAACCCTTTGATAACATACGATTTCATTAAG
>CAYSLH010000228.1:0-8482 GCA_964431605.1 uncultured Myxococcales bacterium
TCTCCGGAGTCGTAGTCACAAATTTCTCCGGAAGAACATCCGCTGGAGCATGGACGGTCAGATTCCTGACAAGAGACCAGCACGTGGACAATCAACATCACGAAAACCATCGGACCTAAATTTCTCACTTCTAACCCGCGCTTTCTCGCTCCCCCTATTATGTAGATACTACATCAAAACTGTTTTGGAAGCGAGACCGGGTACAAGCATCATTGGCGGAAAAACAAGCCTGGGTTGAGCCTTGACATGCTCCACATCCAGGTGTACTTCAACAGAGAAAGCGTTGTGGCTTGTGGGGGTTAGCCTCACAAGCGAAACTCGAACATCTTGTGGAAAAGGAAGGTATCAAGTGAACGAGCTTTTACCCTCTGGTTCCATCGATCAGGTTGACCCAGAAATCGCCGAACTCATAACACACGAAGCGGAAAGGCAAAACAGAAAACTCATCATGATCGCTTCAGAGAGCATATGCCCTCCGGCGGTCAGAGAGGCACTGTCCAGCGAATTTGGCCACATCTACGCAGAAGGCTACCCTTCACCCAGAACCATGCAAGAAGCCCCTGCCCTGCTCAAGTCTTATTCCTGGCAACTTGCAGCCTACCGTCGTCTTGGAGACAGGCGCTATTACAAGGGATGCGAATATGTGGACTTTCTTGAGCAACTGCTCAGGCGAAGAACCGCAGAGGTGTTCGCAAACGAGCTTGAACCTGCCGAGAATATTTTTGTAAATGCCCAGCCCCTAAGCGGGGCAGCGGCGAACAATGCAGTTTATAACGCCTTCGTCAAGCCAGGTGACGTAGTCATGGGACCAGCCTTGACCAACGGAGGCCACCTGACCCATGGTTCAGAAGTCAATCGATCCGGCATGAACCACAAAGTCGTATCATACGAAATTGCCCGTAACGGCGAGTTGGACTACGAAGCTATGGAAAGGCTGGCTGTGCAACACTCTCCCAAATTGATCATAGGAGGATTTTCCGCATACCCATGGGATATCAACTGGGCAAGGATGCGTTCAATCGCTGACCGGGTTGGCGCCATTCTCCTGGCTGATATCGCTCACCTGGCAGGACTTGTGGCCGCAAAGCTTTTGAACAGTCCGGTTGGCCATGCTCATGTGGTTAGCTTCACCACTCACAAAACCCTATGTGGTCCCAGGGGTGCCATGTTGCTTAGTACGGATCCCGAGATTGCAGCAAAGGTCGACATGGGTGTATTTCCTGGAGAGCAGGGCGGCCCACATATACACGCTCTGGCAGCGAAAGCTGTCGCCATGAAAATTGCAGCAGGCGAAGGTTTTCACAAACTACAACAGGGAGTTAAGAATAACGCGAAGGCTCTGG
This sequence comes from uncultured Myxococcales bacterium, assembly GCA_964431605.1. Classification (GTDB taxonomy): domain Bacteria; phylum Myxococcota; class B64-G9; order B64-G9; family B64-G9; genus JALVPF01. The sequence goes on from CAYSLH010000228.1 coordinate 1,344, forward strand.
CTGACGGTTTTACTGAAAACGGATTGAACCTTGCCTATGGTGGAACAAATACCCACATGTGTCTTATCGATCTGAGGAAAATCACCTGCTCCTCAGGATTACCACTCACTGGAGAAACCGCCTCCAGGCTCTTGGATCTTTGCGGCATCGTGTGTAACAAAAATACAATCTTCGGAGACAAGAACGCAACCCATCCGTCTGGTCTTCGATTTGGCACCACGTGGGCGACTCAACGAGGACTTGACGAACATCACATGAAACGCCTCTCCGGCCTCATAGCCAAAGTTCTAAGTAGCTGCCATCCGTTTGGTTATATCAGCGGCCAACTGGACTTGGATCTTGGGCGAGGAAAGAAAAACAGGGACCTGATCACCGAGGTATCCAAAGAAGTCTCGGAAGTTATGCAAGACGCAGCCATGGAGCCCACCTGGAATCCATCGACACAGGCTACCGGTTACCCCCACTTCAGGACACCAGCTTCCAACTCACCAAGACCCACCGCACTTGGGCCATTGCACCAAAGCCAAGCCGTAACACTCACGGAGAAAGACGGATTTATGGTTCCAATCCATTACGGAGATCCCGACAGGGAACGAACAGCGCTTACCAGTGGTACGGCATTGGTGGACTCGGGTGGAGAATTACTGGTGGAAATCAGTAAAGGCCGAGCCGGTCAATTGCTCGAATGCACATGTACTTCGAGAATACTATCTTTAGAGCCCATGGAAAGCACTCCAAGTCTCCTTTTAGACCCACAAGGCGCCGTACAGGCAAGGGTCCTTGTTCTTCGCCTGCCCTCTGACGATCTTGGTGATCGGTATCTCGTCAAGATGCGCTCGTCGTCTCCGGACCGTGCCCTGGAATGGCTGCGGGATCTCAGCGACGGTTATGTTCTTCAGGACGAAGACATTTTTCTGAAAAGTGAGGGTCCTGCAGTAATAGAAGACATGTCCCAACCATCGGACGGCAGGACTCCAATGACGTGTATGGGACTCAGAGGCCCCCGTGCGGACGATGTGATAAAACCCGTTTTCGGCGTGGATGTTCCAGCCTGGGGCAAAGCCATCGAGTCAGAAGGATGTATCATCCTCAACAGACCACAGGGAACGGTACCGGGATTCGAACTGTACATTCCCACCGATCAATCGACCCGCATCTGGTCAAAACTCCTAGAGGCCGGTGCCCAACCCGCAGGATATGAGAGCACTTCCGAGGTATTTGCCGAAAAAGAGCCATCGCCTCAAGATGGTGATGAACGAGTGGACCTGTCCAAGGCATTTTTCATAGGCGAAAAAAAGTTACTAGAGACCGCACCGGCAGCTAAAGAGGTTGCGGAATTCAAATTCGAGCCACCAAAAGACCAGGAACTCAAACGCACCTGTCTTTTCGGTGAACATGAACGCTTGTGCAAACCGAAACACTTGGTTCCTTTTGCCGGGTGGCAAATGCCGGTGATGTATTCAGGCATACTGGACGAGCATGCCACGGTACGAAACAACGCAGGATTGTTCGATGTGAGCCACATGGGCTTGCTGGAATTCACCGGTCCATATGCAGAACGTTTCCTTGACCTGGTCACTACCAACTATGTACCACTACTCGCACCGGGCCAAGCACACTACTCCTACCTACTGGCGCACGATGGCAGGTGCATCGACGATATCATCGTCTACCGCATGGAACGCGATAGGTTCATGGTAGTGGTCAACGCATCCAACGCTGACGAAGACATAGCGTGGCTCGAATCCGTGATGGGAGGAAAAGTGCTTGTGGACCCTTCAAACCCAAGGGTGCTGCTCGGTGGCAACGTAACCATGCGCAATTTGAAGGACCAGGATATTTGCGGCGAAAACGCGCGGGTGGACTTGGCAATACAAGGCCCCAAGACACGCGCCATCATGACGAAACTGGCACAGGACAGGTCGTTCATATTGGCCATAGAGAGACTGCGGAAATTTGAACTGGCATCAGGAAAGCTCGATGGGCTGGATGTCACCATTGCACGAACAGGCTACACTGGAGAAGATCAGGGATTCGAAATTTTTGTTCATCCGGAAAAAGCTGTCCAGATCTGGAACGACCTCTTAGAAGCAGGCCAACCATATGGACTGAAGCCTTGCGGACTGGGTGCAAGGGATTCTCTCAGGACAGAAGCGGGATTCCCTCTCCATGGACACGAACTCGCAGGTCCCCACTCCATCACTCCCATAGAATCCGGGTACGGAAAATACGTAAAACTCCACAAGCCGTTCTTCGCTGGAAGAAACGCCATGCTGCAAGGTCACAAGAACCGGGACAGAACCGTTATCCGATTCGAGGTCAATGGCAAGGGAGGCAAGGTCCTCCGGGCTGGCAATCCTGTACTGGCAGGCCGTAAAAACGAGTATGCAGGTGTGGTGACCTCAGCCGCATCCACAGGCACAAGGCAAGTGGGCATGGCCCTGGTAGAACGAAAATTCGCAAAGCCAGGAGCTCTTATTCACGTCCTTCCATTGAGCAAAGGAGACAAAACTCCTCCTGCTCTCAACCCCCTCGATCTTCAAAAGGGAGACTGGATGACCATTCCCAGGACTGCGACCATACTATCCAGGTTTATGACTCCTGGAGAGGTTCCACTGGATTCATGATTTAGTCATGGGTATTGACGGATTAGAAAACATCTACAACAGCAATTTCTTTCGCAGGTGGGGAAGGCTTAACAAACCATATGTGGAATCGGCAGGACTCATAGCAAAAGAGTTGAATCAACGCTTCAGGCCAACAAGAATCATAGATGTTGGCTGTGGCTGCGGAGTGTATGGACACCACTTTCAGCGACTGGGTGTAGACGTGGTATTTTTAGATGGGGTTACGCCTCCGGAACAATACTCTTTTCCGATGCAGATCCAAGTGCGAGACCTAACCGATCCATTTGACAACGTTTGGGGCGAGTTCGACCTTGCCCTGTGTTTCGATGTTGGTGAACACATTCCCGAGGCCATGAGTGATACATTCCTGGCCAACCTGGCAAACCTTTCAAACACCATACTCATGGCTTGTGCTCCTCCGGGTCAAGGTGGAGTGCACCATGTCAATGAGCAACCGAAGCGATATTGGATCAGGCGAATGAAAGAGCATGGATTTACTTACAATCGTCGCAGCACCGGCAAACTGTGTGAGTCATTCAAGCTAATCAAGCCACCAATGATGTGGATGTGGGAGCATATTTCCGTATACGAACGAACCAGCCAGATAAACACTCAAGGGGGAAAAGCAAATGGCAACCAACTTGCCTGACAAGGACCAAACAAAACAAGATGTGGAAGTCATAGTGGAAAACGACCGCCTTGGAATGTCCCCGGACACCCTGGAGAAAGCGGTCATAGACCACCTGTACTACACAATGTCCAAGGATGAAAACACCGCCACCATCCTTGACATATACAAAGCCATGGCCCTTGCCACGAGGGATCGCCTCGTGCACAGATGGATTCGCACCCAACAGTCCTACTACGAACACGATGCCAAGCGAGTATATTATCTTTCCGCAGAGTTCCTGCTGGGCCGATCCCTTGGGCTCAACCTTCTAAATCTCGGCCAGTACGAGGTTGCCAGAAAAATACTGAAAAAATACGGGGTGGATCTTTCGAGGCTCCTGGAAGAAGAGTTAGACCCAGGGCTTGGCAACGGAGGTTTGGGAAGATTGGCGGCATGTTTCATGGACTCCATGGCCACCCTGTCTATTCCGGGTTACGGCTATGGCATCAGGTACGAGTTCGGTATTTTCAGACAGGAAATCAAAGACGGCTACCAACTCGAAAAGCCCGACGCATGGGCAAGGTATGGCAACCCCTGGGAGATTCCCCGGCACGAGTACACAGTCCCGGTGCACTTCTATGGCAGAACGGTTCAATCCAGAGATGAGCAGGGACGCCTCAGGGTTAAGTGGATTGACACCCAGACAGTTTTGGCTGTTCCATACGACATGCCCATCGCCGGGTATAACAACGACACCGTAAACAACCTCAGGCTCTGGTCGGCCAGGGCCTCCCACGAGTTCGATCTCGGCGTATTCAATGACGGAGATTACCGAAAGGCTGTGGAACAAAAAGCACTGGGAGAGAGCATTTCAAAGGTCCTTTATCCCAAAGACGATACTCCTGAAGGAAGGGAACTTCGTCTCAAACAGCAGTATTTCTTTGTCCGGGCTTCCATACACGACATTGTTCGAAGGTACGTCAAAGTTCACGATGGATTCGATGAATTTCCAGGCAAAGTCGCCATACAACTGAATGATACGCATCCATCGCTGGCCGTGGCAGAACTCATGCGCGTCCTTTTGGACGAATACCAGATGGGATGGGAACGCGCATGGCGGATTACCTGCGATTCCATTGCGTATACGAACCACACGTTACTTCCAGAAGCCTTGGAACGATGGCCTGTATCGCTTTTCTCGAAGCTCCTACCCCGCCACATGGAAATCGTCTATGAAATAAACAGGAGATTTCTAAACCAGGTCCACGTAATTTATGGCGGAGATAACGAGAAAAAACGACGCATGTCTATCATAGAGGAGGGACCAGAGAAGAAAGTTCGCATGGCACACCTTGCAGTGATCGGTTCTCATAGTGTAAACGGCGTTGCCAAACTTCACACGGAGTTGATCAAGTCGAAGCTGCTTCCGGACTTTGCCTGGATGTGGCCCGAAAAGTTCAACAACAAGACGAATGGAGTTACCCCCAGGCGATGGCTTTTGTCTTGCAACCAACGACTCTCCGCTGCCATTTCAAAGCAAATAGGTCATGACTGGATCTGTGACCTGGAGCAGCTTCACAAGCTCCAGCCCCTTGCCAATGACGAAAAATTCGGCGAAGAACTCATGCGCATCAAGAGGATGAACAAAGAACAACTTGCAGACACTATCGAAAAGCGTCAGGGATGGAGACCGGACTTGGACTCCATTTTTGATGTTCAGGTAAAGCGCCTCCACGAGTACAAACGCCAGCTACTCAACTGCCTTCACATCATTTCTCTCTACCGTTCCTTGAGAAAAGATCCTGACCAACAGTTTGTACCCAGGACTTTCATCTTTGGGGGCAAGGCTGCACCAGGCTACGCCATGGCCAAACTTCATATAAAACTCATCAACGATGTGGCCTCGATCATCAACAATGATCCAGCGGTAAATGGTCGAATCAAAGTCGTATTCCTGGCCAATTACGATGTCAGTCTTGCCGAGAGAATCATGCCTGCCGCTGACGTATCGGAACAGATATCCATGGCCGGAATGGAAGCGTCTGGTACGGGAAACATGAAATTTGCCATGAACGGAGCTCTGACCATAGGTACCCTGGATGGTGCTAACATCGAAATCCGTGAAGCTGTCGGTAATAAAAATTTCTTCCTTTTCGGGCTCACCTCACTTCAAGTCCAGGAACGAAAAGCAGCTGGTTATCACCCCGAGGACTATATATCGAACAGTCAGGCGTTGAATGACGCAATCCAAGCCCTGGAGTCAGGACTTTTCTGTCCGGATGATCCAAAGCGTTTCATTCCCATCGTCGATCATCTTCGTCATGAAGACACTTACATGCTATGTGCGGATTTCGAGGATTATCGCGAGACTCAAAATCGCTTGGCTCAGACCTACATGGACAGAAAAAAATGGGCATCCATGGTAATCGACAACCTGGCAAACGTGGGGAAATTCTCGTCTGATCGTACAATCCGCCAGTACGCTGAAGAAATCTGGCATGTAAAATCCGTACCCATTGACCTGGGTGACGGACCTTCGTTTGATACCCCTCCAGTGAAAATTCGATAGATTACATTTTCGAGCTCATATCCGGATCAAGATATACCGCAGCATCCGACCAATAGACCGGACGCTGCGGTATGGATTATGAGATTTTACTTGGACAAGTAGAAGAAAATATCTTCAGCTTCGTTCTTATCATCCCGGGTGAGATTAGAGGCCCTAGATGAAAACACCACCAGGCTTCCATCCCTGGAAATAGCAGGTGACAGGGATGGAGCATCTGCCTCGCTGCCATTGTTAGCTTCGCTGATTCGTTTGGTCGTACCAGTCTGAACATCTCGTAGGAATACATCAACTTGCCCGTTATCATCACACTCCACGAGGTTGGTGGACTCCGAGGCAAAAACAACATAACGACCATCAGCAGACAACGAGGCGGAAGAGCATGCCCCATCTCCCTGCGTCCCATAGGAATCAACGCTTATCATCTGGACGAACCCGGTTTTTCTGTCACGCAGGAAAACATCCACCTGATCATTTGAATCCCCTTGAACCAGGTTGTTGGCACCAGACAAGAACAAGACATACCTGCCGTCGGGTGAAATACTTGCTCCGAAACAGTAAGCTTCAGCCTCTGCACCACTGTCACCCATGCTCACCCTCGTGGTTGAATGTTCCATCAAGTCACGAACAAAGATATCTTGTACGTCGTTTGTGTCTTGTGCAACGAGATTCGAAGCCGTAGATGCAAACATAACCTGTCGTCCATCAGCGGTAATGAAGGCTTCAGTGCTTCTGCCGTTTGCCTGTTGACCTGAATCGGAGAGGCTCACTAAAGTGATGTCACCTGTCTCCATATCTCTGACAAACACGTCCGTTGCATCATTTGCATCCCCTGGCAGCAAGTTATCAGCGTCGGACTGGAAGGCTATAAACCGTCCATTGTCCGAAATCGAAGCATAAGAACTTGCTCCATTGGACTGGGTCCCCTTCAGGCCCATGCTCACACGCCGTGTTGATTCATTTTTCATGTCGCGAACAAATACATCCTGAACACCGTTTGTGTCGTTCGAAACGAGGTTTGTTGCCATGGACTGGAAAGCAACGAAACGGCCGTCAGCAGATATGACAGGGTAATAACTGTCCCCATCCGCAGACTCGCCCGATGTGGCCAAGCTTACCACAGTCACTTTGTGCGTCCTACGATCCAGCATGAAAACATCGGATACACTGTTGCCACCGTATGTGTGCAGGTTACCAGCCCTGGATGCAAACACCACATAGCGTCCATCTGCACTCATGCTGTAATGATCCATGGCATCTGCCACCGGCTCTCTGCTCAGCCTGACATAGCGATTGACGCCTGAGACATCTTCGACTTGAAGACCTGAGAACAGCG
>CAYSLH010000229.1:0-8468 GCA_964431605.1 uncultured Myxococcales bacterium
GGCCATGGGCAAAGAAGAAATGGAAGTGCTGGACATCGCGGAGATACTCGACCAGGTCACCTGATTTGTCACCTCTCACATTCTTGCCATGTCGGTATTCATAATCGCTTTTTCCATGTTCCAAGTCATATTTGGCAATAAATACGATCAAGTATGATTTTCCTCTCATACCATTAGACTCTATGTAAACTTGATGTGACAGTTTCATATATCTTCGCCTGCACAGTCACGTGACTGTGACACCGAAAGCTCCTATAGAAAAACAAAGCTACTCTCCCTGCATCGCCCTACCTGGGTGATTTACAAAAAGAATAGTAAGCGATCGGACATCGCAAAACGGGCAATTCCACCTGGCACCATTGCTGCACTCACATATGACCAAGGAGGAAATACCATGAACGATACAAGATGTGAAAACAGGGCAAACAAAGTTGGGTACATGTGGATATTTTTTTCTTTGCTTCTTGCGGTGTTGCTTTCCCCGAGCGCCCATGCTCAGACAGGAAGGCTGTCTGCTGGAGCCAGATTGGATGTGCTGCCCTTGAGTCAGTACTCGGTCAGTGAGAGTGGATTTAACGCAAGCTCAGATGGAGCGTTCGCGTTTGGTGCATCACTGTCAGGAGAGATCAGGGTGGTTGACTTTTTCAAGTTGGGCCTCGACCTCGGGTATTTTTCCGTAAAGGCAGATGGGGCATCGAGTCGCGATAGTATGTTCAACCTGGGTGCACGTTTTACAGGACTTTATCCCATCGCCATGTCTGGAGTCATGACCTCTCTCAATCCATACGGATTTCTTTCCTCCGGCTACAGTCTCTATATCCCAAGCAGCGGTGACTCTTCTCATGGATTCTGGATCGCAGGTGGAGCTGGACTTGAGATGGTTTTTGGTTCCGTGGGTGCTTTTGCAGAACTATCCTATGGAGCGAGCATGTTCGACTCTTTCAAATACAAAGCGCTGGACATGGCCTTCGGGGCAAGACTCCACTTTTAGCAAAGAGCACCACTGTGTTTTGAATTAACGACCTTGAGACAACTTATCGTTTGATCATCCCCTTTTATCCTCTCCAAGTCCACCCAATATTATTACACACACTTTTTGCTCTCTGTTTGCCATTGACGTAGCCGACACCAGCAGGTAGTTTTAAGTACTTGCCTCAGGGGGGCAGGAGAACGGCATGGAAGCACCGATCATCTACAATCTGTTCCCCCGTCTCGCTGGTACTCTCGACAGGTGGGGTGAACACGCCAGACGGGCCAAGTCCATGGGATTCAACTGGATTTTTTTGAACCCGGTAAGCCAGCCAGGCTTCTCGGGAAGCCTTTACTCAGTCAGTGATCACTATAAGGTTTGCCCAGACTTTCTTCCAAGAGGTTCATCAAAAGATGGAGTGAAGGAACTCTCGCACACTCTACAGGATTTCAATGATATCGGGCTTTCTCCCATCATGGACCTCGTTATCAACCATACCGCCATCGACAGCCCTCTTGTTTCCGAGCATCCTGAATGGTTCAAAAAGAACGAGCTTGGTAAAATCGTAAACCCATCTGCCGTTGATCCCGCAGATACCAGGCGAGTAACCGTTTGGGGAGATTTGGCCGAGGTCGATAACGAACAAAGCCCTGATTTGGACAGTCTATGGGATTACTGGAGAAAGCTCGTGCGATTTTCCATAGAACTGGGATTCAAGGGATTCAGATGCGACGCGGCCTATAAGGTTCCAGCCGTGCTGTGGCGCCTTCTGGTAGATGAAGCCCGCGAGATGGACCCAGACATTAAATTTTTTGCCGAGACCCTTGGATGCGAATTCAACCAGGTTATGGCCATGAAACCTTCCGGGCTGGATTACCTTTTCAACTCATCCAAGTACTGGAACTTCGACCAACCCTGGGCCTTGGAACAACACAAGCGATTCGGTATCATCGCTCCATCAATCAGCTTTCCTGAGTCCCACGACACTCCCAGGTTGATGTCCGATACGGGGGGTAACGAGGCCGTACAAAGACAGCGCTACATGCTGGCAGCAGTTTTTTCCAAAGGTCTGATGATGCCAGTGGGATACGAGTTTGGTTTCAAGAGACGACTTCACGTGGTCGAGACAAGGCCGGAAGATTGGGAAGAGCCTGCAGCAGACCTCCGTTCGTTCATCTCGAGCGTCAATGCGCTGAAACTTGAGCTTGGTCCCCTTGGAACAGAAGGAGACCTTCGAGCATTGACGCCTTACGATCTACCCACCATCATCCTGGAAAAGACATCCGAAGCACAAAAAGTAATCATCCTGGTCAATAAGGACTGGAACAATCCCCAGGGGTTGGATTCAAAAAAATTCGAACGTTGCGCCGTTGCAGATCTCATCAGGCTGCAACCTGACGGTGAAGTAATACGAAGTTCGGTACCGAGTTGGATTCAACTGCAGCCTGCAGAAATCGCGCTGATAGCGTAAGCAGAAAGTCAAGGCGACTCAACCTCGGGTTTCTCAGCCTCGGGTTTTTTATCCGTCTTCCCTGATATCTCTGTATTGCCGGCTTTACCTTCTTCAGGCTTTTTTTTGTTTTCCTCTTTATCTATCTTTTTGATCTCATCCTTGGCAACACCGGTAAGTTTATCAGCAGCCTTGCCTGCCAACTTCTTCGCATTGTCTACCACCGAAGACGCTTTTTTCGTAACGACTGCTTTTTCCTTGGGTGTAAGATTACCCCAAACCAGGTAGCCCACATAGCCTATTGCTGCGAGCAGCAAGAGGATAATCATTTTCTTAATCATGCGACAGTCTCTCCTTCCTCCAGGTTTTTTCACATACCGAGCAAGTATAACATATAGGATCAATTCGCCACATTTCAAAACCCATGGAAAAAACCAGGTGACCACATGATGGATTCATAACCTGTCCATATAAACATGGGCTAAAAAAAGCCGACTACCGACACATTGTCAGTTACCGATAAACCTGCGGGCCCGGCGATTGACTATCGATACACAACACCAGGCAAGATGTCGACTAGCACGGGGAAAGGACAGAATAACGTTACTTTTTGGGAGGAACGATTGCGTCTTTGCATGCCTTGGCCAGACGCATCTTGACAACGGTCTTTGCCGGAATTTTGATCGTCTCACCCGTGGCTGGATTACGGCCCATTCTTGCCTTACGTTTCTGTAGCACGAGCTTTCCAAATCCAGGAAGCACAAAGGCACCATTCTTTTTTGTCTCTTTGTAAGCCAGCTCGGCAAACCCTTCCAAAAACGCACTGACTTCCTTTTTTGACATATCGAATTGTTCTGCCAAATGAGTAATGATCTGAGCTTTGGTCATGGGCTTTTTCGCTGCCATCTTATGACTCCTTTTTCGTAAAACCCTATTGAGGGCGAGTTGAGGAATTTCACATAGCACTGTAAATACGCAAGGTCAACCAAGAAGAAGTATTGCAAGAGGGATTACAAACCTATCTTTGCCTATCTGAACCGTATGGAGAAAATCAGTATTCCTGAGACAATGGCCCATTGGGTGAGTTGAACTCAAGACATGAGACAATATTTCGTGCTTGACTGTGGAAAAAGTGATAGCTATATGCTTACCGTACGGTAAGACAAGGCAGGAGAATATGAGTACAAACGTCAATTCAGACAATTCAGAAATAAAGCAACGACTGATTCAGGTCGCGACCAGACTCTTTGCATCCCTTGGATACACAAGCACTTCCATTAGCATGATTGTATCAGAGGCTGGAGTCACGAAACCCGTCCTGTATTATTATTTCGGTTCCAAGAAGGGATTGTTCGATGCACTTTTTAGAGAATACTTTTCGGATTTCATTGCCATAATGCAAAAAGCCATCGACATGGACGGTAGCTTGAGAAAAAAGCTGACCACATTGACCGTGCAACAGTTTTTATATTGCCGGAGCTATCCTGACAGGTTCAGATTTGTTTTTCAAACCGTGATTGGTCCTTCTCAAGGTCCGGGAAAGAAAGAGTTCAATGAGTTTAAAAGACTAATGGGAGAAAAGCTAGGGTCGATGTTCTCCAAGGCTGTAACTACAGGACAGATTCTACCTCACAACCTGGAACTGCTGGGTTTGTCATACATAGGCATGGTGCATATGTTTATGATGAAACATGCCATGGATCAGGATTTCGAGCTCTCTGAGAAATCTGCTGCTTTTCTGGTGGAGCTGTTTCTGAATGGAGTCGGCTCAGAGACCAACAGACAGGAGCAAACCGAATGAGATCACGGATTGTAGCATTGTTTTCATTGGGTATCATATTGTGCTGGATTCCTTGTATTTCCTTTGCGGGTGAACTGACATTGGAGCAGGCAAGGGAACTAGCCAAGAAAAACAGCCCAACGATTCAGTTGGCAAAGGAAAAGCTATACCAAAGCGAGATGATGATCAACAAGGCTTGGGTAATGGTCAAGCCGCAGTTGAACGCTACTGGTACATATACTCATACTGAACCAGATGCAAAAATAGCTTTTCCGGATTTTGACAGTATGTTTGGGGCAATAGTCATGGATCCCAACATTTGCGGTGACAACCCAGTATGCGTAGACTGGAGCAAGGTCCAGGTCAACGAGACAAACATCATCAAGACCGACTCTTTTGGCTTTACCGCAACACTCCTGCAACCAGTATTCAATGCCAGAGCATACACAACCATAAAGCAAGCATACGATGGTTATGATCTGGCCAAGATAACCACAAGCAACCTGGAGGACTATCTTTTGTACTCCGTGGATGTTGCGTATTACAGCGCCCTGACCGCCAAGAAATTCGTTACCGCGGCACGCAAGGCTGTGGAGCTTCGCCGAGAGCACCTGAAAGTGGCTAAAGCCAAATTCGAAGTTGGAGACCAACCTAAAATAACGGTCCTCAAGGCGGAAATAGATCTGAATCGTTCCGAACAAGACGTCAAGACTGCTGAGAACTCCCTCGATCAGGCCAAAGAAGCCCTTGCCCTCATTATGGGTAGGGATTCAAACTTTGAACTCGTGGAGCCTGGATTGTCCAATGCTCCTGGAGAGAGCCTGGACACTCTTACCCAAAGAGCCCTGGCCCAAAGGCGTGACCTGGAAATCGCCAAGCTGAACCTGAACATGGCGAACAGGTCGAAGACCGACGCCTGGTACAGGTTTTTGCCAAGCCTGAACCTGACAGGCATGTTCCATGCTTCTGACACCAAGGGATTTACCGGCGAATACTACACATGGAACGTGGGACTGAGCCTCTCATTGCCATTGTATGACGGAGGCCTCAGATACGCAGAACTACATGAAGCTGAAAGCAAAATCAAAGAAGCTCAGATCAACCTAAAAAACACCAAACTACAGATACGCAGTGAGATCCGTCAGCTATGGCTCAATATGAAATCGACTGAGGCAAATCTCACCAAGGCCAGAAAAGCCCTCGAGCTAGCCGAAGAGCAGGCGCAACTGTCAAAAGTTTCTTTTGAAGCCGGCGCCATAACAAATCTGGAAGTCCTTGACGCAAACCACACAGTGTTCTTGGCCGAGGTAAATGTGGCTCAACTGGAATTTCAATTTCAACTGGCTGTGATGAAACTGAAAAATGCCATGATCATGTTCAACCCCGCAGGGCTTTCCTCCTCAGCTTACCAGGGTCAATCTCAAGCAGCTTCTTCGTCCGGGAGTAAGCCTCAGGCTTCCCCATCAGCACCTAGTGCCTCAGGCGCACAATCTCAATCCATGGGTGCAGGTGGTATGCCTGGCGCAGGTTTCTGAAACTGAACTCATCAATACTGCAAGGCCGCAGCCCCCATGGCTCCAGCCCAGTCGCCCAGTCGATCATCTAAAACCAGCAGCTTCTCTGTTGAGACCCCCAAGGCCCTTTCACGCAACCTTCTCTCTGCACCTTGCCTGATAGTAGGGCAACCCTTGAGAACAGTACCACCAAGAATGAGCGCAGAGAGGTTCAACAGGGTTACGGCGTTAGCCAAGGAATCGCCGAGCATGTCACCTAACTCTTTGAGCATGCTGATGGCCATAGGATCTCCACGGCTCGCTAGTGTCTCCAGCATGCCAGGATGGATGCTTTCGTAATCATCCCCGGCCAGTTCGGACAGTCCAGCCCAGTTTCCATTTGCAAGCAGAGCAAGCCTTCGAGAGAGGTTTTTTCCACCCAGGTAAGCCTCGAGGCAACCTCTCGCACCGCAACCACAGGGTTCGCCGTCATCCCCGGCGACCTTTACATGGCCTATCTCGCAAGCCACACCGGTAGCTCCGTGATAAGGGTGCCCACCGAGCACTATCCCTCCGCCCACTCCTGTTCCGCAAAACACAACCATCACATCATCATGACCCTGCGCTGCACCAAAAAGTTTTTCCGCCCAGGCGATGGCGTCAAGATCATTGATCACCCTTAGCGATACCCCCAACCTCTCTTCCAGAGCCGATCTCAGAGGGACCTCTTTCCAGCCCAGGTTTGGAGCATTGGCGAGGATTCCAGTATGGCCCCTTACTTGTGCTGCGACACCAATGCCTACCCCAGCCAGACCGGTCCAGGATTCGCCAGCCTTTTCCAAAACCTCGTCTGACGTGTTTATGATCTTCTCAAGCACTGTATCGAAATCAAGCTCATTACCCACCTGCCCACGCACCTTGGCAAGTATCCTGCCGGAGGGATCCATTACTAGTACGCGGATATTTGTTCCGCCCAGGTCAATACCAAGAGACAGTTTTCCCTGCTTGCTCAAAGTATGTCATCCCTGTGTGACTTGCGCAGAGCTGCTACGATCTTGCGAACATCCTGGGCCTTGTCCACCGGACAGACCAGGATAGCGTCTTTCGTCTCCACCACGACCATGTCATCGCAGCCAACGCAGGCAACCATCCTCGATTTAGCCTGGACCACACAACCCTTGCTGTCTATCAAAAGAGTATCACCTGAGACCACGTTGCCACCAGCGTCTGCCTTTTCAACCTCCGCCAACGCATCCCAGCAGCCCACATCGCTCCAAAACACATCACATGGTAACATGCGTATGGATGATGCTTTCTCCATTACCCCATAGTCTATGGAGATGGATTCCAGGTCTTCAAAGACCTTAGTCATTATAGTTTTTCTGCTTTTTGCAGGAGCATCGACTATTTTCATCAAGCCCTCATGTAAAGATGGCATGTGCCGTTCAAAGGCTCCAAGGATCGCCTTCGTGGAAAAAACGAACATTCCGGAGTTCCAATAGTATTTTCCTGATTTCAAATATCGTTTTGCTGTCGCCAAATCCGGCTTTTCCACGAAACGCTTTACCTTGAAAACATCCATAACGCCAACCTTCGCCAAAGGATCCTTTGCCCCAGGAGACATGGCATGGATGTAACCATAACCAGTCTCAGCACGAGAGGGCTTTACCCCAAGAGTTACTATGGCACCGGTTTTTGCCACCCGATGCGCGGCACGCAATAATTTACGGAAACGCCCTGCAGGATGAATCACATGATCTGCCGGCAGCACTGTAATGATGGCCTCGGGATCCTTTTCGTTTATCAAAACTGATGCAAGACCTATGGCTGGAGCTGTGTTTTTGGGTATGGGCTCGACCAAGAGATTTTTTTTTGGAATCAGAGGAAGAATTTTCTTGATTGACCGGGAGTGGATCGGAGACGCAACAGTATAAAGCCTTTCCCATCCGCAAAGTGGCAAAACTCGCTTAGCTGTTTGGGCGAGCATGCTCTCATCGCCGGCAATGGTGAGAAATTGCTTTGGATGGGCCTTCCTGCTTGCTGGCCAGAACCTGGTTCCGGAACCGCCTGCCATTATCACCACGTGGATCATGATACCTCCTGCAGCTTTGCCTCGGATTTGGATTCAACCAAGTCCACGAGAGCGCGGACAATACGAGCGGTGGCACCCCAGATAACGTGTCCCCCATGCTCATATGCATCGACATCGAACTCTGTGCCTGCGTGTTCCATCACTGTGTGATGATTCGGTCCTTTGCTGAACACGCTCCATGGTACTTCTATGATTTCTTCCACCTCGAACTCAGAAAGACGGTATTGCACATCGGATGGGATACTGGCCACCACTGGAGTCACAAGAAAATTAGTAATAGTCACGATATCATCCATCAAACCCAAGACCTCCACCTGCTGGGGGCCGAGTCCCACTTCCTCCTGGGCTTCGCGTAAAGCGGTGGCTATGGCATCGCGGTCTTGAGGATCGGTACTTCCACCTGGGAAAGAGATCTGACCCTTATGGTGGTCCACCTTGTCAGTGCGTTTTTCCATAAGAAAAAGCAGCTCACCCTCACGGACGATAAGCGGCACCAAAACCGCAGCAGGTATCCTGTCCTGCACATCGATAACCAGCCTGTCATGAGCTGACACTATTTGACGGATGCGAGCAAGCATGCCAACAACCTTGATACCACGCTCTCAAAAAGCAAACAAGTAGGAGGAGAGGGACGGAGGCAATTTTTCATCTTTTTCACCCCATTGCGCTTTTCCCGACTGGTC
>CAYSLH010000230.1:0-8396 GCA_964431605.1 uncultured Myxococcales bacterium
CTGCAAAGGATTTTTCTGACAGACCATAGCTCAGTGGCAACCACAGGGATATTTTTTGGGTGGGACCGAGTTGGAAATGCATGGTCCCATCAGATTGAGTGGAAGACACGTAAAGCCCTGAAGTGGACTCAGAGCTGTTTTTCGGCGCATTATTCCACAGCACGGTAGAGTTGCCAGCAGAAAATCCAGTAGGTTTGGTCTTTCCTGACCACATGGGCAAAGTCGGTGGTTGAACCAATGCGGCTCGATGGACTGTGACTGTGGCGCAAGAGTCAAGAAGCAAACTCGATGACAAGACAAAAAGTGGCAACAGGATTGATAGCTGTCTCTGGAAGCGTTTCATACCATTCCTCCGATTGACATGTTTGTCTGAACTTTTCACTACTTCTAAGCAAGGCTCATGCCAATTTCCGACTCAATGGTTGGATATTTATCAGCCCATTGTTTTTTCATGAGTAAATACGGACATCAGTGGATAGGATGACGTTGCCTGATGATTCGCGATGCTATGGAGACTATTAAAAGGTGACATTGTTGCCACGGTGTATCCTTGCCTCACAGTGGAGCTTTGTGATTACTGACGGGGATGGCAAGTCGGATGTGCTCGGATGTCCATGCAAGTCCATGAAGTTGACATGGCATTGGCATTCTGTTACCCAATCAGGGACAATATATGATATGTTAATTTTTGGGAGTCAGGTACATGCCAGCAGAAGGCGAAAGACTATTCGATCGTTTCGGACGAGAGTATCCGGCTGGTACGGTTATTTTTAAAGAAGGTGACGTGGGAAGCGAGATGTACGTCATCCAGTCGGGTAAGGTCAATATAACCAAGAGATCACGCGATGTGGAAAAAGTGCTCGTTACATTGGCCACAGGTGCTTTTTTCGGGGAGATGGCTATTATCAACAATAAACCACGTTCTGCATCTGCCGTGGTCGTGGAGGATTCCAAGCTCCTGGTGATAGGTCCAAAGACTTTCGATGCTATGATAAGGGGAAATTCCGAGATAGCTGTCAGGATGATAAAGATCCTTGCTCAGCGTTTGCAGGAAGCGGATGAACAAATCGAAAACTTGATGATAAAGGATGCAAATTCACGAGTGGTCCATTTTCTCACTCACTTGGCAGCCAAAGGTAAGCAACTTCCTGGTGGTACCCTGGTGGAGATTGCCCCTGCCGATCTGGCCAGGAAAATAGGCCTCAAGGAAAAGGAAGTTAATGATGTGCTGGAGAAACTACTGAAGGCCAAACTCATTCGCAGCGGTGATGACAATGAAAACAACACAGAATTTTTGATCCATGACGTGAACCGCCTACGGGAATTTCTTGAATTTTTAGAGATGAAAGAGAAATTCGGCGACTTTTGAACTCGATTACTTACGCTCCGACCATGCCTGAATCCTTGCCTGTCACACCCAACCCTCATGAGATATATGGGCTTGGCAATAGGTCTCAGGAGAAATTCAAGGTTGAAAATATATTTATGTTAGTGGTCTATGACAATGATGGAACGAATCGATGCACATCGACTATGTTACAGCTTTTTTATATTCCCTGAATCCCAAGGGAATACGATTTGGGCTTGAGAACACGCGCTATGTCCTGGACAAGCTAGGACGCCCTCAGGATTCATTTCGCTCTATTCATCTGGCAGGTTCCAATGGAAAAGGTTCCACAGCCGCGTTTCTTGACTCGGTATTGAGAAGTGCTGGACTGAAAGTCGGACTGTATACATCGCCTCACCTGAGCCATTTTCGAGAACGTTTTAGAATAAACGGGATACCGGTGGATGATGCTGAGATCGGTCGGGCCTTTGACATTATGCTGGCTCGTGGCCTGGACATAGACCCGCGAGATGTAAAGGAATGGATCGATGAGAACGACATGATCGAGAAGATGTCCACCAGTTCCTGGTACACTGAGAGGGGAGGAGGAAGCGAATTTTGCAGGCTGACGTTTTTTGAGTGTACCACCGTATTGGCTTTCTTGCTATTCGCCAGGGCTGGTGTGCAGATGGCGGTGGTAGAGACTGGGATGGGTGGACGGCTGGACGCAACGAATGTTTTAATGCCTGAGGTTTCGGTGATAACTCCCATTCAACTCGAGCATACGGCATGGCTGGGTGAGACCATCAGCGCCATCGCTGAAGAAAAAGCTGGAATCATAAAGCCAGGAGTGCCGGTGGTCAGCGCCAGGCAAAAAGAAGATGCGAGGTTTGTGATCGAGCGAGTATCATCCGAACAATGCACCCAGGTCTTGTGGTTGGACAAGGACTTTTCTGTTGATGGCTCGTGGCAGGATGCAACGTACAGGATAGGTGGTGAGAACTTTGGACCCATCAGGTTGGGGTTGGCAGGAGTCCATCAGGTTGAAAATTCGGCAGTTGCTTTAGCCTGCCTGCCTTTGTTGGAAAAGCCATCGTGGCCCTTGTCTCAACATATAGTCAACGAGGGCCTTTGCAGAGTGAGTTGGCCGGGAAGGTTTGAGAGGTTTGGAGACGCGGGCAGATGGATACTGGATGGTGCCCACAATCCTGATGGGATAAGGGTGTTGTCCCAGACAATAAAGGATGTGCTTGGTGATGAGAAGGTTCAGTTGGTTTTTGGTGTCCTGGGAGACAAGGATGCAGGACCAATGTTGGAAGAACTCCTGCCCCTGTCTTGCCATGTCCACCTTGCAAGGCCCAGGGATGCAAGGGGGCGGGACCCGCGAGAGTTGCTGGAGCAGATATGGGCACCTACCACGATTCACTCCACCGTTACTGAAGCACTCGAGACTTTGGATAAATTTTCTGATTCGCCGGTCTTGATAACCGGTTCTTTAACAGTAGTGGGGGAAGCAAGAGAATGGTTGACTGACAAATACGAGAATATGAAATTATGTATTAATTAAGCTTAATTTAATAAAATTTATAGGTAGAAAACTTGTCCTGATAACCAAGAGTGTGGTAGTTGTAATAAAAAGTCGGTCCATTGATCGCGGAGGTCCAAAGCATGTCCGCGGGAAAAAATTTTGTTATTGGGTTAGTAGCTTTCGTAATTTACGTCCAGGCCGTACCTTGTGCCATGGCTGCGTCAAACCGTATCCATGGAGTCAGGGTCTCGTCCCAGGGAAAAGCCACCATCGTGGAGATCACGGGAGAACGTGCGCCGAATTTCACTACGTTCAAGCAGGACTCTCCCAGGAGAGTCATCGTCGATGTGGCTGAGTCTGACTTGGGAGGTGTACCTGGGAGTATTCGTGGTGATGGAGACATCGTTTCAGCAGTCACCACTGCTCAGTACGGCAGTCCGCCCCACGGTATTTCGCGATTCATCATTGCATTGAAACGCGCGGCCGAGTATAGGGTGACAACCCAGGGTGGTTCCCTGTATGTACACATTACACCAGGCACAGGAGGGTTGCTTGTATCTGCTGGAATTCCGGTGGCGCCAAAGCATCGTGCAACTTTGAGTACCAGCGACGACAGTGCCAAGGAACACCTTGACTTACCGCTGGATATTCAACCCTCTGCCGAAGCTGATGCGGAAAATGCTCCTGCTGAGGTCAGTCCACAGGAAGAAACGAAGGACCAGGGCGAAGACTCCACCGAGCCTGCACCTGCGTTGGTCGCTATGGCGGACAGGCCTAGTACTTCGGTTACAGAACATGCAGTTGCCGAACCACCGGATAATCATCATGCAGCCACCGAGGAACATTCTTCCAATCCTTCAAAACCCATAGTAGTTGCTCAGGGTGATGATGAAACTGATTCCGAGGCTGAGGATACGGAAGATGTAGACGAGGTGGATGAAACTGGTTCTGAATCCGATGAAGTCGAGGATGTCGAGGAAACTGATTCTGATACTACCGATGACAACACTGACATCGATGATTCGGTTCCAGTATCAGAAGACGTGGATGATTCGGCAGATGAGTTAGACGAACCACCCCCTCCTGCCGAGAATGATGATTCGTTGGACGAGTCAGGCGAAGAGGTTCCTCCACCTCCAGCAGCGGAAGAGGAAGAAGAAGTGTCACCTCCACCTCCAGCAGCAGAGGAGGATGAAGAGGAGGTGCCACCTCCCCCTCCAGCAGCTTCGGAACAGGAGGAGGAAGAAGTTCCTGAATCCCCTGCTGCTTCGTCGGAAGAGGTTCCTCCACCGCCGCCTCCTCCTGCCGCGGCTACATCCGAAGACTCGACGCAGGCAGAGGATGTGCCTGAGGCTCCTGTCGCCGGAGCCGGTGAGTATTCGGAGGTGGAAGACAGAGTCGAGGTTAGTGGTGCGCTCAAGGATATGACCTGGGTGGGCTTCCAACAGACCATGGAGGCCTCCAGGGTGTTTATAAAAACGAATGAACCAGTCAAGTTTCACGTGACCGAAGAAGGTGACAACCTGATTGTACTGGAACTGGAGAATACCAGGATACCTTTGAGGAACAATACACGTTTTCTCGATACCCACTTTTTCGATTCTGCGGTAACCATGATTACCCCACGAGAAATCGAAGGGGTTTCTCAAAACGTCCGCATCGAGATACAACTGCGGAGCAAAGTGCCTTATACTGCGGGCCAGGATGAGAATATGGTTTACCTGGATTTCAGACGCCAGTAGTATAGTCCGGAATGTGACTCATCTGCATTTACCCCATGTGTTCGTAGTATTTCTTCTGACAGTTTTTGTGTGTCTTTTCTTCCCATTTTCGTCACACGCGCAGCACAGGCTGTTTGACTTGGACCTGCAGGGACCAATCCAGGGGCCTGTGAAGATTGAAGCAGGAATGCTGGTCAGCAGGAATTCCGGCGAGCATATTTTCCTGTCGGATAGGGTGACACTTACGGCGCATGAGCTGCACATCGAATCGGATTGGCTGGAACTTTGGCCCAAACAACACAGGGCTGTTTTCGGTGGTGGCGTGCGAGTCATAAAAAATCGATTGGTGCTATTGGGCGACAGGTTGGAACTGGACAGGAATGAGACTAAAGCGCTTGTTCGAAGTGCACTGTTTCTTGTCAAGAACAAGCCTTTGATTGCTGATGGCAGACGACAATGCAGGACAGCTGGTGGGTTGATCCGAAAGGGAGTGAATCAGCTTTATCTCCAAGGACATGACTGGGTGATGGAGAATGGAAAATACCGTTTGAAACAAGCCAGCTTTACCCTGTGCCATTGTCCAGCCGATGAACAACCTTCGTGGGAACTAAGGGCCGAGTCCGCTGATGTAGTGCCTGACGAAAGGGCATGGTTGTTAGCCCCGGTTTTGGCTCTCAAGGGGTTGGGAGTGATTGCGCTGCCCGTATGGTATATACCTTTGAGTTCTAGAAAAACCGGCTTACTCATGCCTCAGGTTAGTTACTCCGGCAGAGATGGGTTCATGGTCAGCCAATCGCTGTTCATTACTTTGGGACAACACGCCGACAGCACTGTTTCTCTTGATTGGATAGAGGACAGGGGTTTTAGACAACGGTTAGAGTTTCGTCTTATACCTGTGAGGTCTTCCTGGTTCTCATTGCGCCTCTCACATCTTTCAGACTCGAAAGCTGGTAGGGAATTTGGTTTGTCTCAAAGATATTCCGGAGAGCTAAACGGGTTCGTGGATTTTTCACAAAACCTGGCGCTAAGGACCAGGTTGAGATTGTTTTCCGATTCCAGCATCAACCGTGACTTCATGAGCGACCTGGCTGGCAGGGCTGCGGATTATGCGTCCTCGACGGTTTCGCTTTCATGGAGCGGCTGGTATGGTCACTTGGCTGCAGATGTCATATGGCGACAGGATTTGCGTATTTCCGGGGTGAACCTGTTTGGTTCTGCGGATCACGCACAACTTGATCGTTGGGGAATGGATCCGGTTGGAGACACTATTCAGCGACTCGGTGCTGTCACTTGGAACTTGCTGTCAGTTCATTTGTTTCAAGGCGCAAGGTTTCAGATGCAGTTGGAATTGGCGAACCTTTCATCTGTACAGGCGGCCTGGAGAGACTGGGGAATGGATGGGACCCCCAATCAGCGAGAGCCCAAATATGAAGGAGCTCCAACTGGGGCATTGGACGATAGGACACAGGATGACTTTCCAGTTGGTACGGAAGCAAATGGAACTTATGATTCCGGGGAACTGAGAAGAGCTGTCAGGTTGCGTGTAGAACCACAGTTAGAATGGTACCGGGACTTTGGTTCCATAGCACGTTTGACGGTACACCTGTCGCATCGTCAGTTGGTATATGTCCCGCACGGACCTGGAGCACCTGCTGTCATGACACGCGGAATATCGTTTGCATCACTGGTATTGGATAGTGAACTTTATCGAGTTTGGGGCACTGGCAGCAGTGCGTTGGGGCACCTGTTACGGCCAAGGTTGGCCTTAGCAGGTGCCTGGCAAGGATTGAAATCACGCGACCAGTTGCCGTACCTGGATTTACAGGACAGGCTCATGAGTGATGCAGCACAACTACTGGTGGGATTGGATTCGGTGGTTTTTGCAAGACAGAACTCTGTCATGGCACGGCAAGTGTTACGGTTTTGGCTGGACCAAACAGTCGATCTCAAAGCTTACCGGATTGCCCAGCTCGTAGGTGGAATGGAGTTGAATGTCTCTCCTGTGTCGTTGAGGGTTCGTTCCGGCTGGGACTGGAAGATGCTGGAATTGGTTGAACTGGAATCGTCCATTAGACTTTACGACAGACGAGGGGATTATTTCAGGTTGTCATATCTTTACCTTCCTTCCTTAGAACAAGCTTCGGGACTTTCTTTGCCCGTTTCCGAAAGAACACAGCGTGAGCCAGGTTTGCTGTTTGGACTTTTGCCAGAGGCATACAGAGGAATGGGAGATGGATTGCACGTTATCGGTTTCAATGCCGGCATGAATGTTGTGGCTGGAATTTCTGTTTCGGCAAGCGTTCTGGTGAATATCTATGGGCGCACACTGGATACATACGGTGGCGGGTTGGCGTACAAGTCCGATTGTGGTTGCTGGGGGCTGTCTGCCTCTTTCAGGATGCTTCGTGGGCAGGATTATCCTGATGTATTTTTTCTATTGGACCTCGGACCTCTCGGCTCCGCTGGTGGGTCTACGGCTTCGAAGTTCTGATCCAGTTGCTGAAAGTGCTATGCAGCAGGGGAAAGAAGGCTCGCATAACACATATTCGCGATAACCTTCTTTTCTTTCTCAAAGGCCTCTCCTTCAGATGGAGGGAGGGTTCCCAATAGGTAACCGGTAAGCACTAGTTCTAATGAGCCAAAGAACATGTAGGCCATGACCTTAGGGTCCAGATCTTTTCTTACCTCTCCTGATTTTTGGTGACGTTCGAGAATATCCGCTAGTCGCTGGAATGCTTTTTCAAATGCATCGACCTTTGGTTTTTTCAGGAATTTGGATGAACGGGAGATCTCCATGACCACTACCTGGATAATATCTGGTACCAGGCGATAGGCGCCCAAGAGAAATTCAACTATGGCAGAAAGCTTTTGCTCGAGGGATAACTCAGATTGCTCATCCACCGTTTCCACCACTTTTGTCAGCATTCCCCAGTTTTCATCGAAGATGGAGTTCAGAATCTCTTCTTTGTTTTCGAAATAGTGATACACCAACCCATAGGCCACATTGGCCTCTGTCGCAATGTCTGAAATACGACATCGGTGAAATCCCTTTTCCGAGAAGACCTTGATGGCTGCTTTGAGTATATGACGACGTTTTTCATTGGCAGCAGAGTTGTTCTTTTTTCTTTTCATCAAAACCTCATGAAATCTTAATTCTTCGGTTGAATTGACAAGTCAATCAGCGAGAATTTTTATTCCCCAAAGGATGTTTGTGTCAAGGCAAAAGAAAATTTGAAATGGATAATGAATTACGCTAGAAATCGTCAGTATCCATAGGGTGATTTAACTTTTCGTTGGTTAGTTACAGTGAAACAACAACAGGGAGACGAATATGAGGACAAAGATTGTTGTAACCATAATCATTGTTTCCATGGCTTTCGTTGGTGCAGTCCATGCAAGGAATAGAAACGGGGTCGGATTGGGGGTGTCTTTGGGGGCTGCTTTCCCAGAAGGTCAGGTGGATAAAGACAAGTTTGATGTCAGCAACTGGGATGCGGGTTTCAACTGGGGTTTTTACGTCAATATTCCCATTCTTTCAACATTTCACCTGACTCCCTCTGCCGAGCTATACAAGATGGGAGACCAGAATACCACTGACATCTCTCTTGCGTTCAAGTTTATTATAGATGTCTGGAAGCTGGATCTGTTTGTGGGATTGGTACCTGGTCTGACAGCGGTAAACGATATTATCGCTCCAAACGTAGGTGGCCTGGGTGGTTTGTCTTTCAATCTATTTTCGAATGTAGACATGTTCTTTCAGATAAAATACAAGATCTTGTTCAATGGTGATCGCAACTCGCGGGTATTGCATGCCAACGCT
>CAYSLH010000231.1:0-8339 GCA_964431605.1 uncultured Myxococcales bacterium
TCAGTTTGAAATTATAATCGTGTTCCTCTGTTTTTGGTCGCAGTTTCACTTCTTTCATCTGCTGACCAGCCTGCTTTCGTTTTGCACCTTGTTGCTTCTTCTTTTGATTATACTTGTATTTACCGTAGTCCATGACTCGGCAGACAGGAGGCCTGGACGTAGAGGCAACCTCAACTAAATCCAGGCCCTTATCTTCGCAGATCCTCAGAGCCTCCTGAAGTGGCATGATCCCCAACTGGGATCCGTCATCATCAATTACGCGAACCTCACGGGCACGGATCTGATTATTGATCCTGGTTCGTTCCTCTTGCGGACTATTCTGCATCCCCCTCAATTTGACCTCCGCATCCTGTTCATTGATCCTCCTTCGATTTTTGGTGGTTCAGGCCATGCTGCGTCTTGAAGAATTTTCGATACAGCTTGGTCCAACGTTAGAAAACCCAGGTCCTCGCCCTTGCCAACCTTGGCCGAGACACCATTATCATCGACTTCTCTTTGACCCACAACCAGTAAATAAGGGACTCGCTGCAAACGGTTCTCACGTATTCTGAAACCGAGTTTTTCACTTCGATCATCCACCTGCACCCTTATCCCTTTTTCCGAGAGACGATCAGCCACTACCTGGGCATATTCTGTTTGGCTGTCGGTCACAGGAAGAACCACGGCCTGTACAGGTGCCAACCACGTAGGTAGTCTTCCAGCATAGTGCTCGAGCAAGACTCCAAAAAATCTCTCCATGGAACCGAGTAAAGCCCGATGAACCATAAAAGGTCTTACCCTGTTGTTGTCTCTATCTACATAAACCACGTCAAATCGATCCGGTAAATTGAAATCCACCTGCACGGTTGTACACTGCCATGTTCTTGCCAGGCTGTCACGAATCTTAATGTCGATCTTGGGGCCATAAAAGACACCCTCTCCAGGATCGATCTCAAAATCAAGCCCCTCCGCATCCAGTGCCTCTTTCAACGCTGCTGTTGCCGCTTCCCAATCGGCTTCGTCTCCAACGAATTTTTCAGGTCTGGTGCTCAAGTAAATTTCGAATTGCTCGAAACCAAATGAGCGAAGCAGGTAGAAAGTATGCTGCAGACATCGCCTAATCTCGGTGTTGAGTTGGTCATGTCGGCAAAATATATGTGCATCATCCTGGGTAAAACCCCTTACCCGCAAAAGGCCGTGAAGCACTCCCGACGCCTCGAAGCGGTATACTGTGCCCAACTCCGCAAACCTTATTGGCAAATCTCTGTAACTCTTGAGCCCGGATTTATATATCTCAATGTGAAAGGGACAGTTCATGGGCTTTACGTAATAGGGATTACCTTCGATATCCATGGGAGAATACATATTTTCCGAATAGAAATCCAGGTGACCGCTAGTATGCCACAAGTCCGCTCTTCCAACATGGGGCGTGTAAACCAACTCGTAACCATAATCCCTGTGAGACTGGCGCCAGAACTCCTCTATAATATTCCTTGTCCTAGCACCCTTGGGGTGCCACAACACAAGGCCACCACCTACATTCTGGCTAAAGGAAAACAGATCCATCTGTTTTCCAAGCAACCTGTGATCTCTTTTTTTCGCTTCTTCGATACGGGCAAGGTGTTGACTGAGATCTTTCTTGGACGCAAAAGCTGTTCCATAAATACGGGAGAGCATCTTGTTCGTGGCATCTCCACGCCAATATGCCCCTGCAACACTCATCAATTTAAACGCTTTGATCTTTTTGGTCGAGGGCAAATGTGGCCCCCTGCATAGGTCCACAAAGTCTCCATGCTTATAAAGAGACACGACCTCGTCCTTGCCAATGGCATCGAGCAATTCCAACTTATACTGTTCACCTTGCTCGGAAAAAAGTTTATAAGCCTCTTGCCTGGATACTTCCATTCTCTCAAACGGAAGGTCATCGGAGATTACTTCCTGCATTCTCTTCGTGATTTCTTCCAGGTCTTCATCTGTAAAGCTCTTGTTCACATCAAAGTCATAATAGAAGCCGTTTATTCCGTCATCTACGGCAGGACCGATTGACACTTTTGCCGATGGAAACAAATCTTTGACTGCACCAGCCATGACATGTGCCGTAGAATGGCGAAGAATTTCCACGCCTTCTTTACTGTCCATGACTATAATGCTGACTTTTGAGTCCTGTTTCAATCCACAGGAAAGGTCTACGAAGTGTTCGTTCACAAGACCAGCAACAGCAGATTTCAATAGGGATTTACTGATTCTACCTGCAAGTTCGGCAATTGTGGTGCCAGCTGGCACCTTCATCACTTTTCCGTCTGGTAAGGTGATGTTTATGTTGTTTTCTGCACCCAAGTGGGTACTCCTTGAAAAAAAAGCCGGGTTGACGCAGGTGTTCACCCGGCGTAGAAAAATAGGCGCGGGCGGTTTTGAACCGCCGACCTCTACCGCGTCAAGGTAGCGCTCTCCCCCTGAGCTACGCGCCTGATTTTCAAACAACGAGGGAGAAACAGCTTTCTCCCAAGCGAGGCGATTGTCTATCAGTCAACCACCCAGATGTCAAGCGCTTTTTGAAAGTGCGGTTTTACCATGTCATGCAGTATCTATCCATCCTCACTAGAAAAATCTACAATGGTCATGTTTAGAAAGCCCGAAGGTCAGGGTTTAGATCTAAGAACTGAAGGAGGGGCAATCTCGTTGAGCATGTTTATCAATCCAGGCGTGTAATCGGGAGGATTATCTAATTGAATTTTCAGTGAAAATCTGTCCAGGATGGTCATGGCTTGAACATTTTCCAAAGTAAGCCTTCCATCAACCACGAACTCAATCTCCACTCCTCTCAAATCCTTCAGTACATTCAATAAGTTAGTTGGAACTGTGTTGTTTTGCGTCTCCACCTCGATACTGATGGATTTGAACCTGCACAGGTCATAGAGTTTATCAGTTGGAAAACCAGCGGACAACACGAATCTGACCCTTTTATGATTCGTATTCACTAGCCAGTCAACCAAAGTTTTTCCAACGGGTTTATTGCCCAACACAATCACAGGAGTGTAAAATTTCATATGTTTCAAAAGAACCAAATCATTTGTTTTCATCCCTTGAGGGAACTCGATGTATTTTCGTACCGGTCCTAATTCGTACAGGGAAGTAAATGTTTCATTATCCATCTTTTGTCCGTTCGAATGCCACGCTACCTCGAATCTATCGAGCTTCTTCAATTGCTCGACGTGAACCCTCTTCACTTTGCCGGATAATACTATTTTTTTCTTCACGCCTTTCAGTAAACGGTTCAATCTTTCGAGCAGGATATCCCGCATCATGTTTCCTTCGCTCATCTGAACTTCCAACGAAAGACCGTCTATCTTAGTTAGCCTGGAGAGAAGATCTTCGGAGGCCCCTTCGTCAACCATGACCTCTTTTTCTACCGGGAAAAGAATCGGCAATCGAAAATCAGCTAAAGAACTCAAAGAGAACAACATTACCAAAAAAAATGTAAAACCCGCAGGTACTAGGTATCCAGAATTTTTATTGACTCGCATCACGGTTTTTATCTCCCTTTCGATTATACTCCATATTCAAAAGTTAGATGGATTTTTTATTCTCGACTGTTCGAAAATACTTTATTAACCACGAATGCTTCTGAAAGGTCTGTGGAGGCCGAACCATTCCTGCAATCGAGCTTGTGGTTTTCCCTGAAGATAGTCGATACGTGCGTAAATAAGCCTTTTGCCTTGGCCCAGGTTTGCGATATCCAGGTGGGTTATGTCGTTCCACGAACCAGTGTTCAAGTATTCGCCTGAGCCAAGGTTGACATGAAGGGGTATGTGAGTATGGCCCAAAATAACTGTTTTACATTTTTCTTTCTCGATTATTTGAGCGACCTCCTTGCTCAACGTTGGAGAATTCTCGAGAAAAAACACGGCACCAAATCCCTTGAAGGCTCCTTCCCGTTTCAAGGGAAGGGGTGAAAACCGTGTTTTGAAGATGAACCAGATGTACGAAAAAATCGATAGAAATCCAAACCAAAAATCATTGAGAAAGCACCATCTGAGAAAGAGTCGATATGGGCTCACTTTGTCAACGAATGGTCTTCTCTTCTTGATATTATATAGATAGTCCTTGACGAAAAAGACTCCCCAGGGAAGATTCAGGATAGGTTCAGGAAATCCTTTAGTCAAAAAATATCTCTCCTTTTTCATTTTGAATATGGGTTCAAGTTCGTGACCATGTTCAATATGAACTCCATCGAACTTGTATGCTGACTCAACGAAAACAACTTCACCCTGGACAGTACGTTTGATTATATCGCGTACTCCTTTCCACAATAATTGAGGATCGTGATTTCCAAGGATAAAAACCAGACGACGGTGTTGTTTCGAATTGAATCTTTTCAACTCATCGAAAAGAGGCTTATGGCCTGCGATGATGGCCTCGATCTTTGCCACGGCCGCACGCTCGGTAAGAATTCCAAGGTCCTGTTCTTCCGGGACCAACTGGATCATGTTAAAGATATCACCATTTAGAATAAGTTCGAGTTCCTGTTGTTCTTCGGATTCATCGTGAAATTGCAAAAATTCTATAAACTCATCGTCATACCCAAAATCTTCCAATGGATTGACTGTGCCATCCTCCCGGTACTTTCCATTTCCCATATGGAAATCACTTACCACGAGTTTGACTTTCTTCATTCCCCTGTCTCCAGTTCACCCGGACCACATGGGTCTTTTGGATCGTCACCCAAATAAAATTTGCTTTTTCTGTATGCATCCAATGCATGCCTTGCAATCACTTTACTTATGGCCGTGACAGGAACAGCCATCAGCACACCCACGAACCCAAACACCTCTCCAAAAGCTAGTATACCCAAAATTACGATCACAGGAGAGAGCCCCATCTTCTTCCCCAAAACTCTCGGGGTGAAAAAAAGGCCGTCCATTGTGGACACACCAACAAAGAGAGCGGAAACCATGAAATATTCAGCCCATGGAGCCCCCTCTAAAAGAAGAAACACAAAGGATAATGCAAGTCCAGTAATTGTACCTAGGTATGGTACCACGTTGAAAAGACCAGCAATTATTCCGATGGTGATCGCAGCTGGAACGCCCATCAAAGACAAGGCCACTGAGTAAATGACGGCCAAGGTAGTGACAACGATGATTTGTCCACGAAGAAAACCGGCCAGCACTTCATCGATTTCTATCATCATGGATACTGCCCGGGTTTTGATGCTCATGGGCAACAGCCCTTTGAACCACTCCATGATTTTTTCGTAATCCTTTAAAAAAGTAAAAATGAATAAAGGAACAAGAATGAAATAGATCAAGGAGGCCAACAGGGAGAGTGTGCCTGACAAAACCTTACGTAAAACATGAGTGACAGGTCCCGCAAGCTGCCCCACCCGTTTTCCAACATCACCCTTGGCTGCGCTCAGGGTCTCGCTGAGAGTTTGGGGCACCTCTATTCCCAGCGTTTCTTCCACCCATGGAATGACATGTGTTTGAATCTTGTCAAGGTAGTTTGGCATTCTATGGGCAACACCACGAAGTTCTTGTTGCATGGCAGGGACAATTAGGGCAGTCAGACCAGTACCTATAAAGATCATTATCAGCAGGCACAACCCACTGGAAATGGCTCTTGGGACCTTTTTTTCAGACAGAAATGCCACTAACGGGCTGAACATGTATGCCACTATAAAAGCGAACAATACCGGAGCCAGGACTCCGCGCAGCAGGTAAAGCAGGGCGACGAAAGCACCAATAGCTATGGCAGAGTAAAGTACAGGTCGCGATACCAGACGCTGAGGTCGGGTGCTCATCTATAAGAACCGCCCAGTGAGATCTTTTAGCCCTCAAAAGAGTACTACTTTTTGATATTCTTATCCATCTCCTTGTTCCAGGCGACCCAACCTTCCTCGTCATTCTCCAGTTCTTTCTGAGGATCGAAAGCGACGGGAGCAGAAAGCTTTCCGGTTGAAGAGACACGAATCTCCTGCATGGCGCTTGCAACCATTTCCTCCCACTCTTTCTTTGATATCTCCTTAGGACCTGAGACCTCTACTCTTCCTGGTCCACCGGGTTTGACGCCCTGCCTGGGCATCTGAAATTTCCCGGAGCTGGTTTTAGGCTTTCCGGCCTTAGCATAGATCGGAGCATTTGATACGGCCACTGCACCTGTGTATACCCTTACAACAGTACTCTTGTCCCTCTTTGCATCTATACGAAAAGCCGTCCCACGGACACCTGCGACAGCTGTAGATGTCCTTACCTGGAAACTCGATTCTTTCCCTACCAGTTTTTTCACGACTGCATAGGCCTTGCCTCGCCACAGCCTGGCAGATACCTTCTTGTTCCCTTCTCCGGAAAACATGGCCTGTTTTAAAGTCATGGTAGAGTGTGAGCCCAGACGAATCACGCTATTGTCTGCTAGTTTCAATTCCAACCTGCTTTTCTTTCCGGTTGAGATTACAGCACCCACCTTGACCGCGGATCCAATTTTCAGTTGCTTGAACTCACTCTTTCCATACTTCACTCGTACATGACCCTTGAGTCTGGTTACCGTGGCAGTCGTGTCTGAGGCTGATGCATTGACAAGGAAAAAAGCCACTGCCGGAATGAAAAGCAGGCTCAAAAGCTTTGCGAAGAGTTTTCTATCAGTCATTGGACACTCCTCGGAAATCCTTCCTGGATCCCGTTACTGAATCAGCTTTACGCCGATTGCGTTGGGTCGAACCTTCACCACTTCCAGTTTGAACTGCCCTCCAAAATCCTTGGCCTCCAACTCGGTTGCCAACGCCTGAGAATCTCCGGCCAGATCTACTTCCAGTTCGGCATGACCGCTGCTTAGCTTGTATTGCCTGACGTCCTTGACCGACCTGACTCGATTTCTGAGGACTTTCGTAAAATCGCTCAGCTGAGCCTGGTTCTTGATGCCGGATACAGAGACCCTTATACGGTTGATACCACTGACTTCACTG
Organism: uncultured Myxococcales bacterium; assembly: GCA_964431605.1. Taxonomy (GTDB): domain Bacteria; phylum Myxococcota; class B64-G9; order B64-G9; family B64-G9; genus JALVPF01. Next base: position 6,938 of record CAYSLH010000231.1, read on the forward strand.
GCCCATACCTTTGCGATTTTTTCCATGAGTCTCTTGGCGAGTTTCTTCCCAGCTTTTTTTAAAGCATTGTTTCCTGCGATCTTCGCATCCAATTCCACGCTTGCAGCCTGTGCACTAGCCGTGGTGATGATCCTTCCATTGTCAGTGTTGATCACCTTGACATTCACGATGGCACCAACACTGACCATATCCGTACCCATTACATGATCTGCTTTTTGTTTTGCAATGGCCTGGCCAACGATTGCTATCTCCGCATCCGTCGACGAAGCAATACGTACCGCCTGTTTGGGGGAAAGTTTCGATACAGGAACACGGACCTTTATTTTCCCTGACAATGCCTGGGTATCTATGAAATCAAATCCCTTTTCCTTCATGGCGCCTATAAGGGTATTTTCCACAGTAGACAGGTCCAATGACTCCGTCTCTTTTTGAGCTATCACCACCTGGCCGTCACCAGTACGTCCCCACCAGAACGAAGGCCTGTTCATCCCAATGTTCTGTTCCGCAATCAACACCAGCACCCTGGGCATCTTCTTTCTCTTCAAAAGGGTTTTTAGCCCCTGCAGATCCTTTGACACCGCACCAGTTGAGACCTGGGCACGTATTTCAACTATCACAACGCCGTCGTCTTCGCGCTCGTCGGTTATCTTGTAGCTGCGTACGTACCCTTCAGCCTGAGAATATATTCTATCGGAAATCAACTGGTAGTTCTCTGTGATGGTTTCAGAGGAGATCATTGTCCCCACCGCAGATTCAACCGCTTTTCTCAAGGCGTCATCGATCGCCTTGTCCCTGGCGGAAGCCTTGTCTCCATCTATGATAGCAGCCTCCCCACGAACCTCGACAGTTTGAACTTCACCGGCAAAAGCGTTCCAAGCGACAAGAACCAACGATCCCAATATGCATCTTTGAACTAAACGTCCCATGGTATTTTCTCCTCAGGTAGACTTGATCAAAATCGTCATTTTATAACGATAATGACCTTTCCCTCGGTCAGAAATTTCATGTTTGCATCTTTTGCAATCAACTTCTCGGCGTCTGCATTGGATAACACAATGTCCGTCTTACCATCTGAAGCAGCCTTCAGCGCTTTAATAACCAAAGGTTTGTTCCCCACTCTCTTAGCTTTCTTTGCAGCATCCACACTGCGAAAATAACCTACGACTCCGTTTTGTTCCAAAGCATCCTTGGTCACAAACTCCGAGCTATATACGACCTTACCGCTTTCATCCAGGACCTTTGGAGCTAACGCAGGAATAATCTTCAAACCTCTGGCATCGATAACCAGTCCCGTATTCTTTGCACTACCGGTTGACGAAACTTCCGTAACCTTCTGTCCCGGCTTTACAATGGCGGAGGCCAGGGGACCATCAAGGGACATTTGCACCACCAGATCCACCCC
>CAYSLH010000232.1:0-8304 GCA_964431605.1 uncultured Myxococcales bacterium
CTATGGCAGGTGATTGTGTCATGAAGCCTTTTCCAGGAACTCGAATTTGCCACCCTGGCAGCAGGGACATGATGATTCCGGGTCCGAAAGGGCTATGGCGTTGAAAGTGTTTTCCCAAAGATCGATCGTGTATAATTTTGGGCTTATGGTATCGGCGTTTCCTGAAATGATCTTTAGTGCATGGGCTGCCTGAAGTGATGCGACGATGTGAGCGATGGGTGCGATTATGCCCACCGTCTCAGCCGTGGGTGCATGCTCCGGTGGAGGAGGCGATGGAAATACACATCTGAGGCAAGGCGTTTTACCTGGTAAGATGGGCATACAAACTCCATAGCTGGCTGCAACACCTCCGTAAATCCATGCAATATCCTTCTTTACGCAGTAATCGTTTATCAGGTATCGAGTGGGAAAGTTGTCGGTTCCGTCCAGTACCACGTCCGGTTTTCCAATTATTCGTTCAATGTTGGATGAAGTCAGTCTTTCGATCACCGGGGTAATATGTACTTCGGAATTGATCTGGGCCAGACGTTGACTCGCTGCAATTGCCTTGTGTGTCGAATCGTTAGCGTGTCCTTCGTCGAAAAGCGTTTGGCGTTGGAGGTTTGAAAGCTCTACCCGGTCTGGGTCCACGATAGTAAGTTGGCCAACTCCGGCTCGCACCAGGGTGTTGGCCATGGTGCTGCCCAGAGCTCCACATCCGATAAGCATCACTTCGGAAGAGAGGATCTTGTCCTGGCCATGCTTGCCCATGGGGGCAAACAGGACTTGACGACTGTAGCGTTCATTCTGGTTCAAAGTATCTCCTCAGTCAGCCACGGTTTTTTTGTTGATGGATTCTTCGAGAGCATCGACCCGTTTTTGGATTCTGTCCTCCAAGTCCAAAGAACGCAATATATTTATCCTGTCATTGGCACCTGCAAAATCTTTACACTTCAAAAGGCATTCTGCCTCGAAAAGCAGCAGGTGGGGATTATTGGTTTGATTGCATTTGTTACGAAAGTCTCCTGAGACACTGGCTCCTTGGCGAGGTGATAGAGCATCGAGAATAGGCCATACTCCAATGAAAAATGCTTCAGGGTCAGTTGGTACCAGTCTTGCAGCCCGCAGTAGTATTTGACGATGCGCTTCAGTTTCTCCAAGCATCTCATGGCACTTGGCACGTAGTCCCAGTAAACGTGGAGTGGGAGCTGCCAACTGCTCTGCTCTGTTCAAGGCGTCCAAGGCAGCCTGGGGTCTTTTCTTTTCAAAGTGACACTTGGCGATCCGCCCCCAGATGTAATCGGTGGGGGCTATGTTGGTTGCCAGTTTGAAATATTCCAGGGCCTCATCGGGTTTTTTCTTTGCAAGCAGGGTGTTGCCGATGACCACCAGTGCCCTGTGATCGTCGCTGTTTTGTGCCAGCAGTTGTCCGGCTATGGTCAGTGCCTTTCGGTATTTTCCCCACCTGAAGTACAGGTCTGCCAACGAAGCTTTCAGTGCAAGGTCATCAGGCGATTTCGATAAGGCGTTTGCCAGGACGTCATATGCGGATTCATATCGCCCCTTGGCTTTGAATTCTCTCGCCCGTATCAGCGGGTCATCGAAAATCGATTGCTGGTCGCTCATCAGTGGATTTTCCCGACCTCCAGGCTACCACTTTACCGTCCTTGCACACAATACTCAAAATCTCCTTCCCTGTGCCATCTGCCTTCGGACAGACTCTTTTTCGATTCAGTTCCTCTCCTGTCTCAATCGTAAATTCGATGAGCCATCCTTCCTTTGCAATTTGAAGTCTGTGGCCCTTGAACCTGGGAGAGATTTTAACGACTCCATCGATGCGAACCGCCCACTGAAGCTTTGGTGGCCAAACATGTAATACGTGAATGCTGGAAGAAGAAGGCCTTGCCGAGACGAACGCGGCGAAAGATCCCTCTGTCACCACAGGGCTTGCCCAGTTGCCAAGGCAATGATAAAGCCATTGTTTCTTTCCCGTACTCATTTTTACGGCACACGCCACTACGTCATCTTCGAACTTAGGGCCAGGACCCGTATAGTAGAGAATGTCTCCATCGAGATTCAGGTAGGCTGGAGGTGGACCTGGTCTGTCTATGTGCCAGACGAAGTTGCCTTCCGAAGTCTTTCTGGCGATTGTCTTTCTGTCAAGGGTCAGGATATGCCCGAGACTGAGATCCTCGATGGCCAATCCCGGCAGTTTGGCCGATTCCTCTCTTCTAAAGCCGTGCAGATCGGATACGGGCAGTGCGTCGATGGAAGGGAGCAGATCGTTTCCATGGATGAATTGTCCCTGGAGACCTTCGGCTTCCAGCCTGCTGTCGAATAGCACAACGAACGCAAGAGTTCCGAAAATACACACCATGCAAAGAGCAACAATCACTCTTCCTGACCACTTGAGCCATGTCCCGAGCTTGCCCAATTCGCTTAGCATCCAGGTCAAGGCTGACAACACCAGGCCTGCTGGTATGATAAGAACTGCGACACGGTGTACCTGGTCTGAAATCGACTGCATGGACAGGTATGCACCTGATCCTGTAAGAACCATGGTCTCGTATGCTGCAACTCCAATTCCTGTTGCGCAAATGAACACCACGAACCATGGCAGCATGCGGTTTTTTTTTCGTCTTGAGTGGTTTTTTATTTGTTCTTCACTGCCCATGTCTAGACGATTCAATTCTTCATGCCAGGGCTTCAGAGAATATCGAACTTGTGAAAAGTCATGGTGAACGTTCCACGACCTTCCGTTAGAGAGCGAAGATCAGTCGAGTAGCCGAACATCTTGGGCAAAGCAACCGTGGAGCGGATATGGGTCCTGTCCCCATGCTTTTCCAACTGGTCGATTTTGCCGTTCCTGGAGTTGAGATCGCCGATGACCGTGCCGGTGAATTCATCCGGTACAACTACTTCCAGTGACATTATGGGCAACATCACTTTTGTTCCTGCCTGTCGACATATCTTTCTGAACGCCGAGGCTGAAGCGATGTGAAGGGCTACTTCGTTCGTGTCGTCCCTCGTGTCGAGAGCCAATAGGTGTATGGCTATGTCCTGCATGGGATAGCCGGTTTGTGGACCGGAACCAGCTGCCTCCCTCACCCCCACCTCCACAGCTCCAATCCATTCGTCGGAAAGTTGCTCACTGTTTTCGATATCATTTATGAATTGTATCCCGCAACCCCTATCCAGTGGCTCTGCGGAGAGGGTAACGCCGGCGAACATGTTTTTGGCGCCGGTTCCTTCTTCGAACTTTCTTTCGAATTTTTCGGTTGCCTCGGCTTTTGCAGAGAGGGTCTCTCTGTAAACCACCTGGGGCTTTCCGACATTCACGGGAACATGGAACTCTCTCTTGAGACGATCCACCAGGATTTCGAGATGAAGTTCCCCCATTCCTGATAGCAGGGTCTGGCCTGTTTCCTGGTCCTCTGTGACCGTAAAAGTGGGATCCTCCTCGACCATTTTATCCAGTACGTCTTTCAGCTTGTCTTCGTCCTTGGATGTCTTTGGCTCCACTGCCAGGGAAATGACCGGCGTGGTGAATTCCATCTTGGAAAATATGACAGGGTTTTTTCTAGTGCATAGGGTGTCGCCGGTGGTGGCCTTTTTCAGTCCCACCACTCCAACTATGTCTCCAGCCTGGGCACGTTGGATCCTCTCTTTTTTGTCAGCGTGGAGTTTGAGCAGTCTTGATATTTTTTCATCCACGTCCTTGGACGCGTTGTATACTGATTCACCGAGCGCGATACTTCCGGAGTATATCCGGAGGTAGGTGTGTTTTCTCCCGTCCCAGAGTTGAACCTTGAAAGCCAGTCCACTGAACGGCTGTTTTCGATCGCGGATGAATTCCACCTCCTCGCCTGTCTTGGGGTCTAACCCCTTTATGGGAGGCATCTCTACAGGCGATGGTAAGTAGTGACAAACCGCATCCAAAAGAGGCTGGACTCCCTTGTTGCGTAGGGCTGTGCCACATAGTACAGGGACTCCACGGTTGGTTATACAGAGCTTTCTTACGGTATCCTGCAATAGTTGGTATTCGACTGGTTCACCTGCGAGATATTTTTCTGCTATGGCGTCATCTTCGTCCGCGATGGCCTCTATGAGTTTTTCGTGCCACTGCTCTGCCGGGCCCAAGAGGTCGTCAGGGATATTTTCTTCATCAAAGGACGCACCCAGGTCTTCTCCATGCCACCTTATGGCTTTCATCTTCAGCAGGTCCACCACTCCTTCGAAATAATCTTCCTTTCCCATGGGGATTTGTATGGGTAAAGGTTTTGCGCCAAGCCTTTCTCTGATTTGCTCCAGGCAGCCTTCGAAGTCAGCGCCCGTTCTGTCCATTTTGTTGATGAAAGCTATTCTAGGTATACCGTAGTTGTCGGCCTGCCTCCAGACTGTCTCGGATTGGGGTTCAACACCTCCCACTGCGCAGAACACCACCACCACGCCATCCAGGACGCGAAGAGAGCGCTCCACCTCTACCGTGAAATCCACATGTCCAGGGGTGTCGATGAGGTGTATGTCATAATTGTTCCACGGCATGGCGGTAACGGCAGAGGTGATGGTAATACCTCTTTCCTGTTCTTGTGGCATCCAGTCCATTACCGCCTGGCCGTCGTGTACCTCCCCCATTCGATGAATGACGCCTGTGTAATATAGGAATCTTTCCGTTACCGTGGTCTTGCCCGCGTCGATGTGGGCAATGATGCCGATATTGCGAATCCTTGATTGTACTGAACTTGCCTTGGACACCTTAGCATACCTCTTTTCATTCTCCGACGTGGTGCAATTACACGAAATATGACTATTGGTCAATGATCACTGTGATTCGATTCATCACAAACAGTTGCCATCCGCATCCTGGTGCTGTGTAATGCCACGGTTGCTGAGTCGCAATTTTTGCGAAAGGAGCAGTTATGCTTAGAACGATGTTTTTGGGTTTGCTTGGTGTTGTAAGTTGCTATTTCACCTCCCACGCTGCTACTGCAAAGGTAAAGGATCCAGGTTTGATTACCAATGCCAGACAACTGACATTCGCTGGTCGCAGGGCAGGAGAGGGGTATTTCAGCTCGGATGGTAAGAAGATGATTTTTCAAAGCGAGCGACAGGATGACAATCCGTTTTTCCAGATATACCTGATGGATCTTGGCACTGGAGACACCAGGCGTCTTTCCAACGGGGTGGGAAGGACTACTTGTTCTTGGTTGAGCCCCGATGGGAGGCATGCCATGTTTTCGTCCACGCATGAAGATCCCAACGCTGAGAGGGTTCAAGAGGAAGAATTCGCCAGGAGGAAAAAAGGTCAATCCAGGATGCACAGGTGGGTCTATGACGAAAACTTCGATATCTACCAATTGGATCTCCAGACGGGAAAGATGCTCAACCTGACTCACGTCAAAGGTTATGACGCGGAAGGTTCATACAGCCCTGACGGTTCCAAGATCCTGTTTTCGTCCAACAGGCATGCCTACACAGCAAAGCTCAGCAAGATAGAATCAGAGGCGTTCAGGAAGAACCCGGAGATTGCGCTCGATCTTTACATCATGGACTCGGACGGATCTAACGTAAAGAGACTCACCCGGACATGGGGCCAGGACGGCGGGCCGTTTTTTTGTGCGAGCGGGAACAAGATAGTCTGGAGGAGATTTTCTCCAGATGGTCTGAGAGCCGAAATATACACGATGAACGCAGACGGAACAGGAACAAAGCAGATAACTCACATGAAGGCCATGTCTTGGGCTCCATATTGTCATCCGTCAGGCAAATACATTATCTTCACCACCAACAAACACGGGTTTGCCAACTTCGAGCTGTACATGGTGGACATGGAGGGCAAGCACAAGCCAGTCAGGGTGACTGTCAGACCTGGTTTTGATGGTTTGCCGGTATTTACCCCGGATGGACAGCACCTGTCATGGACAAGCGATCAGACCATAAACCACCAGGGACAAATTTTTATGGCCGATTGGAATCACACGAGGGCCCTGGAGTTGTTGGGACTGAAAAAACCGCAAAATATGAGTAGTATTCGGGGCAAGTTGCTACCGGTCATTCCGAAGGTCACCATACCGAAAATAACTCCGGAAGATCTCTACCTGTATGTACGATATTTGGCCAATCCTGCCCTGGAGGGAAGGCTTACCGGCACCAAGGGTGAGCATGACGCCACCGAGTTCGTGGCCAATAAGTTCAAGGCTATGGGGCTTTTGCCGGCTGGAGAAAACGGCAGCTATTTCCAGGAGTTTTCGTTTGTCTCCGGTGTAACCACCGAGCCGGCAAGTTCATTGAACATAAGCGGCATCAAAGGGAAGGGCTTGAAGCTAGATCGCGATTGGAGACCATTGGCTTTTTCCAAGACGGGAAAGATTGAATCTGCCAAGGTGGTGTTTGCAGGATATGGAATTGTGGCTCCGGCACAGGATGGAAAACCAGCATACGATTCGTACGGCAAGATCGACGTCAAGGGCAAATGGGTCATGATGTTGCGCGACCTGCCCAGAGGATTGAAACAGGAGGACCGCCTGAGGTTGTCTCCTTTCGTGGCCATGGGGCGAAAGGCCGCAGAGGCGAAGAGCAGAGGCGCTGTGGGTATGATCTTGGTCAGCGGACCCAAGGCTCATTTCAAGCACGATCTGGTTCCAATGGTGTTCGAGGGAACAGCTCAGGATGCAGGTTTGGCGGCTGTGTCCGTTACAAAAGGCGTAGCAAGAAGGTTGTTGAGAAAATCCAAAGTCACCCTGGGGGGGGTGGAAAAACGGTGGCGGGGATTGAAGCCACGGAGAGGCTTTTTACTAAAGGGTGTCAAGGTAGGAGGAAACATCGCAGTTACCAAAAAATGGAGCAAGGGTAGAAACGTCCTGGGCCAGATAAGTGCTTTGGAAAAAGACGATGTTGGTAGCGTGATGGTAGGGGCTCACGTGGATCATATTGGACATGGTATAGGTCTTGGCTCCCTTGCCCGAAAGGATGAGCAGGGAAAGGTTCACCCCGGTGCGGATGATAACGCCTCGGGAGTCGCGGTCATGTTGGAAATGGCCCAATATTTTTCTTCTCTGAAGGCCAAAGGAAAATTGCACGCCAAAAAAAATATCATTTTTGCCGCCTGGTCCGGGGAGGAATTGGGTCTATTGGGGTCCAATCATTACGTAAGCGATCTGCGAAAAAAATTTCATGGATCCATCTTTCCGAAAATCTCGGCATACATAAACATGGATATGGTGGGTAGGCTAAGGGATGCGCTGATTCTATACGGGTTGGAAACCAGTCCTGGCTGGGCCGGGGTGATCGAGATGGCAAACGCTCCGGTGGGATTGCCTGTCGTGGTACAGGCAGAGAGTATGTTGCCAACTGATGCCACATCTTTCGCTCTGGCGGGAGTACCTGTGCTTTCCGCCTTTACCAAGATGCATAGCGAGTACAATACCCCTAGGGACACGGCCGATACCCTCAACTACCAGGGTGCGGCAAAAATAGGTATTTTGTTGTCCAGAATCGTAAAGCGCTTGGTGCGTGACAGCATTGCCTTGGCGTTTACCTCTCCACCCAAGAAAAAAATTCAGTCCATGCAGAACAAGGGGCGTGTGATGCGGGCATATTTGGGCACTGTGCCTGATTTTGCCGCTGCGGACGTGGTAGGAGTGAAGCTGTCCGGCGTCAGAAAGGGTTCGCCTGCGGACAAGGCGGGTCTGAGAAGCGGTGATGTGGTAAAGGAACTGGCGGGTAAAAAAATTGAAAATCTCTATGATTACTCGTTTGCCATAGGTGCGTTGGAAGTGGGTAAGAAGACGAAGATGGTTTTCGAAAGGGATGGGAAAAAATTAGTGGTTCAAATCGTTCCTGGCTCTCGACAATGATTTGAAATGCTCAGACCAGGGTTCTCAGTTGGCATACATGAGGTGTCTAATTGGTATATGTGCGGGATCCCGAGGAAAAGCTGTTGTCGCTTACGTCGAAAGAGGTCGCATCTATATATAGGAAGCATGCTGACGTGGTATATCGTCGTTGCTTGACCATGTTGGGCAACGAACAAGACGCCATGGATGCTGTGCAGGAGATTTTCGTCAAGGTCTTGAAAAATCGTATGTCCTTCAGGGGTGAATCTGATCCAACTACATGGATCTACAGGATTACCACGAATCAAGCGCTCAATATGATTCGTTCTTCAAAGCGCTCTGTGATGACACCCATGGATGTTGACGATGAGGGAGTTTTTGTTCATCGAAATGTACAGGGGTTGGAAGGAATCATGATAAGCAGGCAACTGTTGGATAAATTGTTGAAAAGCCTTGACGATCGTTCTCGTGCCATATTGTTTCTCCATTT
>CAYSLH010000233.1:0-8300 GCA_964431605.1 uncultured Myxococcales bacterium
GAAGCATTTCAGTGCTATCAAGAACCGAATTGTAAAGTGGTAAGTTTTCAACCGAGGGGTTGGCATCAATTGCACCTGCTACAAGCTTGGTCAAATGAGTTGGTGATTCAAGGTACGGGATAAGTTCAAACCTACCTTCGATCTTTGCCCACTCCAACTTTGTTGTTCGCGGGAGATCCGACGCATAAGCTTCAAAACCCTGGTGAAGGATTGTTATGAAACACCATCTCCCAACATCGAATCGAGTCGCTGCTTCGGCAAGGAGTTGTAAAAGGTATACATCCGAACGAGAGGGGTTCCTAGCAGCCCACTCCAGGAGTTTACCCGCTTCATCGATTACAAGGCATATCCCGGAATAGGCGCTTTTACCCTCAGTTGCCTTAGCGGAAAACTCTACGACCAGATCAACTAGTTCATGTTCAGGTGGCATTTCTCCATTGGAAATTATTTCACATGCAGATTCGATCTTATCTACGATCTCAGGCTTCCGTCCCCTGGTCCAAACCCTTGAAGCAGCTCTTTTCAAACCTCTTACAAGAGCCTCGCCAATGGAGATACTCTCACCAGTTATAAGAACAGGAGCAAGTCTTCCCAATCTCCTCACGCTGGCACCTATTCTCTGGTTCTGCCTTTTCTTCCACTGTTTTTTAATCAAATTCAAAGCATACTTTGATGAATCGCCACCGTTAAGGAGCATAGTCAAAAAAGCTGCAAAAGCTGATTTGCCGCTACCATAAGGTCCAATCAAAGTCCAGCAGCGTGCCCCATTGATGTGATCAAGGTTTCCAATAATCTTGGTCGTGACGTCTATCGAAAGAGGCGATACAACATAACCCTGCAAGGATTCGGGCCTTCCAAAATCCGCTTCTAGATTGATGGACTTTCGAAAACGAGGTGAAATACTTATGAGCTTTTCCATGGGTTCTATATTGCTCATGCTGCCTCCTGCCCTCTTCGTTCCCCATAGTGACGATCGAGAATCTCAATAGGACCTAGCATGCCCTTGGGTAGTAAAAGCTGACGAATGCCGGCAGTCTCGTCAAACACATACCTATCGCTGTATTCGCTGACGAGTTGATGCAATCTTTCAACGATGGCATCTTCGGATAACCTGAAGGTCCTACCGGGTGAGCATGGAGCATAGAGTAACTCATCTAAACTAATGCTACCGGATTTTTCGTCTGGCCAAGGTACATCAAAAATGACAGGGTGCCCTTTTTGCAATACCCTTATTATTTGATAATATTCGGCCAAAGCGAACTCGAAAATGCCGATAGGTAAGCTCGGATGAGCGCCTTCGACTATCTCGAACTGTCCTTTTTCAATTGCCGGTCTGATTAGATCTAATTGAACAAAAGGACTATCCAATGAGTCTTCAGGGACAGAACCTTTTATTGCTTTTGCTCTTGTATAAGATCTTACAAGTACATCGACATCCCGTTTCAGGGATGATCTTTTTATCTTTTTATTCGGTTGTTCCCTTACCCATGATTCCAGTTCACCTACTAATTCATCTCTAGTAAAACGATTGCCTTTGGGGCGAGCAAAAAGATATGTCCAACTCGAGGCCTTATCGAGGTTGGTCACCAGTAACCAATGCAATAACCAGATGCTTCCGATTTCTTCCAAAAATGGATCCCATCCATTCTTTGCCAAAAGCCGTTTTCCCAGTTCAGTTGGCACTACCCGCCTGCCACGGGTCTGCTCTACTTCTTTCCAAACCTTACATGCAAGACCCCAATGGCGTATGGCACGCACCATGTTTTTTCCGGTACCCAATTTCACCATGGCATCATCAGAAGAAAAAAAAGTATCGTCTTGATCGATAAAATCATAACCTTTCGTCAACCAAAGATATCTCAAAGGAAACGACTCATGTCCGGAAAAACTCAAGCTTAGCTTAGGTATAGTATCAAACATTGGTATCCATCCCATTAGGCAATTGAACTATGAGGATAATCCTCATCAGCGTTCAAAATCAAGCTTGCTCTGGACAAAGTTGTTGTTTGTTCGTCCAGTTCAGAAACTGATTTGACAGGACGATAACACAGACCCCTGACACCGGTGCCTCTTTTATTGATCGATCATACTAATCGATGGTTTTTCATATATTTTTTTGTATTTAATGGATATCAAATCATGCCCTGTGATCCTAAGGTCGTTCTCCGAAAGCCAATCTTCCCATTGAACACGAAACCCTATTTTATTGGAATTAAGCAGACCTGCAGCTTCTTCTTTTTCAGTAAGCTCGCGGAATTTAGCAAATCCAGGATACTCAGGGGTAACAAGGGTGTCCTTACGGTGGAGTATTGGGGGATTTTGCTCAATATCATAGTTTCTTATCCCATACGATGCACGAGGCAAATAAACCCTTACGCTCCGTTCCAAGGCGGGATGCGGATCATTATCGAAATCTTTGTATGACAAAAAAGAAATGGCCCTACCGTCCCTTTGAAACTTCAATACATTGTATTCGAGTTCACCGACGATCTGTTTTGCCACAAAAATAATCACTCGGAGCAAGGCAGGTAGATCATCTTCGCCTGAGCGATGAAAATAGACCGAATCAGGCAAGCGTTTCCCGTACTGTGCTGCTTCCAACATGGCATTCACGAGCAGAGGGTTGCCAATGGAAAAAAGGAACTGAGCACCTTCCTTTTGAGCTGCTAGATAACTACCCCACATGGATTTAATATCAGCACGAATTCTCACTGGGAGTTTTCCGAAATTAGGCATCTTGATGTTTTGAAAACGAGTCATGGCCAAATAGGTAAGGATATCCTGTTTTCTATCTTCCCTGGTCCCGTCAAAAGTTTCTTTGTCTATCGCTCTAAGAGTCAGGCGCTGGATTCGCCTTGGAGTCCCAAATACATCGAGTAGTTTCTCGTACTTTCCAAACTCTTCTGGTAAAGGAACTCTTCCCAAGTCTTCGGCGAGCCTTACGTATTCCTTTGCGTTTTCGTCTTTCTCAAACGCCTCGATAAGGTCAAGACGATATTCCAAGCGCCTGCTAAAGGCCCGGTTGGCAAGGTAGTCTGATTCTAAATCTTCATCCTTGAAAATATAGGCTATACCAGGTGCCGGAAAAAGAACTTTGGACTTAACAAATTCCTCTAAGTAGATTCTAAACTCGGATTGGGTGTACAGCTTTTGAAATGTACCTTTATCCGTAATCAAACCATCCGAATATTCACCTGCTTTATGTAAAGCTTTATCTACTCTGACCGAAACAATCAGGAGCTTTTTTGCAAGAGAATACGCATCTACAAGTGTGGAATTTCTTTCTAGCGGATCTTCAATGACGTTCAAAACGAACCCAAGGTTAACCACATCTGCTCGCTGCTTTTGTCCCTCCGTATTATGAAAAGGATCCCAGCCAGTTGCAGCTATTGCAAGTTTTCTCAAATGCCGTATATCATCACCATGACCGCATCCATAATCAAAAAAGCTAGTCTCTTCTGTGATAAGGCCATCAGATAATGCGATTGACACCGGACGGGAAAAAGAATAGCGGCGGATTGCTGTTTTTTCCCGAAAAATACTCTTCTTATGCTTTGACTTCATCATGAGGTCAACAGTGTTCCACCTGGCAAAAAGGGCAATCCATGAAAAAACAAATACCACGAGTGGCCTTTTGCAACAATGGTTTTAGTATTGTGCGGGTGCACAAAATGGCTCGTAAGTATGTCTCGTCTCGGTATATAAAAGAATGAAGGAAAAGGCCTAGGAGGCCAGAGGTGAAAGAGCAAAAGGCAAAACCTTGTATCTGGTACTCGTGCTGTCCCATAAGGACATACACAGACCAGGGTAAGTTGGAACGTATCTGGGTGGAAAACTATTGCCTGGCCGGAGACAAAAGCTGTGTCCGGTACCAGATGGAAAGCAAGGGGAAGGCCCATCCCGATAACATGCTGCCAAACGGCGAGATAAGAAAAGAGCTTCGCTGACACAAGACACAATTGGATCTGTTTTCGCCACATCCAAATATGAAATTCCCCAAAGGAGAATCCGACAAATGAAAAGCTATCGAAAGCAACTGTGGTTCGAAGTACCAACGAGACGCGCGTTTATAAATATCACGTCTGATGTTCAAGACTGTATCGACCAAAGCGGTGTTACAGAAGGCCTCGTGCTGGTAAACGCCATGCACATCACGGCTTCGGTGTTTATCAATGACGACGAAAGCGGACTTCACCACGATTACGAGCAGTGGCTGGAAAGACTCGCCCCACACGCACCGACTTCCCAGTACCGACACAACGACTCGGGAGAAGACAACGCCGACGCCCACATGAAACGCCAGGTCATGGGCCGGGAGGTGGTGGTTGCGATTACCAAGGGAAAGCTCGACTTCGGCACCTGGGAACAGATTTTCTATGGGGAGTTCGACGGAAGAAGACGCAAACGGGTCCTGGTGAAAATAATCGGCGACTGAGCCCAATCCTGGCAGTATTCTTGACAGCCAACAGGCAACTCTTTATTATAGCTTGAATTTTCCGAAGAGGGCCCATGGCTTCCTATATAAAAGACTATGTTGAACTGGCCCGACAGGTGGACAAGGAAACATTCATTCAGCGCCATCCATACCCATTCCTTATACACAGAACACAAGAGCAATCCTTGGCCCCCAGGGATGAATATGGGTCTACCCTTCGCATGAGAAAAGATCCGCAAACCAAGCAATGGCGTGTCGAACCCATTCCCCCAGCACCCATGGACCAGGTGGAGGTCATAAAAAAATCCCAGAGAAACAGTGTGGCTGGAAAAATCCTCGTGGGCAGGACCGAGACCAACGACCTGGTAGTCACCCACATGACAGTGTCAAAACACCATGCTTTTTTTACGATTGATTCCACTGGCACCACGGTCGTTACCGACACAGGCTCGACCAATGGTACAACCCTCCAGGGCCAACAACTCACAGCACGGGAACCTAAAACATTGACTGATGGAGACCAACTGGCCTTCGGCGACATTGCCTTTTTGTTCTACAGTCCAGCTGCCTTCTATGACCTGCTTCGCAGCATTTCGGCCATGGTCTGAAAATCCACGATGAAGGAACCAATAAAATCCTTATTGCGTTTTCAGGCGATTTTCCTCTCTCTGATTACAATGACCATGTTGACAGGCTGCCCCAAACGAATCATTGCCGGCAACACGGTCCAAAAATTCCAGAGTGCCTCACAGTTACTGACGGCCATGGCCAAGAGCAGGCCTTGCTGTTTGCGAGTTACAGGCATGGTGGAATATCGAACCGGGCCAAAGAGAATAAAAGTTCGTATTCTCTATGTAGCCAGGAAGCCTGCTACTTTGCGCTTCGAGACAGAGAGCTTTTTCGATCAGCCTCTGTCCATACTGGTTACAGATGGCATGACCTTTAGTTCGTGGGACATGAAGAACGGACGTTTCATAACGGGTCATGCCACCATGGCAAACATTTCGAAAGTTCTCCCCGTGCCCATGGATGGCGCAGATATTGCTCGGATGCTCCTGGGGCAAGCTCCTTTGATCGCCTATGCATCGGACAAACTGGAATTCGACCAAGGACAATATGTCATCACCCTATCCAACGCCAGACAAACAGAAACCATCAGAGTAGGCCCGGACCTTGCTCCTTCAAGTATCAAGCTTTTCACAAATGGCCACGTAACATACAGTCTCACCCTTTCAGATTGGCTAAAGCAAAAGGGCCGTCCACTCGTTCCAGGAAAGATACGTTTCGAGATGCCATCTGAAAATGCCAAGGTCCGAATAAAACTCTTCCAGGCCGACCCAACCAACTTCCCCGAAGATGAAGTCTTTGACCTAAAAGTTCCAGAGGGCGTGGATGTGGAGAATTGGAACTAGCTATCCTTGATGATGAACGAGAATGTGTGCTAAGGTACCACTCGTATCAACTTTGACAAGTATCTCCGAGACAGGGGGAGACATGGGCGACTCCAAACAGGAAACAAAAAGTACGAAAAAGGCAGAGAGCAACGAAGACGCAATCCAAAAATACCCCTATCACCGCAAGTATGTCAGGCACAAGGTTCGGGTAAAGGTGGATGTGGAAAAAGCACAAAACTCCTATCATACCTGGACCCATAATGTGTCGATGGATGGCGTGTGTTTCGAAATACCGGATCAGTTGGATCCGGGTCAGGAAATAACACTTTGGATTTTTATAAAAAAATCGTCCGAAAACCCAGTGCAGTCCAGGTGCCGGGTGGTGTGGCATGATATAAGTTCTTCTGGCACACGCCACGGAGCACAGTTTTTATTTTTTGCTTCTGATGGCAAGGAACGTCTATCTGACTGGCTCGATTCCTTCTGATGTCTCCAGTATCCGGGTCTTATCCTCTATCAACAACTTGCCCACCATGTTTTCATAAACGATTTTCATTAGCTTTCGCCACTGCCCACGATCCGAAAGGACACCTTCGATCCTCAGGTTAACGCCAGCAAAAGAAAGAGTGATCCCCTTCAGGCCGCCTTCAGCCAAGCGTTTATCTATTTCTCTCAAGACCTCCTGCAATGATTGGGCGGAATAAATCAAATGCAATTCATCAGACTGGATATTGCTTGCATCAATCCACTTTTTCAAACTCTGGATACACTTTTTGTCCAAGACCCTGCAACAGACTGGTTTGGTATCCGGATCGCATTTGCAATTTTTCTCGAGCAACGAGGTGTCGATCTGATTGTCAATTGCAACATGATCACCCACAATCACTTTCCAGAAAAGCACTTCTCTTATTGATGAGTTACTCAACAAGAGCAAAGTCTGACCCTGTTTTTTTCCTGATAGAAAAACCTCCCTGGTATCAAACGCCTTTGACTCCAGTAAGGACGGATCGAATGGTTCAGCGAGCCAATGGCCCTGGGGGCCGGGTTCGAACCGGTTCTCACCCACCTTCAGGTGTACGACCTTGTCAGGAGGAACAGCAGCGGCCTGGTTTGAACAAAACAGCACCAGTGCAACTATCAACCAACGATTCATGACACCACCCAAAATCTGTCACATGGGAATATTTCCGTGTTTTCGTTCCGGTCGTGTCTCACGCTTGTCCCTGAGCATGGAAAAAGCTTTGATGATCGCGGAACGTGATTCAGATGCTCTAATGACCGAGGTGATATACCCCCGTTCGGCTGCCTTGTAGGGGTTTGCGAAAAGTTCTTCGTATTCTTCAACCTTCTGCCTGAACATTGAATCCTTGTCCTCTGCTGCGGCTATTTCCTTGCGGAAGATAATCCTGGACGCACCTTCGGCCCCCATCACGGCGATTTCCGCAGTGGGCCAAGCGAACACGCAGTCGGCACCCAGGTCTGAAGAGCACATGGCAAGATACGATCCACCATATGCTTTTCTGGTCACCAATGTAACCTTGGGTACCGTGGCCTCCGAATAACTCCACAGCAACTTGGCTCCGTGCCTGATGATACCGGACCACTCCTGGTCGGCACCGGGAAGATAGCCTGGCACATCGGTTATGGTCAGTAAGGGGATATTGAACGCATCGCAGAACCTTATGAACCTGGTTGCCTTGTCCGAAGCGTTCACGTCCAGAACACCAGCCATCACCGATGGTTGGTTTGCTATTACTCCAACCGTGTGGCCCGCCATCCTGATAAAACACACGATGATATTTTGGGCCCATAATTCATGGGGTTCGAACATGACCCCGTTGTCAGCCAAAGATCTTATCACGATACGCATGTCATAACTTTGTTTCGGATCGTCTGGTATGACGCTTTCGAGTTCGCTACAACGCCGAGCCGGATGATCTGAAGTCTGCACTATTGGAGGATCCTGCATGTTGTTCGACGGCAGGTACGAAAGTGTGGTGCGTATGGCGTCGATACACTCTTGGTCATTTTCCGAGACAAAGTGAGTACACCCACTCTTAGTGGCATGAGCCATGGCTCCACCAAGGTCTTCCGAACTCACCTCCTCGCCGGTGACAGCCTTTATCACCTGCGGGCCAGTGATGAACATAAACGATGTACCTTTTACCTGGTAGACAAAATCCGTCATGGCAGGGGAATAGACAGCGCCTCCTGCAGTAGGCCCCATGATTGCACTCAACTGAGGTATTACGCCTGACGCCAATGAATTGCGGTAGAATATCTGGCCATAACCTGAAAGAGCATCAACCCCCTCCTGAATCCGGGCTCCTCCAGAATCGTTCAACCCAACCACAGGAGAACCCACTTTCATGGCCAGGTCCATCACCTGACATATCTTCTTGGACTGCATCTCGCCCATGGTTCCCGCCCTGGAGGTGAAATCCTGGGCATAGGCGAAGACCTGCCTCCCG
>CAYSLH010000234.1:0-8261 GCA_964431605.1 uncultured Myxococcales bacterium
GGCCTGTCTGCAGGGTGCCATCTAGGTATTGCTGCACGACCTCTTCAGGAGGAAGGGCTGTGGCGCCTGTGATCACCTGAACTCCGTTCGAGGTAAACAGGCTCTGCGCTCTTGCACCCATGCCGCCCGCGATGATTATATTGGCGCCCTGTTCACCCAACCACTTGGGTAGTACTCCCGGTTCGTGAGGTGGAGGAGTCTTGGAATCACTGGACAGGATGCTCTTGGTTTTCTGATCTACCTCGAATAACGCAAACTGCTCACAATGTCCGAAATGCGGAGTAAGTTGACCCTGGGCCATGGGAATGGCTATGACCAACTTGTCGACCTCGTTTTCAAGTTGCTCGGCGATCTCTTCCTGAGCCTTTTCCATCTCAGGCTCCATGAGGTTACGCATGAGCTTTTTGAAAGACTCTGCAACGATTCCATGCTCATCAGCCACCACTATGGGCTTTCCCGAGTCTCCACCCGCCACGACTCGCGGATCGATGGGTATGGAACCCAGGAAGGCCACACCCAGTTCCTTTGCCAGGGCTTGCCCACCACCTGAACCAAAAATTGGGGTGTGCTCTCCACAACTGGGGCAGACGAAACCGGAAAAGTTCTCTATTACACCAAGTACCGGCATACCCACCTGTGCACAGAACCCCAGCGACCTCCTGACATCATCCACCGCGACCTGCTGTGGACTGGTGACCACAAGGGCCTTCACCTCTCCTTCGGTCTGCAAAAGCTGGGCAATGGACAGGGGTTCGTCACCTGTTCCAGGAGGGCTGTCGACTATGAAGTAATCCAGATCTCCCCAGTCGATATCCCGAATCAATTGCTCTATGGCGCCATGCTTCATGGGCCCACGCCAAATAACCGCCTGCTTTGGATCCTGTAAAAGCATGGCTATGGAGACGACCTTCAATTCCCCTTCAAGCTCGAACCCCTTGACCTCGGCAGGCAACATGGACACACCATCGCTGGTCAACATCACGCCATCTAGGCCCAACAACCGTGGTATGGTTGGACCATGCAGGTCTATGTCCAAAAGACCCACTTTTTTACCTGCCTGGGCAAGGGTCACAGCAAGATTCGCGGCAACGGTAGATTTTCCCACACCGCCTTTTCCGGAGAGAACCACCAGTTTGTTCTTCATCTTGCATAGACGCGCGGACAAAGCCTGGCGATTTGCAAAATCTTTTTCACTCTCGCCCTTGTTTTGACTATGGGCAGAGCAGCTAGTGTCATTACACGTTGAACAAGAACTTTTTTCTGTCATGAGAATATTCCTCGCGTTAGTTGATGGTCAGGACCGTCCAGCCACCGATATATTCACCTTATCAACATAATGCTTAAAAATGTACATGCCACCCCCCTCGGAGATTGTTTGTAAAATTGCTTCGTTATTCCTGACAACCACCCCGGACAAAAGAGTAACTGGGCTATTTTCGAAAGCCTCAGGCACCAAAGGAGTAGAAGCACCTAATAACACAACCTGCCTGCATCCATGGGCAGCGTCCAAAATGGGGTCCAGGCTGTGGTTCAATATGGAAGTAGCTGTAATCAGGGCTATGTCTGCATCTGGTAGTTCTGAAAAAACTTCATCAGCCGGACGTACCATGGAACTCGCATCAGGTTTTCGCTCAAAAATATGCAAAGAGCCGATCCTGTTTTTTAGTCTTTTGACGATCGGTCTGAAATGCCCTACCATGACCACCTTGTCACTTGGCTGAAGCCCCACCACCTCCAGAACATCTCCATCTTGCTGACCCCGCACGTGCCCATTGAACAAGGCATTGACGCAGGCCAATCCCAAAGCAGCCTCCACCGGGGTACTGGATGCAAGCATTGGCAGCAAATCGGACGCATTACGTTTAGCCAGTGGCTCGCGTTCAGCCAATCCCTGGCAGCATCTTTCCCAATCATCCAAAAAAGTCAGGGCTACGCCCAAGCTATTATCGTCCAACCGAACGGCAGTATATGCCAAACCAATGCGAACTTCTTCAACGGTCCTTTTAATAGCTAGGTCTGCTGCAAGTTCCTGCAGGCGAGCTGCCAAATACGTTGGTCGTTCAGTGCCCGATGACACCCATCACCTCCTTGAAAAGCGCACGAACATCCTGCGCCGCAGGTCCATCAGAATACTCTACCAGGGTCTGCTTTGCGACCTGCGCCTTAGTAACCGCAGCATCGTACCTGATTTCACCGAAAACTAAAACACCGAACTTAGCAGCAAGATCCTTTAGTGCGGATGTCATGGCTGGATTCAAATCAGCCTTATTTACACACAGGGCCGCTTTTACTTTGAGCTTTTTGGTCAACTCGAACACCCTGGTAACATCATGCAAGCCGGAAGGGGTTGGCTCAGCCACAACCAAGGCCAAATCCGCAGTCGTAACGGAAGCTATCACAGCACACCCCACGCCAGGAGAGCCATCTACCAAGACCAGATCCCGTCCTTCGATTTGAGCCAGGGCCTTTGCTTCAGTACGAACCGTTGTAACGAGCTTTCCCGAGTTCTCCCTGGATGCAGCCAATCTGGCATGGACCAAGGGTCCGAACCTGGTACGAGACTCGAACCAGTAACCAAAGACCGGGTGCCAAAGGTCGATGGCTTTCTCCGGACAATGATCCGCACACACTCCACAACCTTCGCAGGAAAGTGGATTGACCTTTGCGACACCATCCTGTACCGAAATAGCAGAAAACCTGCACAACTGTTCACATTCCCCACACCCAGTACAATCCTCTCGTCGCACCCTGGCCTGGAATCCACCGGTGTGGGGCCAAGCACCCTTGTCCTCAGGGTCCAGTACCAGATACAAGTCTGCTGCGTCCACATCACAGTCGGCGATGACTGATTCGTTGGACAAGGCAACCAAGCTGGCACAGATGCTCGTTTTTCCCGCACCGCCCTTTCCACTGATTACCACGACTTCTTTGGGTTTTGGATGCTCTCCATCTTCCAGCCTCTCGGATGGCTTTTTTGCTGGCGGGAGATCAGGTGAAGATGGTGAAAAATCCCATTCTGCCCTGGATCGAACTTGCTTCGCCATTTTCTCCAGCTGGCGTATAAGATTCGAAAAAAGTTCATCCATCCCATCTATTGTATCTATGATGAGTTCACCCCTGGAGTATGCCTCGGCTATCAAGCGGTCATAAGGTATCTCCAAAAGAATTTGAATCCCCTCTGACTCACACCACCTCCAGACCTCGTCGTCTCCGACTCCGGCCTTGTTCACTGCAACCCCAAAAGGAACACCCAGGCTTCTAATTACCTCGACCGCCAGCCTCAGGTCCGCAAGACCAAAGGGAGTAGGTTCGGTCACCAGCAGGATTGCGTCCGCATCCCGGACCGCCTCTATCATTGAACAGGACGTGCCGGGAGGAGAATCGATTATCTTCACGTCCTTGGCATCTGCATGCTCTGTCACAGCCTGGATAATTGGTACTGCCGAGGGCTTTCCAATACTCAATAGCCCCTGGACAAATTCCAGATCACCTGCACTACCCTTGGCGACCTCTCCCAACTGATACGGAACCTCGACTATTGCGTCTTGATCACAAGCCAAGCTGCAGCCACCACACGCATGGCATAAGTCAGGAAAGGTCAATAACTTCTTAGAAAACCCCACGAGCGCAGAAAACCTGCAAGCCCTGGCACAGGCATTACAGTGAGTACACTTTTGCTCATCAATGCTTGGAACCGGTCTGGTTACCGGCTCCTTGCTGTCGATTGTGGGGTGGAGGAACAGTCCTCCATTGGGTTCCTCCACATCGCAATCCAGGTAGGCCGCAGAAGCGGCCTGCCTGGAGTACGCAGCGGCAAGGCTCGTGGCAATGGTGGTTTTACCTGTGCCGCCTTTTCCACTGGCTACGGCGATTCGTAAAGACACGACTGGTCAATCGTCTCTGGAACGCCCACCGGAGCGCCCCGCACCGCGACCCTGGCCGCCACCACCTGCGCCCCGGCCCATGCCGCGTCCCTGTCCTGTGCCACGTCCGCGGCCTCTTCCTGAGCCACGACCACCCCTACAACCACCTTGTCCTCTACCGGTACCAGGTCCTGCGCCGGTGGGTCCAGTTCCATCTTTGTTGGGCATGACATGCCTCCTTCACTATTCATTTTCAGAGTCTGGCGAACGTCCCTGTTCCAGAGAGTCCAATCTCTGGCGAAGTTCTTTTGCCTGAGCTTCAAAAAAGTCCGCCTGTCTTCTAATTGCATCCATCTCCTGCTCGTTCGTAAGGTTCCACTGGTTGTCAGGCCAGGATAAGCCTGCGCCATATCCCCAACCGTACCCAAGGTGTCGACCGTAACCTCGTCCGAAGCCCGCGCCTCGACCACCTCCATAACCGTGGCCATAGCCGCCACCATGACCGAATCCTCTCCCTCGTCCCCTGCCACGTCCTGCAAGGTAACCAGCCCTGGCTCCACCAGCGCACCTACCAAGTGCTCTTCCTGTCATGGGTCCTGCCCCCATGGGTCCAGTTCCATCTCCAAAAGGCATAATCCACCTCCTTCTTTCCAAAGCGCTTTTTTGCGCCTAAGTTACCAATGTCCTTCAACATCCGGGGAATCCGTGGCTTGGATCTGACCTGCCTTGAATTTTTCCACTGCGTCCTTGACTAAACCGGATACGCCCACAGCAACCTTGATACCAGCAGCACTCAAAGTCTCGAAAGCCTTTGGACCACAATGTCCGGTTAGTAAAACCTCTGCACCCGTCTCGGCCACATTTTGCGCAGCCTGTATGCCGGCCCCCTGGGGAAGGTTTATGTTTTGATCATTGGATTTTGCCTCGAATGAATCATTTTCCGTGTCGTACACGATAAACCACTTTCCACGCCCGAACCTTGGATCCACCTCTGATTCCAGGCCGGTTCCCAATGAAGTAATTGCAATACGCATGGTTGTTACCTTCCTTTCCTTTTTTTATGCGGATTAGTTCCATATTTTTTTCCACGACCAAGACCACGACCATGGCCCCTGCCTGGAACATGACAACGCCCGGGAAGAAGAAATCTGGCATCATCCAAAATGTCATTCAGGTATGCATGGATAACGTCCTCCACCTGGCCGGTTCTCCATGCGATCACAGTCACTCCGGCCGATTCCATCATTCGACGCATGGCACTGGACAGTGCCCCACATATCAGCACGTCTATCCGGGCCATCAGCATAAGATGCAAACGTTGAGCAGGTGGATAACCGCGAAGACGAAGTCTCCAGCGTTCGAGTTCCCTACCAGCCTGTAGCCTGATCACCAACACACAGCCTGCGCTATCGAACAGGGGCGATACTCGTCCACGCCAAACTGGTATTGCAATTTGCATCTTTTCCACTCCTGTAGCAAGATAAAGCAGAAAACATGCCAAATTGTAGTTTGGTTAAAAAATAAATATTATTCTTATATTACAAGAAGTTGGAAGGCAAGAGAAACGATGGGTAAAAATATTATGCTGCAATTTTGCAAAGGATCAATAATTTTTATTGCATTTTTGCAACACTCATGAATCTGGCGAAGAAGCAAACTCCACGATGGAGTCCAGAACTTTTTGAACATGTTCCGGGAATGAGTCCGGGAAGACGACCTCACCTGCAAGGTCCGCCTCCACTAATTTTGGCTCGTAAGGCAGGTAGCCAAGGATGGGGAAATCCGGAAGTGATTTTTCGATTGCTCGCTTATCGTCATCTCCCCTGACCTTGTTTGCGACTATTGCGACATGATCCAAGCCTATGTCAGAGGCGAGTTTTTTTATCATGCGAGCGGCATTTATGGAGCGCGAACCTGGTTCCACCACCACCAGCATGAGATCGATACCTTTTGTGGTAGCTCTTCCCAGGTGCTCTACTCCAGCCTCCATATCCATTACCAGTGCATCGTTTTGAAACAATGACAGATGGGTTACCAATGCCTTGAGAATAACGCTCTCAGGACACACACATCCTGATCCTCCATGATCCACCGTGCCCATAACCAAAAGGTGAATGTTGTCTTTTACAGCAGCAAATCTCTCTGGAATATCGTCGACTTTTGGGTTCATCTTGAAAAAGCCGCCCATGGTTCCGGGTTTTGCACCAGTGCGTTCAAAAATTAGATCATTCATAGACACCACTGGTTCGATCTTGTCATAGTCGGGCACTCCCAGCGCAGCACCGAGGCTGGCGACAGGATCCGCATCCACGGCAATAACCCTGGTGCCAAAAGAGGCCAAATGTCGTATCAACATCCCTGCCACGGAGGTTTTTCCAACACCTCCCTTACCTGAAATGGCAATTTTCAACGGCTTATTACTCAAGGCAAACTCCTGCTTTTCCCAATTAGGACAACAAAGGAAGGATAAGATGAATTTTTTTATCTAGAGTTCCAACCAGGAATCAGAATAAAGTTTTTGGTTCAAAAGAACTTCAGTGGTCTTCGCAAAATTGCGTTTTTCCTCATCCAAGCTGCTCAAATCGGGCATAGAACCATCCATCACCTGGGCGACAATCTCTTCCAGGTCGGTCCTTTCGCCCCGGGCAAGGCCGATTATTTCCGTATCCAGCCCATCGAGAATGGCCCCTGTCAAACTGGCCTTCTTGAGCATCAACAGGTAGGTCTGGTTGATGAGCGCACGGAGATTGTCAGGAGAACCATTGGAGACGTTGGATAGTCCACAAGTGCTGGCATATCCCGGCGACATGTCAGGAAGCATCTGCATAAAAACAGTCACGGAGGCGACTTGCTGTTGTTGGCTTGATACAGGCACCACGATGGGATCGATCCAGATATCCTCGTGGGGAATCCCAAACTCGTCCGCCTGAGCCATGAGCATGGCCGCGTTGGCAGCTCGTTCGGATTCATCCCTGGGAATCCCCTCTGTGCCGAGAACCAAAGCCACGAATCCTGCGTTATACTCCTTTGCCAGAGGCAGTAGAGCCTCCATTCGTTCAGGCCTTGCGGAAATGGAGTTAATCACCGGCTTACCGGCTGAGTCCTTATGGACCTTGAGACCAGCCTCTATTGCCTTGACGTTGGAAGTGTCGAGATAGAGAGGAAGGTCCACCACCTCATGCACTGTTTTGACCACCCACTCCATCAACTCTTCGCCGCCTTTTCTCGCCGGCCCCAGGTTGATATCGAGATAGTCAGCACCATTTGCCTTTAGTTTTTCAGCCAATTCCTGGATTGGCTTTGCGTCACGTGCCTTCATTGCAGCACCAATCTTCTTGGACATGACGTTGATGTTTTCCGCTATTACCCTGAACATGATAAAAACCTCCCTACGCCCCCGGGGCCGGTAAATACCTCGTACGACCTGGCCCTAGTAAAAAGTGAAATCAGTCTAGCCAAATTTTTTCAAATACGCCGGTATATATGCAGATTCCCTTGGCCCCACGTGAACAGTCCAGTCAGAACCCACTTCTTCTTCCAGGTCTCCCTGAATGATGGCAGCCTGTCCGGGAATAATGATATTTTTCTTTTCCAGCTTATCCTTTATTCCGGACTTGTTGATGAAATCACCCAGCAGGTCTCCCACGAATTTTCCTGCGGCCCAAGCGGTCAGAACGCTGAGCCCATCGGTATCCAAAACAGCGAGGTACGCCGGAACCTTGGATGCTTCGATCTCTCCTGATACCAGGAAGTAGGTGAGAGAGAAATTCGAGGTAGCAAGTATGGGCGCATCCGGGCCTGGGTTGTTGATCTCGTATATCTTCTGCTCTGTCTTCATTGGGCGCTGTGGATCGGTAAAAATGTTCAACCGCTCCAGCAATAAATTGAACAGGCTCTCGCCTCTGAAGTCGGATAGAATAATCAATCCTGCGTATTTTGCCAAAAGAAGTGACGCGTATGTTGTCTCAACCAAAAAATTATCGGCCATCTCGAAAGCAGGGAATAAAACAGGATAACCAAACGGCTCGAACTTTTTCTGTATCGCAGCTTCACGAATATGTATGGAAGCAAGCAACGCTTCCTTGATGCCACGTACACCAGGATCTATCACAAGGTCAGTGACCCCTGCATCCTTGAGCTTTTTTGTCAGTTCAGCCAGGCTCTCCAGGTCCGAACCCTTGGCCACTAACGGGAGCTTATGCTCCTTTGCAACAGAAGCCATGGAATCGGCATTGTCCGCCGTTGCGGCATACAGCAGAGGTTTCCTGTCCTTGCAAACATCGACACCAGCAGTCATTAGCTCGGCCGAGTCAGCCATGAGTATAATACCGCCCTTGGTCTCAGCCTTGACCCTCTCGACCAGCTTGCCGAACTTGTCCTTGTCGCCCGAGTTGCACT
>CAYSLH010000235.1:0-8237 GCA_964431605.1 uncultured Myxococcales bacterium
CATCGTCATGGAGCCAAAAGTCTTGTTGCTGGATGAACCCCTTAGCCAGGTCGACAGGTATGCACGTGAAGATTTGGTGGAAATTCTAAAGGATTTGAACGAAAACAAAAAACTGACCTGCTTACACGTAACCCATGACAGTGAAGAAGCCTTGACCTTGGGTACTTGGTTTGCGGTCATGATGGCTGGCTGCGTGCTACAGTCAGGGCCGAGAGACGAGGTTTTGTCCAAGCCATTTTGTCCATTTGCGGCGAGGCTATTGGGGCAGGATCCAGGAGGGATCGCCAAACCTGAAGGTTGTGACGAAAGGTGTTTACTGGGTGCGGGTTCTTGTTCGGTACTTACAGGTGGGAAGCTAAAGCATGGATAGTAACTACATGCCATTGTGGAAGGTCCTTGATGCTCCACTCATGTCACTGGATGAAAGCCACGTGGAATTGTTTTCCATACTGGCCATGTTTCTTCTTACCTTGCTGGCCATGTTGGCCCGGCGTCACAGGCAGTGGGTCAGGCACATGGTGCAGTTGGTCTCCATAGCTGTTTTCCTTTACCTGGTATATTCCTGTCTCGGTGTGTTCGGTATGATTCGTAATACCGTTTATGGAATAACTCTAATCGGCTCCATCTACACAGAGTCGTTTTTCTGGATTAGCCTGCCGTTGTCCGTGATCGCTTTTACAATCACTTCAGGACCTTACTTCTGCGGTTGGATTTGCCCGACTGGGGCATTTCAGGAAGCTTCGGCAGCCATTGGAAAACTGGTGAGGAGAATGTTTGGCCGTCCCATGGGCTTAGGAAATCCCAGGTTGCCGGCATGGGGATTGACCTTGTTGGGGTTTTGGTTTGTGGCTTTTATTGGAATGGTGTTTTATCTTGGGACGACCAAGCGGTTTTATGTCGAGGATTCCAGCCTCTATTGGGCGGCCAGCCTGATATTGTTGGTTTTCATGGTCATGACCCGTGCTGTGGACGACCAGGCCATCAGGGCTTTGCGTGCTATCAGCTTCACTATTATTTTTGGATCGACCTTTTTGAAGACAGCCATAATATCACCTGTTCATTTCGCATTTGCCGATGTGCAGGATCCTGCTTCTGCGCTGACTACTTTGGTGCTGGTCGTGGCTTCCATGTTTATAAGTCGTGCATGGTGCAGGTATGTGTGCCCATGGGGATGGTTCTTGGGTAGGCTTCACAAGATATCGAGGCTGAGGATTTTGTCCAAGGGTAGCTGTATGGGCTGTGGCGCCTGTGAAGATGTGTGTAATGTGGATGCGGTACAAGCAGGAAAAGTCAAGGTCGAACAGTGCCAGTTTTGCATGGCATGTGTGGATCGCTGCCCCAAAGACAACCTTGAGGTAGTGGATGTCTGGGCGAAGCCTGACGGGGACTAAGATGTTAGTCTTGCTTGCGCTCTTGGGTGTGCTCCTGATTGCACCTACCTCGGTCCTTGCCGCATCCTATTATCCGGAATCTCCGGAAGTTTTTCCAGGTGACTGGCCCATCTGGAGGGGTTCGGTTTCCAATGATGCGAGTTGTGTACTTTCTGGCGATCAGGATGCTGCTGTGGATTGGACGTTCAGGCCATCCAAGCATGTCTGGGGGTACAAACCCGGAATGAGCATCTGGTCGTCACCGGCTTTGGGAAAAGTAGGTACGAGATCTGTGCTGGTGGTGGGCTCTTACGATAGAAACGTCTACATGCTGGATGCATTGAATGGGAAAGAAATTTGGCATTTCACCACTGGTTCGGGAGTGTACTCGACTCCTTTGCTTTGGCACGGATTGGGCAGAACCTGGGTGTTTGTGACTTCCAGCGACCGGGTCGTCTATGGATTGGATGCCACGGACGGCAGAAGGATTTGGAGTCAAGCGGTGGAGCGAACTTTACCCACCACCGGTGGAAGCAAGCTCAGTGCTCCATGTATGGGCCTTGCAAATGGCAAAGTAGCCGTGTTCGTGGGATACTGGGTATGGGATAAATCCCTAGCCAACAGTACCCAAAAATCCGGCATGGTAGCTTTGGACGTCGCGGATGGAAAGCCCATATGGAAAACTGATTTTTTGGATAACAGGGTCTCAGAGCCGGTTTATTATAATATACACGGCAAGGGTGTGGTGTTCGTGGCATCCGAGGATGGTAACCTCAGGGCACTGGACTCGGATTCGGGAAAACTGCTGTGGTACTTCAGGGAAACGGATCCAATTTTGGCTTCTGCGCTGGTGTTTGATTCCGCCGATGGGCCCAGGGTCGTCATAGGATCGAATTTCGGTAAGTTGCGTTGTCTTGATGCCGGGACAGGCAAGGAGATCTGGAACTACAAGACCGCTCACTGGATTACCGGGACTGCGGCTTTGGTCGAGCTGGATGGCAGGCAAGTTATAATTTTCGGTTCGTACAACCAGCGGTTTTATTGTATCGATGCCAGGACAGGGAAGAAACTATGGAGTCAGATGGCTTCGGCGCCAGTGTATGGATCCCCTGTCATCATTCCCAAGGAATCGGAACCTGTGGCGGTTTTTACCGCTTGGGACAACAATCTTTATGCCATGTCGGCCAGGGATGGGACTTTACTCTGGCAGGTTTTTATGGGCTCTCCCATCTGGGACGGCATCACTCAGGGAGACAGCACCTGGGCATCTCCCGTGGCTGCAAAGTTGGCGGGCCAGTGGTCCATATATCATGCATCCATGGACGGGCAGGTGTATTCCATTCCCCTCGCCAAAGCCGTAATGAGCAACGGCTCACAGCCATGGGCTGACTGGAGTTTTTGGCTGAACATGTTCATCTCCATGGTGGCGGTAGCTTTTGCTGCGCTTTGGCTTACAGCCAAGAGCAAGAGGGCTGCGAAAAAAGACAATGCCTTGGGTTCTTCCAGGAAGTTTTGATAGGCTGGTCTAATCATGTCCTTTGGTCGAAAACGAAAAATCGCCGCAGCCAGATGGATCGTCCAGATCCTGTCTTTCATGACGATCATTTACGGAGGCTATGCTCTCAGGGGGCTTGGTCTTTGGGGTCCTGACTCCAGGTATACCGCCTCGGCCCCAGGGGTCAAGGCTGTTGCCAAAAGGTCCACGGCAAGCTCACTTCATATTCCAGCCACTGCCTGCATTTATCAGAAAGAAGGTCTGTGTAAAGGGTGCAGCTTGTACTTTTTGTCCGATGCACTTACGTGGAAGCGACCAATAGATGAGATACTTCCGTGGTTTTTATTGCTTGTGCTGTTGATGCTATTGGGCGCAAGACTTTGGTGTGGTTGGATCTGCCCGCTGGGTTTGCTCAGTGACCTGATGACCCTTGTGAGGAGTCACGTGGGATTCGGCAGGATTAATGTATCGAGGAGATTTCGGCAGGGCCTGGTGTGGACAAAGTATGTTTTGCTGACATTGTCGTTGGGCGTGGCATACCTGGCTTCGTTCGAGTTCATGGGTCCATACAGGTTGAGCCTGGTGGACCCGTTCTGCCAGGTGTGTCCGTCGAGAATTTTTGCCGCGTTTTTTTCGTTTGACGATGTTTGTTGGACCATCATGCATGATCCCATTACCATTGTGTTTACGGTCCTTGGTTTGTTGGCCTTTGCTCTGTTCTTCCAGGGGCTTTTCATTCGAAGATTCTGGTGCCGTCTTTGTCCCATAGGCGGACTGACCGCGTTGTTCGCTCGCACAGGGCTCGTGATGTTGGTAAAGGATGAAAGCTACTGCACCCATTGCGGTGTGTGTCAAAGGGTGTGTCCCCTGGATGTACAAAGGGTGTATCAGCAATGGGGCGGGTTGGTAACCTCACCGGAATGTCACTTGTGTCTCAGGTGTGTGGAGGCATGTCCGGAAGATGAATGTCTAAACCTGACGTGGCTTGGATTCAAGGTGGTGAAATCTTGAGCATACCAGATAAATCCAGTTCCATGGCCGAAAGAACATTGAAGATTCTGGAAGATAATTCAGAAGGGCTTTCGTCTGTAAAGCCGTTTTTTGATTTATACCGGAACAACGCTGGGGTTCGCAGATTGAGGCAAGAGGCGGATTTTATCGTGGCGCAGGTGTGCAATTTTGCACCGGAGGAACTCATCTTGGCTTCTGGCGCAGTGCCGGTGCGATTGGACATGTTCTTCGGAGAAATCGGCGGATCCGATAACCCCCTTGCCATAGATGTCTGTTGTGCCGTACGGCAATTGGGTGCAACTTTTGCAAATCCCTTGGACGACTTTGACATGCTCGTTATAGGTGCCACTTGTGACGGAAGGGCGAAACTCGCTTCAGGCATATCGCCGCAAGACAAGGTCATGGTCCTGGAGGTTCCTCGCAGCAAACGAGGAGAGAAATCCATGATGCTGTGGCTAAGCCAGGTGAAGGGCTTGATGGGACGCTTGGAGCAACTTACCGGACATCGTATTCGGAAAAAGGCTCTTTTGGATTCCATAGATTTATTGAACAGACGCACGTCGATCATGAGAGCCATAAATGATCTCAGGACTATGGATCGCCCTCCCATATCGGGCACCCTGGCCATGTTGGTTATTCAGGCCGCGTTTGTCTCCCATCCAAGGTGGTGGTGCGAACATGCCCAGCGTTTGCTCGATGAGTTGAAGAATGAAAAAAAGATCAAGGGGAAAGAACCTCGGGCAAGGCTACTGTTGACCGGATCGTCAGTCATGTGGCCGGACTACAGGTTGCTTATGGCAATTTCGTCAACTGGTGCCGACGTGGTCGCTGATGAGACGTGCGCAGGCAGTAATCATTTGCATCACCCTGCGGTCGTGGACGAGAAAAACCTGGGGGCATTGGTGTCTGCCGTAGCGGAAAAAACTCTTCTGCCCCATGGGTGTCCGTTTTTCACCGAGTACAAAGACCGGCTGGATCGTATTGCAGGACTAATAAAGAAATATTCAATCCAAGGGGTCATCCATCATTCATTTCGCGGGTGCCAGTTGTTCCAAATGGATTTTTCCAGGATTAAGAGCATGTTGGATCAAATGAGTGTACCGTGCCTGGATATCCACACGGAGTTGGGACAGGGAGGTGAATCCGCCCTGCAAAACCGAATAGAGGCATTTGTGGAAATGCTTAGTTTTCGTTCTTCTCTGCCCGACGCCTGAACCACCATCCAAGGACCAATAATAAAAGTACTGGCATCGCACCCAGCAGCGTCAGTACCACCATTCGGCTGGTGCGGCTCTTTGCTCCCACGTGAATGGATCCGGCTGCCATCCATCCGCGTTCCCTGACCATGGCCTTTGATGAGTTATCTATGAGAACATCCGACCTTTGAAGTTCATGGGCGTCTGAATCCATCAGGGTAACGGTTGCAAAAAATCTTTTTGAGGGAGTCGCCTCTATGGCTTGTGCATGGATGGTGAAAACGCATCGATTTCCAGGTGGACACCTGGTAATTTTTTGGGGCCTCGATGTCAACTCTATGGGTTTGCTGGACTTGATCTCCAGGTGCAAACCTTTTAGCTCCACCTGGGTGGCGTTACGATATGCCAGGCCAATGGACCCGCCTCCTCTGTTCATCCTGAGCATGTCGTCACCCATGATCAAACGAATATGACCTGGAGCCATGTACGGAAGTGACTTGGTTTGTGCCGGGTGGGCAACGTCGGCAACAAGCATCAAAAGTAACATGGCAGATGGAAGAGTTTTCATGGTGTCACCGGTGGGGCGGGAGCTGCCATATCCAAGGGAGTTCTACCCGAACGATCATGAATGGTGGGGTTGGCGCCGGATGTTATAAGCGCATTTGCTGTTTCCCTGTTGGGTGCCACATGAAGTGGGGTCATTCCGTATTCGTCCTTGGCGTCCAGATCTGCGCCTGCTTTGATGAGCAGCTCGACCACTTTCGAGTTCATGGATTCGTGCAGTGGAGTAAGTTTGTACCTGTTTCTTGCTCCAACGTTTGCACCATGGGATAGCAATATTTTTACCGATTCAGCCTGGCCCAAAAGTGCAGCCCAATGCAGGGGCGTCATGCCGTTGAGGCAACTGGCGTTGGGGTCGGCGCCACTGTCTAACAACACTGACAGGGTCTGGGTTCGTCCGTCCATGGCTGCACAATGTACCGGAGTCCAGCCATAGATATTCCTGGCATCTATCTTGGCGCCGTTACGTAAAAGCGCCTCTGCCACCGCTCCGTTGATTGCAAGAGCCAATGGGGTCAGGCGCAAGTTGTCCTCCGCATCTACGTTCGCCCCTGCCTTTATCAATTTTTCCACTGTAGCCGCGGTGGTCGCCAGGTGCAAGGCCCTAAGCCCGTGAGCTTCTTTCTCGTTGGGATCTGCCCCGCCAAAAAGCAGCGAGTCGAGCATTCCCAGTCGTCCATCCATCGACGCTGCCAAAAGATCCGGGAGATTGTTCGAAGAAAGCACCAAGGCGTGTTCCTTGATGGCTCGTCGTGCGGGTTGTGAACAACCTCCCAAGACTGCCAATAGTACCAAGCTGAGTACAGAGCATGAGATTGCATCAGGAGTTTTCATAAATGGAAGGATATCCGAGGTGGGCAGTTGAGGCAAACTCATATTGCTTTCATAGGAAAAAACAAAGCAAGCCCTTTGAATCTATAATATAGAAGTGATAAGGTTGACATGTAGTCACCTGGGGTAGACCATCACGTATGCTTATGGGATTAATACGAGGAGGATGACCATGAAGACTAGTGATATCAGGCGGATGTTTTTTGGTATCTCCGTTATGTTCCTGTTTGTTTATCTTGGGTCCGGCTGTGGTGGCGATGAAGATTCCCATTCGACCATCGAGCTTGCAGTCAATTACGAGGGCACTCTGACTTTGCATATCACCAACGATTATCCGACTTTTGACGAGAGTACCGATGTGGATGCATGGGTAAACAAGCAGGGGATTGTAACGTTCGGCAGTGGAACCCTACACTGGGAGGCGGAAAACCAGTTGGAAGATGGAAAGACCAAGTGGATAGGGGATTTGAATCTGAACCCCGAGGGTGAGACCTCCTACTGTAGTGGTGATAAGGTCTGCGTCGATGTGAACGAAAACACCTCCTTTTCCGAGACCGTCGAGCAGTATGTGATGTACAACGGCAACTGGAAAAAGGTTGCCGACGACACAAAGACCGGCACTTGGGACGGGGGGTTGGCATTTTCCTTGGATGACGCAATAATCGATGGATCGGTGGTCACGGCTTCGACAGACCAGGGAAGCGTGACCTGGACCCTGAGACTTTTGGCATCCCTGCAGGAGTGAACTTCAAGGTTTTGTTGTCAAAGCGGATTTATTTAGTGAGATAAGTCGAGGTGGGCAAATACTGGTCGGTCTAGAATAACCCCTTGACTCTTCCCGTATCAGTATCCACGTCGATGCGGCGGAACGCTGGGTTCGAGCTGGTGCCTGGCATCAAGCTGATGTCACCTGCCACCGGGCAGATGAACCTTGCTCCACCATAGGTCAGGAAATCACGGATGTGCAGTTTCCAGCCCTTGGGTACACCTTTCAGGGTGGGATCATGGCTCAGGCTCAAGTGGGTCTTGACCATCATGGTGGTGTAGTCGTTGAACTTGGGATCCGACTCGAATTTTTCGGCCTTTTCCTCAGCTTCCTTGGAGTAGGTCACTCCGTCAGCACCATAGACTTCTTTGGCGATCCGGCTGACCCTTTCACGCAGCGGTGTGTCGAGTTCGTACAGGAACTTGAAATCTACCTTGTCGTTGCATGCATCGATGACAGCGTCGGCCAGCTCCAGGGCTCCTTCGCCGCCATATTGCCAGTGCTTGGATACGGCAACTCGAGCGCCTGCTTCCTCTCCGATTTTTTTCAGCATGTCGATCTCGGCCTGGGTGTCTGTGTAGAAAGCGTTGATACACACCACAGGATTGATACCAGCCTTTTTCACTGTGTTGATGTGATGTACCAGGTTGGCGGAACCTGCCTCGAGCCACTTGAGATTTTCCTTGGAATAGATATCCGTCAAGTCTTTGCCAGGTGCCCACAGTGGCGCACCAGCCGACACTCCATGGCTCTTGAGGGCTCTGATGGTTGCGGTGATGACCGAGACGTTGGGTACGTTGCCCGAGTAGCGGCACTTGACGTTCCAGAACTTCTCGAAGCCGATGTCCGCGCCAAATCCCGACTCGGTCAGGTGGTAGTCATTGAGCTTCAGGCTGACCTTGTCCGCTACTACCGAGCTTTGGCCCACTGCGATGTTGGCAAATGGTCCAGCGTGAACGAGCACTGGCTGG
This sequence comes from uncultured Myxococcales bacterium, assembly GCA_964431605.1. GTDB lineage: Bacteria > Myxococcota > B64-G9 > B64-G9 > B64-G9 > JALVPF01. Next base: position 8,202 of record CAYSLH010000235.1, read on the forward strand.
CCTTCAATGGACTGCATGAGATTGGGCTTGAGTGCG
>CAYSLH010000236.1:0-8211 GCA_964431605.1 uncultured Myxococcales bacterium
ATATTACCGGTTCGCCCGAGTCGTTCTGTCTTCCATAATAGTAGTAGGCCAACCACGCAGATACTGCCGTTGGGCCAAAACCCACCGGGAAGTTTCCTGCTGCATATAACAATCGTTGAAGAAACGAGAGATTTTTCCCCCGACTAGCCTCAACCTCGGTCACTGTAAAAGCTCCCGCTTTGCTCTGAACGTTGATTTGTTATTCATCTATTATTAGCCTTTGTCTTGTGAACATGCTAATCGAAAAAGGCATTATGACAAGAGTTGGTTTCAACGTCAAAATGGTGTTGGATCGATTCAGGAGAAAAGAATGAAGGTTTTAGAAACACTCTCGATCATGATTTCATTCAGCACAATGGGTCTGTTGCTCTCTTCTTGTTCCGTACTCCCGATAAAGCCTGATGGCTCACCTGAACCTGTGGATATCGACAAGTACATGAGCCTGGGTGCCAGGACCATGTGGATTGCACCCCATCCCGACGATGAGTTTCTTTCCGGGCCCATATTGGCAAGATCTAAAAAATATTACCATAACCCTTTATACTTTCTGGTCTTGACCCATGGACAAGGCGGGCACTGTGGCCTGGCCCGTGGTTGTTCGCCAGATTTGGGCACAGTACGGGGCGAAGAGATAAAAAAGGCCGCCGGTTTTTATGGCGCTCAACTGCAGAACGAAAATTTTTATAATGCTCCTTTGCCAGCCTCCTCTTTTCCAAAGAGGCAAGAGATCTATGATATATGGAAAAGGCAGGGAAATCCTGAACTGGTGATAGCCAAGGCGATTAGAAAATTTAGACCTGACCTGGTAATCACTTTCGATCCGGACCATGGTGCCAGCGGTCATCCCGAACACCAGCTTACGGCAAGACTAGCCATAGCTGGTATCAGAATGGCTGCGGATCCAAACCTGGAAATTGATGGACTGCCTCCCCACAGAATAGGCCGCCTTTACCACGTTTTGAATCGATACTGGCTGTTGGTGATGCTGGGACAGGCGGATCCTCCTCCAGTAACAGAACAGTTCCATACACAGGTAAAATGCACTGATGATTTGAACTGCCTGCAGTTCATGTTGCATGGGATCCGTTTTCACAGGAGTCAATTCAACGACATGCAAAAGGTTGCCAGGTTCAGGAGCCTGTTTGAAACCCTCAGTCTCAGGCAGGTCGATCCTTACACCCAGTGGTGGGATCCCGCAGAACCCCAGGACTGATCAATCTTTGTCCATAAACTCCATTGGGAGCCCTAGCTCCTTCGATCTGTTGGTGGCTGCTTCCACCGCGTCCATCAGATCAGCCCTTAGACCGGTTTTTTCCATGGAGTAAAGTGCGTTGATGGCAGTTCCTCCGGGAGACGTTACGAGGTCTTTGAGGAATATGGGATGCTTTCCTGTCTCCTTTACCATGCGGGCTGCTCCCTGCACCGTTTGTATCGCAAGGGATGTGGCCTGCTCACGGCTCAAGCCCACCTTCACCCCGGCATCGGACAGGGCTTCGATAATGATAAATACATACATGGGGCCTGTTCCGCTCAGGCCGGTCACAGCGTCCATCAGCCCCTCATCCACGGTAGTACATGTGCCGCAGGTCTCGAAGAGTTTTGTGACAAGTTTGAGGTCAGATTTTTTCGCCCATTTCCCCGCGCAAATAGCCGTGGCTGCCTCGCCCACCATGGCTGCGATGTTGGGCATGGCACGAACCACTCTTGTCTTTGCACCGAGAATATTCTCTATGAGACCGGTTGGAAATCCCGCTGCTATGGACACGAACAAAGTATGACTTTGAACCTTGCCATGGAGTTCTTGTAATACCTTGTGAAGAATTTGCGGCTTCACTGCAAGAACCACTATGTCGGCTTTTGTCACGGCCAGGCGGTTGTCCTTGGTGGTGTGGATCTTTAATTCCTTTTTTAGTTCGGCCAATCGCTCCTTGTTTTTATCGGAAGCAAAAACCCTGGATGGAATAACGGCGCGGGACTGCACCATTCCCCTGAGAAGAGCCCGACCCATGTTTCCCGTACCTATGCAAGCTATTTTCAGATTTTTCAAAATTGAGTCCTTTCCGTGATCTTCTCAATGCTGATATGAAATTTTTTATCTGCCTGGTTGATAGATCCAGGATTTCATCTGTTTGTTGTGCTGAGACATTGTCCATGATGGTATAATATCCCAACTAAAAGGAAAACAACTTGAATACGGGTATTAATACTATGGTGTTTGGTAATGCATTTTTTCATCGGTGGGGTGTGAGATACCTAGGGGCAGACCCTTGCTGAGACCACTGTTACTTCGTTTTTTCTTTATTCCCACAGTCGTGATGAGGGGACTTGCGCGTTACCTATATGGCAATCCTGGGCTGTTTCGTTGTGGATGGTGGATTGTGCTCCTGGCAAGTTTGTGTTTTTGCCAGCGCCAAGCAGATAAACCGATCATAGCTTTTCCCGATGCCGTCAGAAAGAAAGACACACTGGCCATCGAGGAAAATTTCGAACAGGGTGCTGATGTTAATGCCACTGATACCCAAGGGAGAACAGCGCTTCACTGGGCTGCCAAAAATTCTGATGATGATCTTGTGCTGCGCTTGTTGCAGGCAGGGGCAAATCCAAATGCAGCCGACATAGAAGGTATGAGTCCGTTGCATTTGACAGCTAAATTTGGGGCCAGGTCAACAGCGAAGCTATTGCTTGCCCATGGGGCCAAGCCTGGAATCACGGCCTTGAATGGTTCCACAGCGCTTCACCTGTGCGCGGAATCCGGTCGACTTGCCGTTTGCCGTCTGTTGATTGATGCCCATGCAAACTTTCAAGCTGTTGATAAGTTTGGGTTGACTCCGCTTCTGAGGGCTGTTGCAGCGGACAAAGAGCGCAGTGTCAGACAGCTTATCTCTGCAGGGGCGTCTGTCCTCGATACAGACACCAATGGAAGGGGGGTGGTGGCCTACGCGGTCGAGGTAGGCGATTGGAGGCTCATCGAGGTGCTCAAGGAGTCGGGTGCCGACATCGATCATCGTGATTCCAGGGGATGGACCCCACTGATTCTTGCCACGGAACTGAAGTGCGAAAAGTGTGTAGATACCTTGCTTCGATTCGGCGCCGACACCTCACTGCTGGACGAAGAGGGGTTGGGTGCCCTTCATCATGCCGTGCAGGTAGGCTCCTCAAAACTCGTGGTAAAATTGCTAAAAGCGGCAACTCCCATAAATCAGCCGGACGCAACGGGAAGAACACCCATGTATTGGGCTGCGATGGGGAATCAGCCCGAGGTGGCAAAGACCTTGCTTTCGCAAGGCGCAGATCCAAACCAGCGTCTGTTCCAAGGGCGAACTCTGATGCACGAGGCTGCGGAAAACGGATACCTGGAGCTCGCGGAGAGTTTAATCAAACTTGGTGCCAAGATAGACGCCAGGGACGAGCGCGGGAATACTCCCTTGCATTTGGCTATATTGTCTGGTCGAATGGACTCTGTCAGATTCTTTTTGGATCATGGTGCCAGTATAAGGGCAAGGGACCGATATAGTCAGACGCCTCTTCACCTTGCGGCATCGGTCGGGAATTTGCCCTGCATGAAGCTGCTTCTGGAAAGGGGAGCAGATCCAAACGCAGCCCTTTGGGATGGCCAGACGCCTCTCCACTATGTAGCAGGCCTGGATCGTAGAGAACTCATAGAGTTGCTTCTTTCCCATGGGGCTAAGTTGGATGCACGGGATCTCACCTCTCGTACACCGTTATTCATCGCAGCGTTTACCGGTGCGTGGGAATCATTCGATTTGCTTCGTTCAAAGGGAGCCAAGTTGAAAATTAGAGATCATCACTCCACTACTTTGATGCACTTGGCTGCGGTGAACGGAAATATTTCATTGATTCATGAATTGCAAAACGCCGGACTGAAAGTAGATTCCAGGGATGAGTGGGGCGCAACCGCCCTGCACAGGGCTTGCGCCAAGGGAAATTTGAAAATTGTAAAAGTTCTGTTGAAATCCGGCGCCGACTACAGGGCTAAGACCATCACTGGAGAGACTCCTGCGGACTTGGCGGAAAGGTCAGGCCATGAAAAGTTGGCTTGGTGGCTCAGGCGTTATGCCAATAATCAAGGTAAGGCTTATTGATCCAGTCAGTTGCGTTGAAACTGCCGTACCTAGTGTTTACTGGTTTGAAGACTACATCCGCTTTGTAGATGTGGTGTGGTGTATCTAAAGATTGCAGCTTGAACAACTCTAACCATACCGCTAATGTCAGCCTGTCTATATTGTCCAGGGAGGAGCGTCATGTCAGCAGGCAATGCGACCGATGTGCTTTTGTTCTTTGCTATCTTGGGGTTGTGTGGAGCATGGTTTTCAGTGTTGCACTTACTGGCGCTACGATATCATGATACCAGTCGCTTGCTCGTGTTTTTGATGCTGACCTATCTTTTTTCAGCTGCCCTGGCCACGGCAGTAAGCCGATTTTTTTTGGCAGGGTACTTTTCTTCCTCAGCATGTTATTTGGTTGCGAATGTCGGTGCCGTAGTAGCTGGTTTTTTCGCGGCATTCTTGTATGCGTTTTTAGGACCTGCCACGGCGGATCGCTCCCTTACCGCTCATTTGCTTATTCATCTTCTTGGAAAACCGCACCTTAGGGCACAAAAGAGTGAGCTTGAAAATGAGTATGTTGCGGAGAATTTTTTTTCGAAAAGATATTCCGAGTGTATAAACGCCCGAATCCTCGAGGAGGATGGTGAAATAGTCGCGCTGACCGCCAAGGGCGCAAGGATTGCCAGACTGTACCTACTTCAACTGAAATTGCTGGGTCTCGATCGCAGGACCCAGCACCTTCCTTCTTTTGTGAACAAGAAGTGATTCAGTGTTTCAAGTTCATGACTGGGTTTATGGAAATAATCAGAGAAAGTTTAAAAAAATTCGTTACATTTTTATGGCGGGAACGACTTTTTATGGGTCTGTGCGTTCCCTTTACTTGGTTTACCTTTTCCCACCTGGATTTTGTGCCCATCTGGGACGGGTGGGCATTTACCAGGGAATGTTTTCAGGCAGCGGCTTCATCAGGACAGTTTCGCTGTTTCGGTCATCCCGCTTACGTCCCTTCTGCACTTTACGGATTGACCCAGTTGTTCCGCGATGGAACGGTAGTTCCGATCTTTTTGATTAATCTTACATTGGGAGTGGTGGGAATTGGTGCGTTTAGATGGCTCATCAAATGGGCCACGGGCGATCGGTTTGCACGAGGTGAGTTGACACTGTTGGCTTTCGCGTTAGGGCTGTGGCCCACGTTCCAGATCCAGATGGTGCAGCCTGGTCTGGATTACCCCATGACCATTTTTTTCATTCTCATGTTGGCTGCCCTTGTGGCCAGACGATACATCATGACCGCCATTGTCGGCCTGGCTATGTCATTTTGCAAAGAGCCTGGCATAGTGCTCTATGGCTCTTCTGTGGGTTTGTATATGCTTTTTCTGGCGTTTGATGGACCAAGTGGCTTTTCCTTCAAGAGGGTGTGGACTGACAGGTTATGGATTCTCGCTTTGCCGGCCATTCCTGTCGTTGCATACGTGTTGAACTTTCCCCCACAACACGATGCCGTGTCGTGGAAGTATGTAATCCAGTCTATATTTTCATTCAACTTTGAAAGCAGTTTCTTCCGCTACCAGTTGCTCAGCGCTTACGTGATTAACTTCGCGTGGATTTTTTCACTGATGGGCATACTGGGTTTTGTCCTAAGGCTCGCGTTTTGGTTGTCATTTCCGGTATCGCGACCGATTCTTCCAACTGGTGTGTTTACGGTAAGGGTGAGCTTGTTTGTACTTTTGAATTTGTTTGCCTTGAGCTTTTTGCTGACCAGGGTGGAGTTTGCCAACAATCCACGCTACATCCTTGCGCTGTTGCCCCTGCTGGTTTTTTTGGCGTCCGGGTTCCTGGTGCTCATCCCGGTCAAGATGTTTCGAGTCGGGATTTTGATGATCATCTTGGTACTGGAAGTGATTTCCACTTATAGGACCATTGACCCGATAGCCAAGGCGAAGTTGGAAACGTTCAAGTTCGGGTCCCATTCCCTCCTGCAGATGTCTGTTCCTGAAAATCGCAGGATCAGTGGACGTGGTCGTGACCAGCTGATGTACAATGGTGAAATATTAAATGTTCATTACCTGATACAGGACTTAGTTCGAAAGCATGGTTTGGACGCGGTTTACTTTTCAGACTGGTGCATGACCTGGATTGCTTTTGATGATTTCAGATCTTTCGATGTGAAGACCATGGAAAGAACTTTGAGCAGAGGGTCGGACACTCGCATGATTGACATTTTGATCCCGGAGGATTTCAAAGAGCGTTTTTCAACTCCTAACGATTATCCGAAAAAGGCGTATTTCATTCGATTTCCAAACGCGGATATTTGTAATGGTTTAAGGGAGTACTCGCGGTATTATCACGTGGCAGGAAAAGAGAGGTTTTGTCGAGGAGGATATTGCCTGTCGGTTTTTGAACTTCGACTGAAATAGTTACCCGTAACTCCATGCTGTCAGATTCTGTTCCATTTGCTGGTAAGTCGGCATCTTTTTATGATAATGTGACAGTACAAGGAAAAATGGACAGGTAAAAGTTGGCAAAAACTCAAAAAGCGTTGATGATAGTGAATATGCTTAGGGATTTCATCGATCCCGGTTCACCTATGGAGGTCCCTGCGGCAAGATCGATCATCGACAATATTGCCGGAGAAATTTCCTACGCAAGGGAAAAAGGGCGTCCAGTCATTTACCTCGTAGATGCACACGAGGAAGATGAGGCGGAATTCGATTTGTGGCCTGTCCATGCTGTCAAAGGAAGCCAGGGGGCCCAAATAATTGATGCACTCGCTCCGATTCCTGGTGACCACGTGGTGGAGAAAAATTCCTATTCCGGTTTTTACCAGACTGAACTTGGTTCTTTGCTCGATGAACTCGAGATTGGTGAGTTGTTGTTGACCGGGGTTATGACAAACGTGGCAATACTCTACACCGCGGTGGGTGCAATAATGCGTGGTATTGGGGTAGTGGTTCCACAGACATGCTCTGCTGCAATGACTGAACAGGACCATCTTTTTTCCCTGCGCCAGATCAACGAGGTCTTGACCAACCCGGCAACCCGTAGATGGAAGAAAGGGGAAGAGTGATCATGGTTCGGTGGAGACTTGCTCATGCCTTCATTGTGTTTGTTGCCGTATACGTACCTTTTTATGGTTGCAGCCAGGACCAGCAGCAGACGGTAAAGTGCTACACGGACAATGACTGTCCTGATGGACAAAGGTGCGCCGGAGGCGCTTGTGAACTGATCCCGGATGGCGGAACAAAGTCGTGTCAGAACATCAACGATTGCGATCCCGGTCAATACTGCGACAATGGAATATGTGTTCCGATCCCAGACGAACCCCAGGCTGACGGCAACGCCGACGATGGAGGAAATACTGATGGTGACATTGTCGTGCAAAACGATGGAGGCGATGAGCAAAGCGACCTGCAGCCGGACGAAGACATGGCTGATTTTTCCAAGTGGAATTTTTCTGTGGCCATCAGCAGGGGTGGTACGAGTGGTCCTGCCACTCAATGCATAGATTCCATCAATCCGGCTCCCAACAGCGGTCCGGTTCTGGGTACTATCAATGCCATAGGTGGATACACTCTTGGTGGAACCTTCAGGGATGATTCTGGAGTTGCCTTGCCCGGTGCAAAGGTTCGAATCATGGGTAACAGGGATGCTTGTCTTCCCTCAGAGATTACCACAGACGGCTCTGGGGCTTGGTTGTTCTATCTTCCTCCCGGTGGTCCTTATGATGTCCTGGCCATGGCTGCTGATGGCAGGGTGGGCCACTTGCACGTGGCAAACCTCCAGTCAAATACGAATCAGGATATTTCCCTGCCGGCCACTAAGGATCTTTTGGTCGGTCCTTTATGTACCGACTGTACCTCCGGCTCGGAAGTAATCGCTTCGGGCTGGACGGTGGAGGCCTGGTATGTCGATGGGCCAAACGCCGGCAAATTGGCGCATGGTGGGGTTGTATCCACATCCAGCGATCAGGGATTCGGCATCCCCCTGCAAGAGGGTAGGTCTTATGACTTGATAGCACAGCCTCCCTCCGGTGGCCCGACAATGCCAAGGCAAATTGTTTTGAAAGACACCTGTCACCTCAGCGATACTCATGACTGTTCCAACGAGTCGGCAGTCTCCAGAAAATGGTTGCACATCAAGCCTG
>CAYSLH010000237.1:0-8176 GCA_964431605.1 uncultured Myxococcales bacterium
AGCCAGACGCCATTGACCGCCTGGACCTATGGTTCCCGGAAGATTCCCTTGATGTTCAATACAGTACATCGGGTGATGGGCAAAATTTCCGCTCGATTCAGGAGGGGTCTCCTGGTCAGAAGACGGCTGCGTTACTGGCTTTTCTTCTTTCCTACGGAGAGGAACCGCTGATTCTGGACCAGCCGGAGGATGACCTGGACAACCACTTGATCTATGGACTTATCGTTACGCAATTGCGGCAAGTCAAAAGCCATCGCCAAATTATCGTGGTTACGCACAATGCGAATATTGTCGTCAACGGTGATGCTGAATTCGTTGTTGCTCTTGTGGCTCGTGGTGGGGAGACGCAAGCAGAACGTGAAGGCGGTTTGCAAGTGAAAGGTGTGCGGGAAGCGATTTGTTCCATCATGGAAGGGGGGCGCAAGGCGTTTGAAGATCGTTATCGCCGTATCGTACTGGAGGCACGCCATGTTTGACAGCCCTGAAGAACTGTTGGAAAAAATCCGTCTCGGAGAAGATACTTGGCTTTTCACGCACCAACTAAACGGCTGATTCCTCGCCCATTCGTATCATACCCGTATCGTATCCGCAGGCTGTTGTGCCATCGGGGCCGCAAGAATTTTTCGTGCTGAAGGCGACCTACCACGATTCCAGTACCCACTCCCACGTCACGGGCAAATATACGGATGTCCTCGGGGTAAAAAGATTTCCGACAAATGAAAGCAGACCATTTCTTCGGCGGTATAAGGGTGTTCGCCGCGAATTTGTCTGCCTCCTTTTCCTTCTTTTGCATTTCCGGGTCCCCGTTATCATACTCCACGAATATCGCATTATGGTCATGCAACAGGATGTGCCCTAATTCGTGAAAAAGACTGAACCAAAAAATATCGGCCCACTTTCCACGAATAGAGAGCATAAGAACCATCTTTTCACGTCCGAGCGGAAAGGTTGCTCCGTGAGCATAGGTCTTCGGAAGATGTGGACAAATCACTAGAGCAACGCCAACGTTAGCCAGCAAGCTGATCAATGTAGGAAGAAACTTGTCCGGCGGTTGTATCGTCATGACCCTTATTTCAGCTAACACATCCTCCAGACGGCTTTTGTCGAACGTAGCACACTCGATCTCTCTAGCTCTGAGTTCGCCAAGACGCAGCCATGCGGCGACGGCCTCGGGTGATCGTAATTGATTTGAGCCACCACGGCGAAAAGCTGCTGCATAGCGCCGTACTTCTCTGACGTTGTAGAGCGATGTCACCCCGAAGAACCTTTGTAGTGCGAGAACCTTGTCCGCACCCTTTGTGAATTTGGCAACAACTCCCATTTTGGCAAGGTCGGCGTAACAAAAGGATTTGATCAATGGTGTTTCCTTCTTCAGTTGCTCCTGTTCTCTCTCCTCTTGCTGCCTGGCCATGGCAAGCCGGTATTCTGCCTCAAGGCCTGTCCAGATGTGAGCCGGAACTCCGACAACCTTCTCCAACTGAAGTGCAGTGTCTGCGGTGATGGCTTTTCTGCCCTTGAAAATGGAACTCAACTTGGTAGCGGGTCGGTTCATGCGCAGGGCAAGCTCGTTCTTGGTCATGCCCAGATCGTCTAATATCTCCTCTAGATACTCGCCGGGGGGAATCGGCAAGTCTGAATAAATCGCTGTATCAGTCGCCATAATGCTTGCTCACCTCCTCGATTCGGGCGATTTCCATATACTTGCCTTCAAGGGTAAAGATAAGACGATAAAAACCTGTGAGCTTGATAGCCCACTGTCCTTTGCGCTTACCCTTCAATTCATGACACCTTAGAGCTGGCAATTGCTTGAGTTCTTCAATATCTTTAGCTTTCTTGACAATATTTACGCGCAGGATGAACTTACGTGCAACGTTTTTGCCGTAGGCTTTTTCCGCTTCCTGGTGATTGACGTATTGCTTTTCGATCTTGCGCGTTCGGAATCTAATTTCCACAACCTGTCCCTATGGCCATACTCCTTTACCCTTCAGGTAAAGCATATGTTTTCACAAGTGACATGTCAAGATATTTCTTTACCCTTCGGGTAAAGAAATATCGTCGCACTCCCAATTCCACATGGCCCGAACAGGTGCTTGGACCATACTGACAGGCTCCTTTACGTTCCTGCGTGGGGTTGTTAGTATTGTAAGTAGCCCCAGGGAGTTGGTGGGCAAGAAGGTGCCATGCAGGAACCAAGGCGGGAAAACCGGTTCAAACCCCTTGTCATAGCCGCAGTGGTGGCTGTGTTGATACACCTGCAACTTCTGCTCACCGGGATTTTACCTGCGGTGTACGATTTTTGGAACGATCTCTTCCCAAGGCCTCCCAGCGAAAAAACCACCGAAGTGACCCTCATCACCATGAACCCCACCCAGTTTCAGAACAACAGGAAGATGGCGGCCAAGGTCAAAGTCCGCAAGGAGCCGAGCCCTGAGGAGCAGCCCAAGCCCGAGGAGAAGAAAAAGCCGGAAAAGCTCGAGGGGCAGGTGGTGGACGTTGCTCCAACCCCTGACGATTCTCCTCCCAAGGACGCCAGGTTTTTGAGCGAGCATAATACCAACGTAAAACGAGAGTCCATCAGCAGGTTCAGACGATATGACTACTCGGTGGCCCAGCCAAGGCCCACCGTGGCCGGCGACAAGCGGTCCAAACCATCAAAACCCGTAAAGGACGAAGGACGAGACAAGGTGGCGCTCGTCGCCAAAAAGCGTGGTGAGAGTAAATCCAGCAAGGGCAGCAAGGGAAAGGCTTTCGAGATACCGGACCTGCATCGAAGGGACGCCTTGAGCCTGAAGCTGGATTTGAAACTGGGAAAGCTCGCGTCTTATAGCGCGACAGACCAACTCAAGGGAAATTCCAATCGTCTCAACATCCACCCGGGAAAAGCCTCTGATGCAAATCAAGCCGACTCCGGGGACCAGGGAAAGCAGGACTCCACAGTGGCCATGTTCAAGCAGCCTTCACTGGACAAGCTCGACATGGTCTCCGGCGCTCCTGCAAACGACCACGTGGATGACGTTGCAGAAGGTGAGGAGACCTTGCTCAACAGCAAGGAGTTCAAGTACGCGACTTTTTTCAACCGGGTCAAGAGGGGAGTCAGCCAGTACTGGAGCCCCAGGGTGGGCGAGGAGTACATGAGAAGGGATCCTTACGGTAACATCTACGGAGTCAAGGATCGCAAGACCCTACTGGAGATCGCGCTGGACCCGGAGGGTAAACTGGTGGACGTGGACGTGGTGCGTTCGAGCGGTGTGAAATTTTTCGATGACGTGGCGGTCCAATCGTTTCGTGATGCTTCACCCTTTCCCAATCCACCAAAGGGTCTGGTGGAAGGTGACGGGAAAATCCACTTCCAATTCGGGTTTTACTTCATGATAGGCACTCGCCCCACCATAAGGGCGTTTCGGTTCAATCGTTCTCCCTACTGAGGATCTTTGTGTTCGTCCCATAGCTGCCGGTAAGTCAGCACCGGGTTTCTCGCGGCCTTTACCTCGTCGAGCCTGCCGATGTGGGTAAGGCTGGGCGCTGCATGAAGCTCGTCCGGGTTGGTCCTGGCTTCCTCATCGATGCTCTTTAGGGCCTGGATGAATTCGTCCAGGGTCTCTTTCGATTCCGTCTCCGTGGGTTCGATCATGATGGAGCCGTGAACCACCAGGGGAAAATACACGGTAGGGGGATGGAAACCATGGTCGATGAGGCGCTTGGCCACGTCCAGGGTGGTGACACCGAATTGCTCCAGGTGCTTGTCAGAAAAAACCACCTCGTGCAGGGATCGCTCCTTGTATGGCAGGTCGAACGTGTCTTCGAGTCTCGCCCGAACGTAGTTGGCGTTCAAAACAGCCATCTCGGTGGCGAGCTTCAGCCCTTGTGCTCCCATCTCCCTGATGTATGTATAGGCCCTGACCATTATGGCGAAGTTTCCGTAAAACGCTTTTACCTTGCCGATGGATTTGGGCCTGTCATGGTCCAGGCTGTATGTGTCACCGTCGAAAGTCACGAGCGGGGTCGGGAGAAACGGTATGAGTCGTTCTGCGACCCCCACCGGCCCAGAGCCTGGGCCACCACCACCGTGAGGGGTGGAGAAGGTCTTATGCAGGTTGAACTGCATCACGTCGATGCCCATGTCTCCGGGCCTCGCGATACCCATGAGCGAGTTCAGGTTGGCGCCGTCACAATAGAGCAACGCGCCTTTGGCGTGCAGGATGTCTGCGATTTTCGATATGTTTCGTTCGAACAATCCCAGGGTGTTGGGATTGGTGACCATGAGCGCCGCCACCTGGTCGTCCGTGGCTTTTTCCACCGCCTCCGGTTCCAGGATGCCGGCCGGTCCGGATGGTATCTCTATGACCTTGTAGCCGCTGAGGTGAGACGACGCCGGGTTCGTACCGTGAGCCGTATCAGGCACGAGGACCTTCTTGCGCGCGTCTCCACGGTCCTTGTGATAGGCCCGGATGATCTTGATTCCGGTCAGTTCGCCCTGTGCTCCTGCGGCCGGCTGTAAGGTGACCTGGGCAAACCCGGAGATTTCCGCAAGGTACTGGGCCAGTTCGAACATCAATTGCAGAGCGCCCTGGCTGAGTTTTTCCGGTGCGTAAGGATGCAGCCCGGCAAAGCCTTTTAGCCTCGCGGTCTGTTCGTTGATCCTGGGATTGTACTTCATGGTGCACGAACCAAGGGGGTACATGCCGCTGTCCAGCCCGTGGTTCCAGGTGGAAAGGCGTGTAAAGTGTCTCGTTACCGTGGGTTCGTCCAGTTCCGGAAGCTCCGGGCTCTGGATGCGAAGCAGGTTTTCAGGTATGGACTTGGCCACCTCGTGTATGTCACCGAACGATTCACAGATACTGTATGCCTGCCTGTCGTGTCGCGAGTGTTCCCACAAAAGGGGTTCGGTCCGGATCAGTCCGCTGGTGCCGGTTTTGTTGTCTTTTGAACTCATGACGAAATAACCTCCACCAGTTTTTTGGCCTTTTGCTCTGAGATCATCTCATTGACGTACACCAACAGCCCGTCATCGAACTCGGGATAGAATCTCCGCAAGGCAAGGCCGCCCAGGATTCCCTCATCTGCAAGGAGCCTGAGCTTTGCGTCCAGATCGCCTTTTACCTTGATGGAAAACTCGTTGAAAAAAGGAGTATGGAAAAGTGGCTCCAGCCCTGCTTGTGTAAACCATGCATGTAGCTGCCGGGCGTTTGCCGCGTTCGTCTCTGAGAGTTTTACAAACCCCTCTTTGCCCAGCAAGGCGAGGTGGATCGCCGCGGCAAGAACGCAAAGGCCTTCGTTGGTGCATATATTGGAAGTGGCTCGTGCTCTTCTGATGTGTTGTTCCCTGCTCGACATGGTCAGCACGAAGCCCATGTTGCCGTCTTTGTCCGTGGTCTGACCTGCCAGCCTGCCAGGCATGTGCCAGACGTTTTTTTTGCACGTGCCAAACAACCCAAGGCCAGGTCCGCCGAAGTTCAGCCCGGACCCAAGGCCCATGCCTTCACCCGTCACTACGTCCGCGCCCAGTGAACCAGGCGCCTTGAGCAGGCCCAGCGACACTGGTTCCATCACCACCACGATACAAAGCGCCTGTGAGTCATGGGCCAACCTGGAGATCTCGTCCAGGGGCTCCAGGCAACCGAGGGCGTTGGGCTGTTGTATGACAACCGCCGCGGTCTTGTCGTCGAGCCTTAGCTTCAGGGCGTCGAGGTCCGTGGTGCCACCAGGTCCGAATGGGATCTCTTCCGGCTCCGGGTCGTGTTCGCTCAGGTAGGTACGGCAGACTTGCCGGACCTCCGGGTGAACGGCTCTCGATACCAGCAACCGGGGCTTTTTCCTTTTTATCCGCAGGGCCATCAGCATGGCTTCCGCTGTGGCCGAGGCCCCGTCGTACATGGAGGCGTTTACCACGTCCATTCCCAGCAACTCGGCCATCATGGACTGGTATTCGAAAATCGCCTGGAGTGTGCCCTGGCTGACTTCCGGTTGGTACGGAGTGTAGGCTGTGAAAAATTCTCCCCTCAGCAGCAGTTGATCCACTGCAGATGGAACATGGTGCACATGGGCTCCTGCTCCAAGGAACATGCCGGAGGGATCCGTCGCTCCTTTGTTGCGCTCGGCCATGGATTCCAGCAGTCTTTGGAGAGCAAACTCGTCAAGGGGTTTGGGGAGATCCAGGGGACGGTCCAGTCGAAGGGGGCGAGGGATGGTGTCGAACAGGTCCTCTACATCATCAACCCCTATGGTCTGGAGCATCCCCTGCACATCCTTTCTGGTGTGGGGGATGTAGCGCATGGTTTACTTGCCCTTCTTAGAGGAGTTACTTGGATTCTTCTTCAATGTATTTTTTATATGCTTCGGCGTCCATGAGCTTGTCCAGCTCAGAGGAGTCTGCCATCTCCAACTTTATCATCCAGCCTTCGTCGTAGGGATCCTCGTTGAGGATTTCAGGAGTGTCGAAAAGTGGTTCGTTGATCTCCAGGATTTTGCCTCCCACAGGGCAGAAGACTTCACTGGAAGCCTTGACCGATTCCACTGCGCCGAAGGCTTCGTCCGTGGCGAAAGTGTCATCCTCGTCCGGAAGTTCAACGTTCACTATGTCCCCGAGTTCTTCCTGGGCGAAGTCCGTAATTCCAACAACAGCTATGTTGCCTTCTACACGAACCCATTCGTGCTCTTTGGAGTAACGCAGTTCAGCCGGTATGTTCATTTGTTCTTCCTCCTGGTGGCGTGCGCCCATGATATTTCGTATTGCATTTGCAGACACTTAGGCCAGCGTGTTTTGCGCTATGGTATTCCAAGTCTTGAGGCGGTGGTCAAGAAAAATTATTATTTTTTTTCCTTGCGATTGCCTGAGCTTGTCGCGCCATAGGAAGGGCTGTCCTCGAGGGGATCACGGAAGTTTTACCAGTGGATCACTGGGCAGGAAAATGTTTTCGCAAAACTCCTAGTCCGTAGTGTTGTCCACGTCCATTACCACCACTTCACCCCCGTCAGGTCCCCCGTCATACCCCGTGTATCCGTCCCCCGAGAACCCGTCGTCCCCCGAGAACCCGTCGTCCCCCGAGAAGCCGTCGTCCCCCGAGAAGCCGTCGTCTCCCGAGAACCCGCCGTCCCCAGTATACCCGCCGTCGTACCCGCCGTTACCATCCCGTCCGTCCGCAAAAAAAGCTTCTTCAGTTACTCCTCCGTCAGGAATGCCCACGCATTTTCCGTTTATGCACGACGAACCTCCAAGGCAATCCATCATGGAGTAGCAACCGCATTGTCCATCGATACAGGAATATCCATCGGTGGACTCCAGGCAGTTGACGCAATAGGGTCCACAATGCTGGGTAAAAGAGCATGCAATACAAAAAGTACCCAGGCTCTGGAAGTTCTTGCAAAAGGTACCAGGCAAACAGTCGTCATCAGTATTGCACGCACAATAGGACTTGTCTGCGGCCTTTGCGCAAAAAGCTCCGTTCACATCAGGCGAGGTGCAGTCCTTGCACCCATTTCCGCAGTGCGTGTCTGTGTTGCACAAGTGGCAGGTGTTTTCCGGACCGCAGTAATATCCATGGTAGCAGTTTTTGTGGCACGTATCGCCACAATCGTTGATCCCGTCTCCGCATTGAACAGGGCACTCGGTAGAGCACCCGGTGCAGGTCCCATCTGCAGTGCAAGTCTTTCCTATTGCGCAATCGTTGTTGTCGTTGCAGCCGCAGGCAAATGAGTCCCCTACGGGCACGCAAACATGGTTATTGCCAAGACTGGTGCAGTCGCTGCAATCAGGTCCGCAATGCTCGTCGTCCTCACAGCCAACGCAACGATTTTGTTCATCACACATCTTGCCGGCAGGGCAATCGTCGTTGCACTGCCCGCCGCACCCGTCGTCTGCACCGCCGCACTTTCCTTCGCAGTCAGGCACGCATTGGGCACAGGCTCCATCCATGCATCGTTCGTCACCGCCGCAATCGTTATCGTTCACACATCCGCACGTGTCACCGAGACATCGCTTGTTGGTGGGATGCCCGGAGCAGTCAGCACACACCAAGCCGCAGTGCGCGTCATCATCGCAAGGCAGGCATGTGTCAGCGTTCAACCACTGGCCCTCCTGGCACTGCTTGGGCGGTTTTTCGTCGGCATCACCACAGACCATGTTGGCAAGGCAGATCTGGCCGGCCGCGCAATCTTGGCTCCCCTACAGGGCCTTGCC
>CAYSLH010000238.1:0-8145 GCA_964431605.1 uncultured Myxococcales bacterium
GATTCTTTGGGATCTTATGGGGGGTGGAGGGTCTGTCAATATCGAGGATGTCATTGTTGGCCTTCTACCCTACTTCTCTCTACTGAAACATGGACTAAAGCCATTGGTGGACGTTTTTCCGTATCCCCTCGTTGAGGATACGGACGATATAGACAACGACGGAGATACCACAGAAAACCGACCAGACTGGACATCCATGCTGGACCTGGACATGGCACCAACCACTGATCAGAATCTCGCACTTGAGGTGTCGGCACCAGCCCTGCCAATACACGATGGACAACCTGTGAGAACTGCAGTGTATGTCTCAGGAGTTATTACACCTCTTGGGTTTACACCACTTGGTATGAGTGCGGGCCAACAGGATTCGGGCCAACTGCCTGCCCTTATGATGAAAATGGCACCAGCATATGGAGGGCTGGAAGTCAGCGATTACGCGGTC
The DNA here is from genome assembly GCA_964431605.1 of uncultured Myxococcales bacterium. Lineage (GTDB taxonomy): Bacteria > Myxococcota > B64-G9 > B64-G9 > B64-G9 > JALVPF01. The sequence continues at coordinate 443 of CAYSLH010000238.1, forward strand.
ATGGTAATGGGGTTAGCTCAAACTGCACAAAACCAAGTCGTTACAGATGTGACGTCGGTTCTGATGGTGGCGGATTCCATGCCAACAAACGTTACATTTGAAAGCTCATTCCTTGGATTCCCTGAATCGGCCGCCTATGATGAGGCATCACGAACCATGACAGCATCATCAGTGCAGGGAGCGAGCCTTTACAAGACGACACTAAGAGCGAACGATGGAAGTTGGATTGTTTATCTCGACGGCCAGGACACGATCTCTTTCACCCTTCCCTCTGTTCCTGAAGGTATGTACGATCCAGCCCAATCACCTACTGTCACACTGGATCCCATAGCCCTTGGAGACTCACTGGGATTCGAAGACTTGGTAACATTCAACGGAGAGGATCTGGACATCATCAGCCGCCTTGCGGTTGCATTCTCCAGATATCAACTGCAATAGCGACCTTGCAGGAACTCAACCTACGGCCTGGATGCTTGCTTGATTCATCAAATCCAGCCACCTGGCGATGAATCGTTCGGTATCAAACTCAATGTCTTCAAACTTTGCCACCACACCTACATGTCCGCGTGCGGGCAAGACCTGAATCACTGTCCCGGAGGCCTCCACCTCGACACCGAGACCCACTAAAGCCACCTTTACCCGGATGGTTTGTCCAATTATGGGAATTTCCTTGGTCTCGAAGTAAAACCCTTCGATTCCGAGCTTGCCATAGTGTTCCGTATAGTTTCCATGCCGACCCCGAATGGAAAGAGGAACCTCCATGCGGGCCACCTCGTCAAAATCAATTGTACGAAATCTTCCAAACGCATTTTTCATGGCTTTCCTCGCCTTCGCGCTGTGGAACATGACCTGTCTCCCAATCCTTTAAAAACCTAATCAACCTTTGCCGACACTGAAAAAACTCTCTCTTGTTCCGTTATTCAGATTCCTTAGTTGTTCATCATTTGTCCATCTGCCTAATTTCGTACAATTTTATTTGCAACTCGCATGCCAGATTTGTGTATTGAGATCAGGCTTTGACAGAAACAAGTCAAACTTGCGCGAAACAAAAACAGAAAATATGTATACCCTCTTGTGCGGATTTTATGATCATCAACTCATAAAATAGAAAATATCTGACAGTAGTGGCAGGAATTGGACAATATTGTGAAAATTAATCGTGATGAAAGTCACAAAAATAGTCTAAGCAAGGCTGCACTACCTCGGGCCTTGGAAAAAAGGCCCCATGGTCCTTGGGAACTTCCTGATGACAGAGTTGAAATCGCCTTATCAACATTGTTTGCACTTACACGTGCGAAAACAGGAAAAAGCCACTTCAACAACTCCAACCTGTTTTGTCCAGTTGCTTTTCTCCATCTCTTTTCATAGTCAGGAAATGCATAAGAACTTCCGGCCAGATATCTTCCTATAGCGGCTCCAGCGATACTACCCTGGGTCAAGGCACCTGAAATAGAGGAAAAGCCATATGCAGAAACAGAATCTCCGGCAAGGATCACGTTGTCCTTGAAACTAATCGAGGAAGGTTCAAGGATCTTGACGACGGAGCTTTGAACAGAGGTGCATCTCGATCCGTCCAGACGTTCGATTCGATCGAGCAGAAGTTCGTCCAGGTTCGACGGTACTCCCTTGGGACCCAGAACCTGGATCACGGACACCAGGTAACGACCATTATAGGGCATGGCAACATACCAGTGTCTTTGAGAATCGACCTGGATCATCATGGTTCCCACAGCCAGGTCGAGCATATCCACTTCAGCCTCGCGCTGAAAAAGAACTGCAATCTTATCCCTGTTCAAATTAAGGTGGTGAGCAACCAAGCTCTGGCTTCCATCAGCGCCTACCAAAACCCTGGCTTCATAATCATCATCAGACCTGATCTTGCACAAACTCTGTCCAACCGACACTTCTCTCACCGGGCAATCCACCCTTACCTCAGTGCCCACTTCCAGCGCGCGCCTGTATAGTGCGCCTTTTATCCTTCGCTCGTTAAGCAACACTATAGGCTTGCTAAGTTTGAATGAATACCTCTCTCTATATCCCCGAATCTCCAATCTTTCGATCTTCGCCTGCAAGCCGCCCTCGACATGCAAACCCAGCCCCTTGAGAAAGACGCTATTGTCGTATGACTCTATTTCATCACCGATTCCAAGGTATGTTCCAAAACTCCCGCGGTATTTTTCCACGACGCTGGGATGTCTTTCCAGTACCAATACGGAACGGCCTGGCAACCGGATAGCGCAAGCCAGTCCAGCATAACCGGAACCCACTATGACAACATCAAACCGGCTCATCGGACCAACCAAACCTCTTGCACAAATCAGATACTATCTGGCGGTGTATCTCGTCTGCGCTCTTTGAACCATCGAGCACAATAATGGACTCTGTGGGCAGCAATTGTGGTAACTTTGCATATGAATCCGCAAGGGCGGTTTGCATTGGTTCAGTCTCGAAGAGTTCCTCCGACGCCCTCAGGCTTCTTCGCTGCCGGGCAACCTTGGCTGACACATTCAGAACATACGTAACATCCGGAGTTCTAGCGTGGGAATTGATTGTTCGCACCCAGCTCTCATCAGAAGAAAGAGATTGGTACAAAAAACTTGAATGGTAATACCTGTCCGAGATCACATCGATGCCGTTTTGGATCAAAGGATCGATATAACAATCCAGATGATCCATCCTGTCTGCCGCAAACAGCAAGGCAATCACATCGGGATGAACCGGATGAGTCGAAGAATTTCCCGGCCTCGAGCCAACGACCCTCTTACTCAAAATCTGTCTCAACAACACACCCACCGGACCAGTCGTGGGTTCAGCCGTCAGCATCGCAGTTCGACCGATCCCCCTCAACCAGTCTACCAGAGCTGAGGCCTGGGTAGAGCTTCCAGAGCCGTCGATCCCTTCAATGACGATAAAGCTCCCACTGGCACCAGCAGTTGCCATATTTTTTCCTCCTGGTTGAATGCTTACTTGATGCGTCTGAGAATTTTACGCGCCATGCGAGCCAACTTGCCCTTGGGTCTGATCTTGAGAAAACGGCTGAGCAAAACCTTGGCCCTGTCCTCCTTGCCATCATCGAACTCCAGCAACCCCAGCCTGTACAAAGTTAGCGCATGTTTGGGCTCCATCTCCAACACTCGTTCATAATATTTTCTGGCCGACCGCAGTTTCTCTTCCCTGTCGAATGCGGCAGCCAACTCGTATACTGGTTCAGGTGACTCAGGAGATTTTCTCATGGCCTTGCGGAACAGTCTCCTTGCCCTCGAGTAACGCCTATCCCCTGCTCGCTTGTCCTTGAGCATTGTCCGACCGGCTTTGAGGTAAAGGCGGGTAATCTCCTCGACAGTCCAGCCCTTTTTTGCAGCATAGTAAGCCGCTTTTTCGTAGGCGGCTGCTGCATCTTTCCACTTTGCCCTTGCAGCCAAAGTCCTCGCAAGACCCTCCTGTGCCCTGGGTAATTTTCTTCTCCTCCTGCTGTATTTAAGGCTTTGCTCAAAGGCTTTTTGAGCTTTTGTAATGTTTCTGGTGCCCAAATAAGATAAGCCCAAGTCTGCAAGGATATCGGGATTCTTGGAAAGAAGTCTGTCCGCATCCTTCAGCGCCCTTATCGCCGAATGGAATCTGCCGTTGGCCAGATATACTTTACCTTCGATATATAAACTGTGGGCATCGCCCACTCCTGTTTTTTTTGCTTTTTTGATTGCGACGAGAGCTTTTTCCACCTTGCCCAGTTCCAGCAGTGCCTCAGCCATTCCAATCAAACCCGTTCCTGAAGATGGCTGGTCCTTGACAACCCGGGCAAACAATTCCAGTGCCTTGTCCGGTTCGGCCAGTTTGAGTTCCACCTTGCCCAGCAGGTATAAAGTGTCAGCCGAATATGGATTTACGGCAAGACTCTCGATGAGCGATTTTCTTGCCTGTTTGTAATGCCTCGATTCGAAAGCCAACTTTCCGAGGGCATAATATGCCCTGTATTCTCTCGGGTTCAGCTCAACAGCCTTTCTGAATGCAGCCTTAGCTCCCCTTTTTAGCCCCTTGGCAAGTCGGTAGTATCCCATGGCCAGGTGAGGCATTGCTCTCTGCGGATATTTTTTCTGTAAAGCCACAACCTCACGGCGGGCACCTTCTAATTCTTCCATCCCGATCAATGCCAAGACCCTTAGAGCCCGTGCTTGCGGCCTCTGTGGAGCATCATCTAAAATTCCATCCAAATCCTTCAGTGCTGCTTCGTAATGCTGCGTCCTCAGAAGTGCTTCGCCCCTGAGGAGGAGGAACCTACCAGCTGGAACTTTTTTACCTACCAAGGAATTGAGCGATGAAAGAGCATCGTTACATTTGCCCCTCGCCAGGTCGCCGTTTATGCGGATCAGCATGGCGTCGGTATCATCAGGGCTCAATTTCAACACCCTGTTGGATTGTATGGTCGCTTCTTCAATTTCGTAATAATCCATACAAAGAGTGGCAATCTTTTTCAGAAAACCCGGATCCGCCTGTCGCATGTCAGAAGCGGCCTTGCAGTTTTCAAGAGCTTTGGTGCGCTGGTTGTCTATGAAATACAAATGGGCCAAAAGAAAATGCGCCTGTGATCCATCCGTATTCGTGACCTTTGGCAATTCCAAAATTTTTTCAAGATCTTCTGTTGCCTGTTTCAACTCCAATTTCTGATCGATCCTGACCTTGGCCAATGCCAGTAACGAACGTACATGCAAAGGGTTGATGGTAACCGCTCTGACCAGATACTGCATGGCTCGCTGAGGATTTCCCTGCTGCACTTCGAGCATGGCATACCGATAAAGTGTCCGTGTATTGGAAGGATCCTGCTCCAGGCTTGCTAAAAACCACTTCGCGGCCTGTTGTAACTCTCCCCGGCGTGCAGCCAACTCTCCTTCGAGAGCCATGAGGTACTGATCTTTCGGTTTTTTCCTTATGAGATTATCCAGGTCTGCCTTTATTTCCTGACGATCTCCGCTAGACAAATGGTATCTCGCCCAAATTAGATAATTTTCCGAACCATCAGCAGGCTTCATGGAGTTTATGATGCTTCGAGCCTCGTCCCTGAATTTCAAATTCGGGCCATATTCATCGTGGAGTCTTGCTAAAACGCAGGCCAGAAGAGATTTTCCCTTTGAGCTATCAGGATCCAGTTCCAGGAGTTTCTTCAAAGTGAGTCTAGCATCGGAGTACCCTGAAAACGAATCCTGGAAAAAAGCACCAAGGGATTGTTCCATGAGCCCTGCCGCCTTTTCATCCTTCAAATGCTTGTATCCAAAAAACAGACCCCCAGCCACAGCCACCAGCACAAAAGGCACAACAACCATGAAAACCTTCCAATAGGAAATGTTGGTTGCTGTCGTCATATTGATCTGTTCAGGAAAAGCAGGACCCTTGGGGCGTGATGACGAGACCCGGGTTTTGTCTATGATCTTTTTTTCCGCAATAGGTTTTTCAATTTCAGAAGCCAGGCGAGTTGGCGGTTCTGGTCTCGATACATCGGGATTGGATGGCTCCAACTGCCAAGGCGAAAAATCCGCTCCTTGCCCATCATCGAACTTGGTAGGTGGTTCGTTACGGTCTGGTGCAGCAATCTGCTGATCTTCAACAGAAGGATCAAACTTTGTTGGAGGTTCTTGCCTGTTCGCCTTCATGGCAAGGACATTGACAGCATCGGATATTTCAGCTGCAAGACCAGCCATGGGATCGAATTGAGTCTCTTGCTCTGAACGGGGTGGCTCATGGGAACTATCCAACGACTCATCCGAATTCGTGCCCAGGTCCTTCTCTTGCAAAGGATCTCTATCCTGATCACCTAATGGCTCAGGTGATTGCGATTGAGTCACAACAGGTTCGTCAGCCTTGTTCTTTAACGCAGCCAGAGGATTATCAACGTACATTGTGGGTGGTTCATCGTCGTCGTCATCATCATCGAGGGACGCCACCTGCTCATCTTGTCGCAAAGAATCCTGATCCGGTGAAAATGGTTCATCACCGTTTTCCAAAGACTGTGACGGCTGTCCATCCAAGAGGGGATTCCACTTTCCATTTATCTGGAAATCCACTATGGACCCTAAGGCCTCCTCCAATCTGTTTCTTAGACTGATAACCCTGGGGTCAGTGGAGTCGATGCGTTTGGCTGACTGGAAATATGGCAAGGATTCCTGGACAAGTCCTTGATCAGCAAGGAACTTACATGCGTCCGCCCAGATTCCCACATCATCGGAACGCAGGGTACAGGCTCTTTCGAATGACTGAATGCCTTCCGGTATCTTTCCCGAGCTGACCAGGGCCTTGGCATACACGAGGTGACCAGCGGGATTGCCGGGATGATAACCAAGCCCAATCTCGCAAAGTCGTATTGCATCGTCGAATCTGCCCTCTTCCACATATGCTTCGGCCAATTCCGCAAAACGCTCTGAAGACGGATTTTGGGCTACATAATCCTGAAGTAATTCCAACCCATTGTCTGGACCATTGTCAGTCACGATTTTCCACTCTCACATTATTGTGGACGCTGGAGCCAAGTTGAACAAAATAGTTTATTTTTGTCAATTAATGGAGAGCTTCTTTGCTTCGCATAAAAGAAAAAAAGGCGGGTCCAGTAAGCATCTCACTGAACCCGCCAAGAACAATTGCAGGGGACAGAGCTACGGGTGATCTGCCAGACCAAACAAGCGCCCACACCTTCCCGTCACCACCCAAACATTCACCACACCCAGCCCCAACACCCAGTCACCAATCTTGCCGAGTCAAGCCACCGTGCTCCCGTCCTGAACCGCACACCGGCCTAATCTCATGGCCCCTGCAACTTCCGAAAATCTTCAAAGATCAATCAAATGTTCAAATTCGCCAAAAAATAGCAACCGTCTGCCACTGTCCCAGCATTACTCTTGCGGACCTCAAGTGTCCTGTATTTTCCCGTTCTCATCAACGCCCCGGCCAAATAACCAGCGATATAAGAACAACCCATGTTGTCGGGATTTTCCTTACAAAGGCATTTGTCTACTTTCAACAATACATGTTTATTGGACTCTTCCACCACAACGGCTCTTCCAAGTCCCGAGCGATAAATATTATAAAGAACATCTGCCAGGTTGCTGGCTGGCCCCACTTGACCCTCTTTTATCCCTGCATCGTATATTTCACGCTCAGATCGTCCCTCTGCTCTCATTCGTTCAACGGTTTTTCTGTGGAGCACTCCATTGCTCAAATTTCTTTGGGATCGTCTTATGGTGCTGGCAATAAGCGAATTTCTTATCAATGACCCACCGTCTGACCGAGGTCTTGCATTCTTCCTTTTGTCTACCATTGGCGTCACCATTGAATCGCTCCAGTAAAAAGGCTCCTTATGAAAACCAAGGTGCTGAATTACACATTTTATTTAGCAAGAAATGAGCCACTCTCCATGAATCCTGTTGCAATCTTCTTTTTCTATTATTATACAAGAGGTTGAATGCCTTTTGATAAACCCTAAACAAAAAATACAAATGTAAAAAATAGAATAATCATGGTTATTTTACCATGGCCTTTTCGGAATATCAGAAAAATCAAGAATGATTTCGAGAATGACTCAAAAAAAAAAACTGCAATGCTTGATAATACCCATAAAAATTGTCCATGAGAATTGCTAAGGGAGTATGGTCACAGTTATCTCATGTGGTGTGGTTTCTTTACCCTAGATTGATTTTGTCTTCACCAAGGCCGTTATTTTT
>CAYSLH010000239.1:0-8126 GCA_964431605.1 uncultured Myxococcales bacterium
CACCGAATCTGTCTATGACAAGCTCCTTGATTCCCTTGTTTATTATGCCTTTCATTATCCCTCCCGAAATATCGAAGCGCCGTAGTCTGGCTTCATGAAAAGACAGAGCTGCGACATAAAAAAACACCTGGTCAACATATCGACGAAAACAGGAAAAACTTGATAGTGTTTCAGCTATCTAAAACTTCTCGAACACCCGAAGCGATGGTCTCAAGGGAATAGGGCTTGGATAAAAACGCCACTCCTTCGTCCAAAACACCATGGTGAGCGATTACATTGTGGGTGTAACCTGAAGTATACAGCACCTTCATTTGAGGCCTGGCTAATTCCAGCTTCGTGGCCAGTTCCCGCCCGTTCATGCCTGGCATTATAACGTCTGTGAGCAGCAGGTGGATGGTCCCATCGTATGTATCTGACAAGATGACTGCATCGGCAGCCGACTTGGCGCAAAGAACCTCGTAGCCCAAACGTTTCAAGAGTTTTTCCGCAAGCTTTCGAACCATGTCTTCGTCCTCTACCACCAACACCGTCTCGTCACCTCCAACGAATTCCGAGACATCGAGTTCTTCCAGGTCCTGGGCCTTTTGCGTGATACTTGGAAAATATATCTTGAAGGACGTACCTTGTCCCTTTTCTGAATAGACCTCTATCCTTCCGTGGTTCTGTTTTACTATACCGAACACAGTGGCCAGACCAAACCCTGAGCCCTGCCCCAACTCCTTGGTGGTGAAAAATGGCTCGAAAATCTTATCACGAACCTCCACGCTCATTCCTCGCCCAGTGTCGCTTACGGCGAGCATGACGTAATGACCAGGAATCGTTCCAGCGTGAGTGGTGCAATAATCTTCACCAAGGACCACTTCCGCAAGCTCGATCACCAGCTTGCCACCTTCCGGCATGGCGTCCCTGGCGTTTACAGCTAAGTTGAGCAATACCTGCTCCACCTGGGTAGGGTCGATCTTCACGCGACCCAAATCTTCCGGCGCTATGAACTGCAGGTCGATGTCCTCTCCTATCAACCTCTTGAGCATGGAATGGGTCTTGTACACCAAGTCTCTCAGGTCGACCACCCTGGGTGCGATGACCTGCTTTCTTGAAAACGCCAAAAGCTGCCTGGTCAGTCCGGAAGCCCTGTCAGCTGCCGCAGAAATGTCCTCCACCAATTCCCTGAGAGGATCACCTTTGGAAATGGAGTCCAGGGCTAATCCTGCATTACCAGTAATGGCGCAAAGGATATTGTTGAAATCATGAGCCACCCCGCCTGCGAGCCTCCCCACTGCCTCCATTTTCTGAGAATGCCTATACTGCTCTTCCAGCTTGGCCTTTTCCTCTTCAGCGAGCACACGCTGCTCTCGCTCCTTGGCGCGAACGATAAAGCTTCCCATCTGCGTGGCGATACTCTCCATCAGTATCCTGTCCATAGGCGAGACGCTTCGCAAGGAATGGGAGGCCACGTTCAGACAAGCTATGGTATCGGTCTTGAACTGAACAGGAATTACGGCAATGGCGCAAAGTCCTTCTGCATCCCTTTCCTCGTCAAGCTCCATAGGCAAATCGGAATAATCGGCAAAAAAAGATACACCTTTTCTGACGAGCTTTGCGCTTGGATGATCGGAGGAATAGCTTGAGACGGATGAGACGAAAACCTGGCCCAGGCCCTTCGAATAACACAAGTTGAGATCTCCCGTATCCCCGTCCACAAGGTAGATTCCACCTGAATCCATGCTAGTGTTATCAATGGTCAGCTCCAAGCACGCTCTGAGGGTGTCGTCTAAAGACTCGGTGTTGCTCAACCTGGTAACAATGTTTTCCAGGATACGAAGCAATTCTTTGGCCTTTACGTATCCTGTGAGATCACGGTCGAAAACCAAGGCTCCCACAAATTCGTTATCCTTGCCAGGCAAGGGCACGCCCTTACGCCATACGTCGATTATCGAGCCGTCTTTCCGCACGACCCGGATCTCACCCTCCTGTGGCTGAAGCTGCTTGAGCTTCGGAAACTTTTCCAGAAAGACAGAACGAGACTCTTTGGTCATGAGATCAATCAAACGACTTCCCACCAACTCCTCGCTGCAATATCCGTAAAACTCCCCGGCCTCTTTATTACACTTGCAGATCACCCCACGAGAATCCACCAACAAAAGAGCGTCTGGAACAAGATCGAACATCATGTCACTGTCTTGTACGATTTTCGATAAACGCTCTTCTGTCTGGCTCCTACTTTTGTCATCCTGTGACATCACCCACCCCATACGTATACTAACCAAACACCCGAATACAAAACCACCATAGTGGATTCAAATATAATACATCATTATTATGAAAAAAATTACAGGAAAAGGCCCTGAGCCTGTTTTTTCAACTTACGACCAGTTACAATCATCCCCTCCTGGCCTTGAGCAATCTGACATAATTGCCGAACCAGAACTTCTCTTCGAACTCCACAAACCCATGCTCCCTAAAGATGGCCTTCCAGTCCCTTTCAATAAAGTCAAAAGCGTACTTGCATTCTATGGCTTTGAACGGGACCCGGTACACAAGGGGCATTTGGGCCAGGGAGAACTCGGCAAAGTCCAAAAGACAGAACACGCCGCCAGGTTTGAGGTTATTGAAAATATTATCAATGACCCGCAACCTTACCTGGTGAGGAAAGCCATGCAACACGAAACTCATCCAGGCCTTGTCGAAGGGTTCTTCGAGGGAAAACTCCACGTCGGCTCTCTGTAGACGAAATTCCACGTTTTCCAGGTGACTGCAATTTTTCAGATACTGCTTTTCCATTATTTCCGATACATCCATTCCCAGTATATGACCTTTTGTCCCCAAGTGCCTGTGCATGAGGAGGGTGTTTCTTCCTGTTCCACATCCAAGGTCCAAAATCCTTTGGCCCGGCTCGATATCCATGGCAGCCACGGCCGAACGAATGAACCTGGGATAGAGACCAAAAGACATGACGTTCATGATGGTATCGTAATGCCGCGCTACCATGCCTTGTACTTCAACACCCGAATCAGGATATATCTTGCTCATTTCATCACCTCGCCAGGTTTCGCAGAATCACAAGATAAGCATATATAAGAATCTGTCCATAGAACCATCCAGCCAAGCAGCTACCAAGTCAGGCGGATAATCCTTAGGTCAGCATTGTGCTATTTCACTATTGATGGTGATGTTTCCATTCTGCGTACAAACGCTTGCTATCCGTTGTACGACACTCCGATTTCGCAAGCAGCCTTAGCCAAGCGCTTATCGCCAGTCCATAAGGCAAGACCTGAAAGAACCGTTGATGCCAAAATGTGAACATCTACAAACCCAAGCCCTTTACCCATCAGTTTTCTAGCTTCGACGAATTCCATAAATTCATCCGGTTCGACAACTATAGCCGAGGGTAAGGATCGAAAAAGGCAAAGGATCTCCTTTCTGTTGTTCAGGTTACCACACGCCAGTTCCCCAATGATGAACGGGTGGCAAACAACAGCCCCCCGATTCAACAAAACCATCAACTCTGAATCAGATTTATGAAAATGGTTAATCCAAATATTGGTATCGACCAAAATCATACTATTTACCAATCCTTCTGCGAGAAGCTACACGGAGAGATTTTTCTGTTCCTCCGAGCACGGCCAGACGCTTGGCGCTTTCGAGCGAGATCAAGGCCTCAAGACCAAGTCGGACTAAAGAAGTCTTTTCCTTTACACCCGTCAGTTTTGACGCTCTTTCAAGCAGTGTGTCCTCGATATTCAATGTCGTTCGCACAGCGAGCCTCCTTTCTAATGCATCCTATATACATATAAGTATGCCTATATTTGATGCATAGCGCAAGTCCTATTTTTTAGAAAAAGTCTTCCCATATGCAAAACTTTGGGTAAAAAAGTAAAGCTATCAGGGATGGTTTGATATCATCCGCACCCTGTGTTTAATTGTCTTATCCCGGTTGCGTGATGACCCTGACTGGCTGATGCGCCTGGAATTGCGGGCAGGGACAACAGGATATACAGGAGGGAGATCATGTCTGATCTATCAAGGAGAAAATTCGTCCTCTCAGGCCTTGGCGCGCTGGGCTTGGGTTCGCTCAGTGCATGTGCATCTACATCCGGGGCAAAGAAAGTTTTCGACTGGAGCGAACAGGAACGCTCGCACCTCGAACAAGGTGGTGAGAGCTTCGAAATAGTCATCAGGGGGGCCAGGGTTCTTCGCCGTTTGGCGAGGGGTGTTCCAAAATCACTGGATCTTAGAAAAGTATCCGCTCGCATGGAACACGCCATGAAAAAAGCCGGCGGGGTTGGGCTAGCTGGCCCACAGGTTGGCCTATCATTGCGCATCGCCAGCCTCATGCTCGATTACAAGACCCATCATCCGAAAGTTATCTTTGTAAGAAACCCGCGCATATTAGAGAGATCGGACGACAGTGTAGAAGGATACGAAGGGTGCCTGAGCATCCCAGGTGTCGGGGGCAAGGTGCGCAGAAACAGGTGGATAAAAATAGAGTACACCAACGAGCAGGGAGACACGGTGCACACAGAGGCCGAAGGACCCAACGCGGTACTGTGGCAACACGAGCTGGACCACTTGGATGGCATACTCTACGTTGACAAACTTCTCGGAAAACTCATGCCCATGGAGCAGGTACGCAAGCTGAGAAAGCTCCAAGACCAGCACAGTGCCAAGCCAAACCAGGATCTAAGCTGGCACATGGAAGGCTCCCTTTGGATCGGCCCCATCGCCTGATGGCTTGCTTTTTGCTTCCTTCTTGAAGCTTAGACCAGATGGACTTCTTTGGAAAACTCGTGAAACGGAAGCACCCTGACGCCATCCTTTTCGTAGCTGCGGGTGCCGAGATGCACCTGGTAGAAGCTAGGGATGGCGGTTCTTTGCTCGAAGTAGAAAATGGCCGGGCTGACGCCTTTTTCACCGGTTTTCGATTCCACGGCGAACATGGGTTGGTTTTCCCTCAATACTACGAAGTCCACCTCGCGCTTGTCGGTATCCCTTATATAACGCAGCTCCATGCGGTAGCCTTCAGTGTCTTCGATGAAGTGGCAGTACTTCAGAAGATGCGAAGCAACCATGTTTTCGAATCGTGGGCCTGGCTCGGCGACCTGTGACCAATCCCAAAGGTACAGCTTCTGCTCCTTTTTCACGGCCCTGATTCTATTTGTACCGAACGGCGAGAGCCGGTAGCAGTAATAGAGCCGTTCGAGGATGCTCACCCAGCGCTCGACCGTCTTCGGCGAAACCTGTAAAGTATCGCTCAGGCCTTTTATGGACAGAGGCGATCCAACACGATTTGGGAGTTCATGTGCCAACAGCTCCATCAGGCTGATTTCGTGGATGGTCTCCAAATCACGGATGTCTTCCCTTATTACCCTCTGCTCGCGGTTCCTCTGCCAGCGCCGCCAGAAACGGGCGTCGGCTTTCAGATACGGCTCAGGAAAGCCGCCGAAACGCAATAGCCGCTCCACCACCGAAGCTGAGCCCCCCAACTCTGCCACCGAAAATGGATGCAGCCTGAAATAAAAATATCTTCCCTGTAGGGAGTCTCCGCCTTTGCTGTAATAGTCGAGCCTGGCCGAGCCGGTGACAATGAACGACTTTTGGCCACGATATGTGTCGTAAAAGCCCTTGACCAGCCCCCTCCAGCGAGCGTACTTGTGTATTTCGTCCAGGATTACAAGGTCTTCATGTAGCGGCAACTCGCCTCTCACCAGCGATTCCCTGCTCCCCACAACGTCCCAGTTGAGATATGCCGGATGTTTGAGCGACGGGTTTTCGAGAAAGCTCAAGGCAAAGGTGGTTTTTCCCACCTGGCGCGGCCCACCGATGAAGACCATCTTGTCCGGGATGTCATGTTGAAGATTGTTTTTTAAATATCTCGACAGGATCTCAATCATGAGCAATTTTCCCTTTACTCCAATATACTCATGAGCATATTGGAGCCAAGGTTAAAATACAGGCATATCGAAGCAGAGTCAATATGTCAGTAAAATACCGAGTAGAAATGACAGTAAGCGACCTTTCAGGTGCCTTTCAGATGCCAGCCTCTTGGTTAAAGACAAGACCTATGGGCGTTTTTTTTCGGAAGGATCGTCCATGAATCGTCTCTTGTTTACTGTATTTATGATTGAAAATCCGACGCTTGGAGTTTCCACTACTTTCTTGGCAATGAAACAGAATATTTGACCGTACTCGTCAGTTTTGTCAGTATATTTGAGGTTTGAACGACTACATGGTATTCTTTTCTTTCCATGGTTGTCTTCATAAATCCCATGGTCATGAAAAAATTCTATTTTGTTGGTTTTTTCTTGAGGCCGAAGGCTTCGATTGTACTATCTATGACAATAGAGGGAACATCGATGGTAAACATGAGCTATTACCAAGCCGACGCAATAAATTATTTCCAAAACCGGATACTGAATACAAAACATGGGAGACAAAAATGAAATATCTACTTTTAGTGCTACCACTAATAACAGCACTTGCATCTTGTGGTGAGACTCAAAACAACAAAACCACAAATTGCAATGATATAACATGCTCTAACCATGGGAAATGTGTTGTAGAGAATATAAAAGCGGTATGCATCTGTGATGAAAATTATCATGCTGAAGAATTAGAATGCTTAGAAAACACTCTTCATTGCGAACAGACAGAGCATGAAGAGTCGGGAGAATGCATCAGTAACCACAAAATGGTTGATTGTATTGATGTTACTCCTGAGCATGGAACAAAGGTTGGATCAAAAGTAGAAATCACTTGGACAGATGGAGTTTGGAGTGCCGCAAGTGATTGCGAATACACTTGTGATGAAGGCTACATTAAGATTGAAGACAGCTGCACAATAACCAGTCAAAATGATGTATATAATTTAAAAATAGAGAATATAACCGAGCATGGATGTGACGTTCTGTGGGATGGAAATCCGAACGCCGAAACCTGGGTTTATGTGAATTCCACTCAATCTACTGGAAGTAAAAATGATGCGACAAGCAATAGATATACATATTCAGGTTTAGCTTCAAACACTACCTTTACTGTTTTCGTCCAAGGAATAGATAGTGATGTTATTTTAGAAAAAGAATTTACTACTTTAGGATCTGCTAGCTGTCAGGAGGACAGCTGCACTGAAGAACACAAAACAGTTTGCTCTATAGAGAATAACGAAATAGTTTGCTCTTGCGATAGCGGCTATCATGAAGTTGACGGAAGCTGTGTTGAAAACACTAACTCAGGAGCAGTTACAAACTGGGGGTTTCAACCTTTTGACATACCCAGCGATAGCGTCACAGTCCCAGCTGGTGGAGATATTCAAGCGGCGATCGACAGTTTGCCCGAAGGAGGGACCGTTTATCTCGAAGAGGGCGAATATGTTGCACACAACATCACATTCATTGGCAAATCAAAAATCGTGCTCCAGGGAGCTGGTGAAGACAAGACAGTCTTGAGAACTGCTGGCGGAGATGACGCCTATGTATTTTTTTCACATTGTAATCATCTCGAAGGATGGGACCATAATAGCTCCTGTATGAAGAGTATCGTCCTCCGGGATTTTGAGCTGGATGGTGAAGGCCAACATCATGGAATCACATTTGCATGGGGAGCATCGAATTTATTGTTTGAAAACTTACATATACATGACGTTGACGGGGGTATTATCATAAACAACAATGCCTGGAAATACAAGGGAACACACGTGACGTTCAGGAACATTCATATGCATGACATGGTCATGCATGGGATTGGAGTCAGATTTACAACGGGAGTTGTTATTGAGGACTATGAGGTTTATGATACAAAAGGAGGTGTGGATTTTTCAAATGTGATTTATGGGGAAGTTGCAAATACGACAGTTCAACAAGCTCTATGGGGTGGAATGAAGTTTCCAAGTAATGATTATTTGTATGTCCATGATACCACGATTAGGCATTGTCATGTGTTGGGTGTCAAGCTTCAAGAAGGCACCAGATTTCCACCGATACAGCCGCAACATATTCAACTCGAAAACTTAGTGGTTGAGGACAGTGGCGGAGGAATTTCTTGGATAGGTCTGGACACCGTCTTTGATCCACCTGTTATCGATATGGTTGTTAGTGGGGTAGAACTTATCAATAACAGGTCTAACTGGGATG
>CAYSLH010000240.1:0-8101 GCA_964431605.1 uncultured Myxococcales bacterium
GGTCAGAGTCCGCGACGGATCTGAGTATGAAACTGTCACCAGGATTATAAGAAGAACCAGGAGGGGACCGCTTATAAACGATCTCTATCCTGGAGTGCTACCCGGTTGGTCTCCTTTGATCTCGGTACACACAGGAGCCATGGATGCAGGCAGAGGAATCCTTGGGCTACAAAAAGCCAACCGTGCCACAACTGTGGACGAGTTACGTGATGCCATGATGGACATGGCTTCTCCGATCAACAGTATTATGGCTGCGGATAAATATGGAAAGATTGCGATTTTTGCTACTGGTAAGATTCCTCTCAGAAGCAATTATAGAGGTACTTTTCCTGTACCTGCCTGGGAGAAGGACTACCGCTGGGATACCATGATCACCAAGGAGCAGATGCCGGTGGCGACTGGTGGACCAAATGATTTTTTTGCCCATGGCAACAGTCTCATGATGGACCCGATACGAAGCGACGTCCTTTTCCAGATCGATTCGGCGCCTTCCTATAGATTGGATAGAATGCGCGAGATGATTCTCGCAAAGAAAAAGCATGATTTTTCGTCGTTTGCAGCCATGCAGGGAGATGTTTTCTTAGAAAGGGCCAAAATATTAGTCCCTATAATGCTAAAAGATATCCACTTGGAAAAGGCACACGATCCCATCGAACTGAACGCTCTGGGTTACCTGAAGAACTGGGATTATAGAGCCACGATAGATTCGGTGGCAGCGACAATTTTTTTTGTAACTTACCGGCAGTGTATGATTATTGCCATGGAAGACGAAGTTGGAAAAAAGGGGGTGGAGTTTTTATTGAAACAGCGTTACTTCACCAACGCCGCAGATCGGTGGTTTCCAAATAAAAATCATGTGGTGTGGGATGACAGAAAGACAAAAGGGGTCGAGCACAGGGATATGGTTGTGAACGAGGCATTTGAAAAGGCAGTCGAGTGGTTGGGGACAAAGTTCGGTAAAGATCCCTCGCAATGGACATGGGGCAGACTGCACGACATGCATCCCATGCATACTTTTGGTAAGAAGGTCGAGGCCTTCAGCTTCGCTCCCGTACCGGCTCCTGGTGCGCTGGACGCGATATGGAAAGCACACTTCGACATGGGGCATCCAACAACGCCCTACAGGGCGAACTATGGTCCTGTGTACCGAATGATCGTGGACCTTGCGGACATGGATCATGGAGAGTGGATTATCGATACGGGCAGTAGTGGATGGCCCTTATCGCCCCATTATCACGATCAGTTTCAAAAATGGCGAAATTTAAAGTTGGTTCCAATGAAAAGTAACTGGACCGAGATTGAACAAGCAAGCAAGGCGGTTATGACCTTTATTCCAGGAAAAAAATAACTGGTTAGTGGAGAAGTGGTTGGGGAGAAAAAAGTGAAGACAGATACTATTATCAGGTGCTCTAATCACAACAATGCTCGTGCTGCATGGGAGTGTACAAAGTGTGGAAAATCCCTTTGTCCCTCTTGTGCTGCTCCAGATCACGTCGATAACATGGGTGACGTCATTCGGTGTATTCATTGTGGAGGTATTGCAAAGGCAATAATGGTCGAGAGACAGGTGGAGCCTTGGTGGAAGAAGCTGCCTTTATTCTTAAAAGCAATATTCTCTCTGAGAGGAATAGGCGAGTTGTTCATCGTAGCAATTTTTCTCGTTATAACAGGGTTTATGTCAATCGTTCCACTCATCGGGTTCATCTTCAAGTACAGTCTCTATTATGGAATCCTCGCTTCGTTCCTGTTTTTGGTATTACAGCACGCCACAGACGGAAACGATGACCTACCGGCCTTGACGGACATGGGACGTGATTTATCCGAAATACTTGTAGCGGCTTTAAGAATTATCCTTTCTACGGCCTTGGTGTGGGTACCGTTGATCATTTATGTCATAACAAAGCACGCAACGATCACGGTAGACGGGCTTTATTCGGATCCGGTGATCTTGGCAATTGGAATAATCGGCGTCATATTCGTACCTGCGGCCTTCATCCTAGCGGCTTTGACCGATTCAGCCATCGATGCTTTAAATCCCGTAAACGTGTTTGGTGTAATCATGCGCGCACCAGGACAGTACCTGGGTGTTGCGATTTTTTCAGGAGCTTTGTTTTTCGGTAAAGTCGTTCTCCAGCCCTTGATCTTACTCTTTGCATTGAAAATAGCTGGAACCAGTTTTTTATTGGTTTTACTGACTGCCCCGGTGATTATGGCCATCATGCTTATGTTTCCTACACTGATGGCCATGGTTCTCGGGTGGTTCGTTCATCAAAATGCGGAACTTTTCGACCTTCCGCCTGGTGGCCAAATGGTAGCGGTAATGCCAAGAGCCAGGCCTCTGGCAAATCTTGCTGAGAAAAAAATCAAAGAAGAAAGCCAAGAGCCTGTACAAAGTTTTCCAGATGCTTTGGAGTTGGAGTCCACACCTGAAGAGGCGTTAGTGGGTTCTTTGAAAATGGGAAATGACTCGATCGCCTTGGAGTCTTATAGAAAAATCAACGAACAGGGGCGCGTTCCTGATTTGGAAGTTGAACAGGAGATACAACTAGCACCGATTTTAGAGCGGGCAGGGGACCTAAAGGGTGCAGTGCATTCATACAGACGTGCTGTAAAAAAGGATCTCCAGGGACCCTTGGCGTCAAAAGCTCTTTTCCATGCTGCCAGAATTCTCCACGACGGGCTAGGTGCGAAGGAAGATGCTAAAAAATTGGCAAAGTTTCTGTTAGAAAAATTTCCTACCGACGGCCTGGCTCAACAAGCACAAAGGTTTTTATGAGATAATTTTATTGGATGACTCCTCCCAAAAGACAGTTTAGTTGAGTCTCAATAATATTTTACTGACAAAAAATAGGTAACTGGTTTTAGCAGGCAGAAAAATATGCGAGACTGTCGGCAATTTTTCGAATGGGGCTGTGGCGACTGATGCGTACGACTAAAGAACGTAAGACACTTTTGGGTAGAGCACTGTCTCCCTCGGATGGCATCGAAGAGATTGTGTACAAAAGGCTCCAGCCTTCTGCCAAGATTTTTCATAAGGTATATAGGGCTGTGTTGTTTAGCGACATCGTGGGATCCACCGCGTATTTTGAAAAATATGGCGATGAAATTGGCATGAGCATGGTTGAGCAGCACAACGAACTTCTGTTTCCATGTGTGGATTCCAACAATGGGGAGATAATAAAAACTATTGGTGATGCCATTATGGCTTCTTTTGAGTGTGCTGATGATGCTGTTCGTTGTGCCGTGGATATGCAGAAAGCCCTGAAGTCCTTCAACGTTGAAAAAGCATCGATGAAAAAGATCAGGGTAAGGATCGGTATTAATTTCGGTGAAGTGATATTGCAGGATGGTGATCTTTATGGGGATGTGGTAAACGCTGCCGCCAGGATCGAATCGTTGGCTGAAGGCGATATGATCCTGGTCTCCGCCCAAGTAAGGGATGCCCTGGTCGACTCGGAGTTCATCACACAGGTCTTTGCATATGATGCGGTGTACGTAAAAGGAAAGAGCAGTCCCATGGAGGTCTTCCAGGTCGGATGGGATCCGACAGCTCAACTGATGGGTGAGGTCTCCATACCTATAGCCAGGGCAGGAGACTTGCTGGGCGGTCGATTCGAGATTATCGAGCTTTTGGGTGAGGGAGGAATGGGCCAGGTCTTCAAGGCTATGGACAGAGCACTGGATGAACAGGTGGCCTTGAAGTTCGTTCGACCTGGCCTGGCTAATGATGCGGATTCGCTGGAGATGTTCAAAAGCGAGGTGAAACTTGCCCGTTCCATAACTCACCCGAACATATGCCGGATACATGAGTTTTTACAGATGGAGGGGAAGACTTTTCTCAGTATGGAGTTGGTGGAAGGAATCTCCCTTTCTGAATGGATTGAACTCAATTGCCCTGCTTCACTGCAACAGGTATTACCTATCATTGCAGGTATGACCCGGGGCATGCAAGCCGCCCACGATCGTGGTGTTACCCACCGGGACTTGAAACCTGCCAATATCATGATCGAGAGAGAAACCGGCAGGGTGGTAATAATGGACTTTGGAATCGCCAGGCTTGCCGGAAAGCGGCACAGCGAGCATGGAGAGCTTGTTGCAGGAACGCCTGAATACTTACCTCCCGAGCAGGCCATGGGTTTGGCCGTTGGCCCAACCGGCGATATTTATTCTCTGTCAATAATCGCATATGAGATGTTTGCAGGAAGGTGTCCATTCGAGGGTGACTCTCCAGAGCAGGTGGCTCAGATGCAAGTGGATGGAGTTGCCGAGCCTCTGGAAAATTTGGTCAAGGGATTGCCCGCTGAAGTAACCCGGACCATCATGAAATCCCTGGAAAAGGACCCTAAAAATCGTCATTCCTCTGCGTTGGATTTTGCAAGGTCCCTTGGGATCGAAACAGAAAGTTCATCTACAGGCACTGGAAAAAGGAAGCTATTTTTTTCGGGTCTGGCCGGAGTTGTTTTAGTATTGATTCTGCTGGGTCTTTTTTGGGCGTTTCACCCGGGTCCTCCGGGTGGGGAAAGAAAAGTAAAACCTTTTGCCGTCAGCAGCCATGTGGAGCAGTCCCCCAGGTGGTCTTCTGACGGTAAAGTGCTGGCGTTTTTCAAGGATGGTAGGTTATATACGAGATCTTTGCTGAATCGTTCAACCAGGATGATGAGCGAGATAAAAGTACCGCTGGATTTTGAATTCTCCGGTATTTCTTGGCTCGACAACCAAAGCCTTCTGGTTACGTCTTCGAGCAGAGACGATCACGGAGTTTTCAAGTTAGATGCGAGCGAAAACGTACATAAGCTGCCCATGGTACCCCTGGGGCCCGTAGATACCTGTTGTCATGGAGAAAAGATCGTATATGTAAGAAAGAGTAAAGATGGCAACAGCGAGCTGGTTAGTTCTGGTCTGTATGGAAACGATGAAGTCGTGATGCTTACTTCGGATCCCAAGATTTCATACGAGAGACCAAGATGGTCTCCTGATGGAAAGACAATAGCGATAGTGATCAGACATATGGGCTTCAATCGGACTCGCGACATTGGAGTAGTAAAAAGTCCTGGCTCATTGAAGATGCTGACCTCCGATGGTTTGACTCACAGGGTGGAGAACACGGACCCGACCTGGACCAACAATGGGGAGTGGATCGTATACTCTTCGCGGAGAAATGGTACAATGTCCTTGTGGTGTGTTTCAGCAGAGGGTGGAGAGTCGTATCCATTGAGTCAAGCCACCACTCAGCAGCAGAGAATACCTGATGTGTCATCAGCAGGAATTGTCGCATTCCAGACGTCTTCCAAGCGGTTGAGTATCTCCAGCATGAGCATGGATGGAAAACTGCACGAAGAACTATCAGGAGATCAGTTCAGCAACAGGTTCCCTGTTTTCTCTCCTGATGGCAGCATGATAGCTTTTCGATCCATACAAGACATGGAACACCCAAAAAAAAGAGTACTGGTGGTGATTTCAAAGGAAAAAAATTCTCAACAAGTGTTCGAGCTTCCTGACGGTGTGCGCGATTTTTCATGGTGTGGACACCATGCCATCGCCTATTCACAAACCGTGGATAATAGTCGAAACCTGGGTGTTTTTGATCTCGATACTGGTGACTCCAGGACCTTGGTTGCGGAGTTTTATCGGCTATGGTCACCTTCGGCAGACGTAGGTTGCAAGCAGGTGATTTTTTCAGGCCAACGACAGGAGGGAACGGGGAGGAAGTTGTGGAAACTCGACATTGATACTGGTTCGATAGACCAACTTGGCAGTAACGATGGCACTTATATGTATCCGTCACTATCGCCTGATTCCAGATTTGTCGCATACAGGTGGGCTCCTTCCTTGAGACTTTTGGGTATGAGTGAGCTTCGGTTGCTATCTTTGAAGACAGGCAAAGTCAAAAAGGTAACATCACACAGTAGTTTCAGACATTCCATGAGGCGAATCAGGTGGGTGGCAAATTCTGAGAAACTCTATTACATGGAATCTTCTGCCCGAGGTGGCGTGTTGTGGTCAGTTAGAAAAAACGGGTCGCGTGTGACAAGGCTTCTTTCTATTGATGATATAGACACCTTTGATTTTGATGTCTGTCCAGATGGTAAAACCTTGATCTATCCCAGTGTGAAGTATGATGGTGATGTGTTTACGTTGTCGGGTGTTCAGTGGTAGGTTGGCAGCATGAAAATAAAGAAAAGACGTTCATCAAAGACTACGACGCTTAAGACCAGGACTCGTCCGCGAATTGTATGCCCATTTTGCGCTGATATGTTGCCTGTTGCCCAACCGCAAGATGGGGTTTTCAGCGGTGATGGATGTGTGGGAGGTAGATGCACTTGTGGGGCTGCGTTTGTGGTAGATGAGACAGGCAGGTTGGGAGGCCAGGCGTTGCTTGATGCTCAGGCTTTGTTGTGTGATGGTGACCTGGATGCAGCGTTGAGACTGGATTCAAATAGTTTAGATGTTCGTGCTGAACCATACATAATGGCCGGGCAAAGTAGAATCAGGCGTCATCGATCCACTGCGTCCGGACTGCCCCACGCATGGATACTTCGCAGGAAAAAATCTTGCGAAAACTAAGATGAATGGTCTCATTGTATCTATATGGGGTTATGTTCGAAAGAACATGATTCCGGGATCAGTAGCTGACCTTGATTTCCATAAATGCCTGAGATGACGAACTTTGGCGTGCGAATGGTGTGGAGTCATCAATACCTCCAAAAGCCACAGCACCGAGATAGGCTTTTACTCCATCAGCCAGTTGCCACCAGAAAAATCCCAAGATGAAAAAATCGTTATAAGAAATATCGTAGATTCCCAGTAATTGTGTGCCGAGATCATCGGTAATCTTGAGTTTGCAGAATAAAGATCCCTGGTGATCCAACTGCTTTTGTGCGAATAGATCAGGATATCCCATTTTTTCAAGAGCTGCGAGTTCGGTTCCACGATCATAATTGGCCAGGTATTTACCAATATATTGTAGTCCGATCTCCAAATCTTCGGAAAAAGAATAGGACAGACCGAGGACATATTCCAATCTGGGGTTTTCTACAACTGGGTTGGTACCAGCCATGTCTTCTGATGCCTTGTAGGCTATCTCTCCACGTACCATGGCCGAACCCAATGCCTTTGCAAAATCACCACCAACCATCCACATTTTGCTGTATGAAGAATTCCATTTCATACCTTGCAAAACAGGACCTTGTTCACCCTGGGAAAAAACAGGGGATAGCATTATTGTTGGGAATTTCTCAAATCCCCTATATGCGCAAACGGCCCAATCAAAGGCCCATGATGACACTGAATGGGAAAGTCGGATACCCAGTTGCCCGTTTTTGAAATTTTGTTCAGGAAGGGATTCTGTGGTCTCAATGATTGGAACCTCTCCAAGAGATGGTGGTGGCATGCCTGGTAACCTGTTAGGCCTGAATATTGGAATCCATACCAGGTCCAGTTTGAGGTCGTCTGTGATATACCAATTTAGCCTTGCTGCAACTGGAGCCAGCCTATAGTCCTCTATCTCGGAGGCCATATTGGCAAAATCCCAACCTGTCAGAACATCCGTTGGGTTGATCCATGTGGTTGTGCCCCAAAATACAAACTGTTGGCCTATGATGACATCAAAAGATTCAAATGAGAGATTCAGGTACAGTTCCACAGGCCAGACGTCAAATCCTTTGCCTCTGCGAAGGCCCATATCTGTTTGCAACAGACGGGAATCAAGCTCGAAATCCACCGAACCATAATAGGATGCGGGATCACCGTCACCACCAGATGCGGTAAGCTGCAACCTGGTACCGGCCCTGTCGAAATCCCATGGTGAGGCCATCTGTTGGAATACAAATCCCTTTATGTATCCTCCAAGGGAAACTCCCTGGTCTTCGGCCATGGAGGGAAGGGAGGTGAAAATAAGTATCATGGGAAAAATAAAGCAAAGCTTTTTCAGCTCATGATAACTTTTACACTGAACATGAAACTGTATGTGAAAGAGAACCATGAATTATCTTGTCCATTTGCGTAAAGATCTTTCGGTGAAAACCTTATCCTTTATTCCCATGTTGGTCTTTAGATTGGAAAATACCATCTCTGATTTGTGGCCGGTGAGTATATTTTCCAT
>CAYSLH010000241.1:0-8083 GCA_964431605.1 uncultured Myxococcales bacterium
CCTCTGTGCATTCTGACACCATATTCTATCCTTGTTTCATTTCGAAGGCTTCAATTTTTTCCATATCAAGGCAGATTGAATTGGACATTGAATAGGTTGAGCATAAGTATACCTGGACTCGGCTAAAAAACTGAACCAGATCGATAGTCTAAAATCATTGACAGGTACGTAACTAAATGACAATCAAATACGATGTGAGGTAGTTGCGGAGGAACTTATTGTGCGGATTGCTTTATATATGCATATTGTATTGGTTTTTGTTTGTTCATGTTCCAACACTGCTGAGCAGGGTTGCAAGACTGATGCTGACTGTCCTTCTGGTAGGTACTGTGCTGCTGGAGGCTGCATATACGATTGTATAATGGATCAACAGTGTCCTGAAGGCTTTGTCTGTACGGTAAGAGGCAGATGTGAACGGGGCTGTAGTCCGACCAACAATGGAAAAGAAATCTGTGATGGTTTGGATAACGACTGTGATGGGAAAACGGACGAAGATTGGCCTGAGCTGGGTAGTATATGCTCCAATAAGGGTTGTCCTGAAGGAATATGGATTTGTGCCGTGGATGGGAACGGGATTGAGTGTAACGGTCCAGTACCCAGCATGGATGACTCCGAGTGCAATGGGGTGGATGATGATTGCGATGGGGATACGGACGAGGATGCTCAGGACAGATTATGCCCGAAGCAGCAGGGAGTATGTGAAGGAACTACACAGAAGTGTCTCGGCGTGAATGGGTGGAGCAAGTGTGATTATGGGAACAAATATTCTGATGGATTGGATGATTCTTGCGATCAAACGGACAATGATTGTGATGGATTTACGGACGAGGATGCCAAGCCATTGCTCATTGTTGAATCCGGTGAGCTTGCCACCGACGAAATGGATAATAATTGCAATGGATTGATAGATGAACCTGGTGGCGTGATGGTTCCACATCCTACAGAGAAAAACTTATGGATAGATGCGTATGAGACCGTAATCAGCCAAGATGCACAATGTACTGGTCCTTTCTTTGGTCAGTCCGGGGACGACTATCCTTCGGATTGGGGTCCTGGGTTGGATGGCAGCATGAGCTTGTACGCCTGTTCCTTGCCTGGAATAATACCATCCGGATACCTGAGTTGGTACAGAGCAAAGAGAGCCTGCGAGGCCCAGGGTAAAAGACTGTGTGAGCCTGGTGAGTGGAGCATAGCTTGCAATCATGGGACCTCCATGATTTATCCTTATGGTCCACAGTATATAGAAGGTCTTTGCAATGATGCTTGGCATTCGTTGAAAACCGGGGTGGAGCAAGTTGAGCTTACTGGCTCTTATGATGGTTGTACTTCGGTGGGCGAGGTGTTCGACGCAAGCGGTAATTTGGCCGAATGGATCAACGCATGGAGTGTAGAATATCCTGGAAGGGCCGTTTTCGCCGGATATGGTTATAGGTGTGAGGTGTGCAATTCAAATGGATCCTGTCACGAATGCGAATTGGATTCATATGGTGACAATATTATTATCACAAGGGGTCTTCGTTGTAAGGTGTACGATGGTAGAGAAGAATACTGCGCTTTTCCTGAGTCGGTTCGAAGCTATTTCGGGGTAAGATGTTGCTATTCCAGAGATTGATTTTTTTTGAGTGCCATCGGGTTTCCGAAGAAGAAAAAATAGTGATGGTATCAAGATGTTTTTTTCAACATTTTTCCAATGATACCCAGCATGCATATAAGCCATAGTAATGATATGGTGTTGTCGTCATTGTCTGTCTTATTTGGCTCACCAAGCGAACAACCACATCCTCCTACTATCTTGTCCATGCTATTGTCTATCGTTCCATCAGTTTTGGAATCCTGTATATCGGCATCCGTTTGTCCGTCTTTTTCCTCTGTCCCGCCGTCAAAGATTATCCCGTCTGTACCACTTCCGTCCCCATCGGCACCTCCGTCTCTATAGACACACACTGAGTCTATACAGACTTCGTAATTGGCGCATGCTGTATTACAAGCACCACAATGTTGATGATCGCTGGAGATATCCACGCAGTCTTCGCCGCACAGAACCTCCGGCACCGTACATTGGGAACTCTCTGTGACTTTCAGTGAAAGATCCGCCCGGTCCAGCAGGAAATCGGCGTTTCTTGCATAGACGGAGAAAGTGTAAGAACCTGCTACCTGAGGCGTTCCGGACAAAACACCCTCGCGGCTCAATTGGAGACCTTGGGGGAGATGGCCGTTCATGATGGTCCAGAGTATGGGTCCCCGTCCACCAGTGGCTTGCAGTGTTGAGTGATAGACTTCACCTACCTTTGCGTCTAAGAGGTGCTCTGTGGTTATCTCCGGGCTCTCACCCGAATCAGGGCCAAAGATCATGGGTTCTGTTCCAGTCTCCTGGATGCCCATATCCGGTCCGTCTCCCAAGTAATAATCATCGAAGTTGGGCAGATTCTCTGCGCTGTCGTGGCCTGGGGTTCCCTGCAAGACTTGAAAGTCTCCGGTGGAATCCGCCCGGTTGTAGCCGGTAGATGCGTATGTTGGAGCGGAGTTGATACCGTGCTGCTCTGTGCCGTCTGGTACCTCTGCGCTGTACAGGTCATAGTCGTAATCATTGTCGACATTCCCGTCGCGGATAGATATGGATCGGCTCTCGCCGGATCTGACATGCAGAATGTTGTTTCGTGTGACACAGTGCTTGATCCATCGTCCCCATCCTCCCATGCCTCCACAGCCTCGGTCATCAGCGTTCCAGATGGTGTTATGGAACATGTACATGTGCCCGGTCATCCAGTCCACGCTCCCTGCGTAGCCCATTTTCATGAAAGGACCATATGTACCATACTGGCTGTCGTTGGGGCTAAAGCAGCGACCTGACACGTTTCGCCACCAATACATGGGCCCGATGGATACGGCCGCGTTTGCATAAGCCAGATAGGTCTCAGTGTCATGATTGGCCCAGATTCGCACGTTCCTGCCGCCTCCTTCGGCCTCTATACCGTCGTCCCAGCAGTTTGCGAGATCATTTCCATAAATATCAGAATCCGGTCCGGGAAACCCCTCGAAACTGCCGTTGGAACCACCGCCCATTATGTCGTTGTAGTAGTGGTCCTCATCAGACCATGCCTTATTGTAACGAAAGACATGGTTTCCCGCGCTGTCATAAAAAACAATCGTCTGTGGTCCTGCCGGGTGGTTCGAACAACTGTTTTCAGAATGGCAGTTGTATTCGGCCCAGCTATTCGAGTCGTAGCGGGGGTTATGCATGAGACAGCGTTGCACCACCACTTTGGTTACTTGTTTGTTGCTGCAAAAGACCGCTGCGTCCATGTTTTGACCAAAATCACCGTCAAAGTCCACACGTCCCCAACCACTGATATCACAAAGCTCTATGATGATATCATGACCGCCGAATATCCTGATGGCATCCCCATGGGCACCGAGCAGCTTAAAGCCACGGATGATCACATAGGAAGCATCCACCGTGATATTGTAGTCGGCCTGATCTGCCACGTCTATGGTGGAGCCTGTCCCATCATAGAGCACGTAGCCGTCCGGTGTTCCTGATTCGGTAATGTCGAGTTGCGCACTGCCAGATGGTACCTGGATCCTTTTGCCGATCGGAAAATCTTCGGACCAGGTGGATGCCGTGATGGTTTTCTGTTCTGAGCCGTCATCCAGCGACAGCTCAATTTCGTAGGTGGCCCCTGGACGCAGGTGTACAAGGCTGCCTCTGTAATCTGCTAAGTCCAGGTCTGTTCCCGCAATGGGGTTGTATCGCATGGGTAGCCCGCTAAACCACACGTCTGTATCCACTTCATGGTAGCGAACCAGTACCGACTTGTCCCGTGCGCCCCCGGTGGGAGACCAGTATAGCCCGATGCTATGGAAGGTGGACACGGCCACTGGCTCGTCAGCAAGGGCTTTATCTTCATTTGTAAGCCATGTCGCCGCAAGGCAGAAAATGAGTATCAGAGCTTTATGTGGATTAGGACAGAACATTGTGTTCCTAGTCGTTCTCAAGAGAGTAGTTTTTTTGCTGCCTCGATGAACTTCGTGTGCTTCTTCAAGTAGAGAGAGATGGTTCGTTTCTCTCCCCCATCTGTGACGAAGTGTACATCGGCGATTCCAAAAATGTGCCATTTGCCCTTGTCTGTGATGCCCCTGATGTTTGTGAGGGGTATTTCGTGGCATTGATCAAGCGCAAGCAGATTTATCAACCACTTGGCATACCAGTGAGGTTTCACTATCAAGCCCTGTGGGGTCAAGGTTACTATAATGCAACCGTAGGTGCTGGCCAGCTTGGTCCATGTGCTTTTCAATGATTGCGCTGCTGCGTGATCCTCGAAGAACAATATTTCGTCGTGCTCATCGTTTATCATTTTTTTCTCACTATATTTATGAAGGGTTGTTGAGCATGACCATATTAACATAACCTGATCCAAACGTTAATAATAGTTTATGGAATAATAGATTATGGTCAGAAAAGCGTGTGTAGATACCAATCGCACAGCTTGGGGCCGGTCTCACGACCAGATGGCGGAGTTCGTGATAGTTTCCCGCAAGAAAAAAGCTACACTGTGAAGAGGATTTTGCCTGCGGTTTTTAGTTGCCTTCCATCATGGCAGCTATGTCACCTTGTACGTCACCAATGGGTTTGATATCGAAGTTTTCAACAAGAACTTTTGCAACGTTTGGTGACAGAAATGCGGGAAGGGTGGGGCCCAATCGGATTCCCTTTACCCCAAGGTGCAGCAAGGCCAGGAGCACTGTTACCGCCTTCTGTTCGTACCAGGCGATATCAAAGGAGATGGGCAGCTCGTTGATGTCGTCGAGTCCGAAGACCTCCTTTAGTTTCAAGGCAACCACTGCAAGAGAATACGAATCGTTGCATTGTCCTGCATCCAACACACGCGGGATTCCTCCAATATCACCTAGGTCCAACTTGTTATATCGGTACTTGGCGCAGCCTGCTGTCAGGATAACCGTGTCGTCAGGCAGATTTTGTGCAACATCGGTATAGTAGGAACGACCTTTTTGACGACCATCACATCCGGCCATGACCACGAATCTTTTAATTGCGCCACTTTTTACTGCATCTACAATCTTGTCCGATAGGGCCATGACCTGAGAATGGGCGAAACCTCCGGTAATGTACCCGGATTCGAGTTCGGTTGGGGGAGTGGATTTGCGTGCCAACTCGATTATGGGAGAGAAGTCCTTCTGAGAGCCTGGCGTTCTATCCTCGATATGAGCCACTCCTGGAAATGACACACGTCCTGTTGTGAAGATTCGATTTTTATATGTCTTTTTTACTGGTACCAGGCAGTTGGTAGTAAGAAGGATCGGTCCGTTGAAGGATTCGAACTCTTCTTTCTGTTTCCACCAAGCATTTCCATAGTTGCCCACCAGATGCTTGTATTTTTTCAGCCCAGGGTAATAGTGGGCCGGCAACATCTCGCCGTGGGTGTATATGTCCACACCAGCATCTTTGCTTTGCTCCAGGAGTTCTTCCAGGTCTTTCAGGTCGTGGCCTGACACGAGAATTCCAGGCCTGTTGCCTACTCCTATATTGACCTTGGTCATCTCTGGTTGACCATAGGTCTCGGTGTTGGCTTTATCCAAAAGCGCCATGGTGGTGACTGCAACTTCGCCTGCTTTCATGACCATTGAGACCATTTGATCCCTGGTAAGATCCTTTGTAGTGGAGGCCAATCCTTCGTACAAAAAGTCATATATAGCTTGGTCTTCGTAACCCAACACCGCAGCGTGATCAGCATATGCGGAAATACCCTTGAGACCATAAATGAGCAGTTCTCTGAGGGAGCGTATGTCTTGGTTTTTCGTGGCGAGAACTCCCACCGAAAGGGCTTTTTGAGTAAACGATTCTTTACTACCTGTCCATGTAGCTGCATCATCTGTCGGCCAATCTGAGTTGTACATGCTTTTTACTTGTTGGCGAACCCTGAGAGCTTGTTCCACCAGTTGGGAAATATGTTCTTCATTGAAATCAGCATTCGTGATGGTTGAAAAAAGAGCCTCTGATACGAACCTTCCAACAGACAATGGAATTTCAGCATTCTGATGCTTGGCAGCCTGTACATGCAAGGCGATACCTTTCAGGGTATGAATCAGCAAATCCTGCATGTTTGAAGTGGGTTCTTTTTTCCCACAAACTCCACTTTTTGTGCAGCCGGAGTTCTTGAGGGTCTCTTGACACTGGTAGCAGAACATGGACATGAACAATCTCCTTTAACCTTTGCCTTATAGGCGTTGTTGAAATGAAATAATCATGTATAAACAAAAAGTTATAAAGTGAATCCCTTAATAACAGTATTCGGGAACTTATATAATGCAATATTCGGATGATGTAAAGGTCTGCCAGCATGATTTTAAGTTAGAACACAATTCGGTATGGTTGATGATTCTTGACAGTATATATAATGACATGTATCGTGTGGCAATCAATCAGGCCCTGAAAAAAGGGCTTTTCGGAGGATGCCATGGCACGAAAAATGATTTCCACTACGGTATACATAACGCAAGATCAGAGTGAAAAACTGAAAATGCTCAACAAAAAGAGCAAGGTTCCTGTTGCCGAATACATCCGAGAAGGCATCGATATGGTGTTGGAAAAACACAAAGACTTGCTTCCGGGACAGATGTCGTTAGTGGACAAAGGCTGAGGAACCAGCCCATGAAAAGGATATTGGTGACTGGTGGTGCGGGCTTCATTGGTTCACATTTGTGTGACAAGCTTCTAGAACAAGGTAATAAAGTCATATGCATGGACAATCTCATTACTGGTGCCATGCAGAACATCGAACATCTTTTTGGCAGAGATGGGTTCGAGTTTGTAAAGCAAGACGTGACAAATTTTATTCACGTGCCTGGCAAGCTTGATGCCATACTACATTTTGCTTCACCTGCAAGCCCCATCGATTATCTTCAGATTCCCATACAGACACTGAAGGTCGGCGCCTTGGGTACCCACAAGGTCTTGGGTCTTGCAAAGGACAAGGGTGCTCGGGTATTGCTCGCATCCACCTCCGAAGTCTATGGTGACCCTCTCGAGCATCCACAGACCGAGTCTTATTGGGGCAATGTCAACCCCATCGGTCCTAGAGGAGTTTATGACGAGGCCAAGAGGTTTGCGGAGGCCCTGGTAATGGCATATCACCGTTTTCATGATCTGGATACCAGGATCGTGCGGATTTTCAATACCTATGGCCCACGAATGAGAGCCAATGACGGACGAGTCGTGCCTAATTTCATCCTGCAAGCTCTGGATGGACAGGACCTGACAGTTTATGGTGATGGAACGCAGACCAGGAGCTTTTGCTTTGTGGATGATCTCGTAAATGGAATATTATCCTGCCTTGAAAACGGTGACCATAATCCGGTCAATCTTGGAAATCCCAACGAGTTCACCATCACTGAGTTTGCCCGTAACATCATTTCCATGACTGGTTCGAAGTCGGGAATAGTTCATAAACCATTGCCTGAAGATGATCCAAAAATTCGAAAGCCGGATATTTCCAGGGCAAAAGAGCTGTTGGGGTGGCAACCAGTGGTTACTCTGCAAGAGGGTCTGTCCAGAACTATAGAATACTTCAAAGAGTTGGAGAGATAGTGATGAGTGTTTTGGTCACTGGTGGTGCAGGGTTTATCGGATCTCATGTGGCAGAAATGTTTCTGGAAAAGGGTAATGAGGTCGTGGTGGTAGATAATCTTTCTTCTGGCCACCGCAAGAATATTCCCGATGGAGCACAGTTTTATGAATTGGACATCAGGCATGATCAATTTTCCAAGCTAATCGCAAGTATACGCCCATCCGTCATATGCCATCTAGCCGCACAGATGGACGTACGTAAGTCGGTTGGGGACCCGGTCATGGATGCGGAAATCAATGTGATTGGAACCCTCAAGCTGGCAAAAGCTGCAATGGCTGCAAAGACTGAAACCGTGATCTTCGCATCAACTGGTGGCGCTATCTATGGTGAGCAGGAAAGTTTTCCTGCTGACGAAAATCATCCCAAGAGGCCCGTGAGTCCTTATGGCACAGCCAAGTACTGTGCGGAACAGTACCTTGGCCTGTACGCACGCACAG
>CAYSLH010000242.1:0-8058 GCA_964431605.1 uncultured Myxococcales bacterium
GGGCAGCTACGCCTGTCGCGGACCTACAAAAGGTACACAAGGTACGGTCCTGCCTACGGCTAGCTACCCTTGGCTTCTCGACGTGGCTCGAAGCTACGGGCAGCTACGCCTGTCGCGGACCTACAAAAGGTACACAAGGTACGGTCCTGCCTGCGGCTGATTACTCTTTTTCCTAGAAGACCAGGGCCTGGAATTTTTGAATATGGGCTTCCGGGGATTTCCAGCAACCTGCTTGGGGAAGATGGGCCTTGTAACAAAGGTGATCTAGGTATTGCTCCACAGTGGTCCAGCCTTGTTCTGTTGGAACTTGCGGTAAGAACACGCCTCGATGCAGACCGATTTGTATCCACACACCATCTCGGCCGATTTTTATTTCACTTAGTGGATCTTTTACCTTTTGTCTTGGGGTGAGCACTGATATTTCGATCTCTATATCCTTGAGTTCATCTGCTGTTACGGGATTGAACCTTGTGTCGTGTACTGCTGCATCTATGGCACGGTCTCTGATCATTTTCCACAGAGGGTCCACAGGTTCCATGTAACCGATGCAGCCTCGAAGTTGGCCGTGCTTTTTTAAGGTTACGAAGGCTGCACCTGGCTCGGAAAGTTTTTGGTGCTTTGGAGTGAAATTTTCTACTCTGGATTCTTCTAGGTATGTCTCAAGAGTTTTCCTGGCGATGGTGAGGAGTTCTTTTTTTTCGTCTTCGGTTAGGTATTCAGGTTGCGGATTTTGGTTTTTTGGCTTTTGATCTATATGTGGTCTTGGCTTTAGGATGCTTATGGCTACAGCCGAGTATCCTACAATACGTGAATGAATATCTCCGAGCACGTCGCCTGAGTTTCTCAAGTCCAGTACTTGTGCTGTCGGTTCATGATATTGTTTTGCAAGCTGAAGCAAGGTGAGAACAGTAGCCACACCACACATTTGTGCACTGTTGGGTTTGGGATTTCCCTTCTCGTCCACGGTGATGTTCATGCCAGCTTGTCTGAATGCCATGTAAGCCTTGTACAATCCGTCCGGATCGAAAGACATAACATAGCTCATGGCGTTTTTATCCATGGCGCGAGCTGTGTCGTAAGGAAAATCGTGAGAGAGATCCGTTGAGGCCACAAAAAGTGTGTCATCGTTTGGGAAAGCCTGTTTGAGTTTTATGGCCAGGTCTTTTGCCCTCTGTGGAGGCATCAAAGAGAGCATGATTGGCACAAGTTTGAAATCACCCATGGCGACCTGAAGAAATGGAAGTTCCACTTCCAGAGCGTGCTCTCCGTAAAATTTCTCCCTGTCGATTTTACCTGCGCCTAAAGACTCGAGCTTGGCGATGGCCTCCTTGTCGATGGAGATATCGCCAAGGGGGGTTGCGTATGCATCTGCGTCCAGTAATGCAGGATATCCAAAAGCCCTGTGGTGTGCAGGACCCAGCACTACCACCCGAGAGTATTTGTGATTGCGCAAGAGTTCGAAAGAGTGTGCAGCTACAGGTCCCGAGTAAGGGTATCCGGCGTGCGGTACGATCACGCCCAGAAGGTCTCCTTTGATGACGTGGTTTTTTTTCTTTGCCTCATCCAGAAATCCTTGGATTCTGGAACGTAATTTTTCAGGATTGGAGTCGTAGAATTGTCCTGCCACCTGAGGACGAAAAACGTCCTTGTGTATGTCTGGTTTTTTCTCAGTCATTTGGTGCACCTCCCCATGGTTCTTGGAAGCCGTCGCCCGGGGCGGGTTATCCCTGGTGGTCTTTTCACAGCTTGCGGCAACGAGCGGTGCTGCAAGTAAAATTATTGCAATTGAGTGAAGGCGCAGGCGTACTCTTGCCATGTCCCATGACCTCCATGGAAGATGATGCTTATGGGTTGCACGAAGCGGTGTAACTGACTTCAATGGTGTCACCACGATCAGGAACCACGTTGTCTCCGAAGAAGATGCTGTTGGTGTCAGGATAGTATGTCCATCCATCGGCACATCCTGAACAGGAGGCCTTGGCCACTGCAGATCCATTGACCGTCACGCTGATGGTACTTTCGTCGGCAGGACGCGAGAGAGGAAACTCCCTGATGGCGGCAAACGCATCGATTCCCAGGTTGTTCAGTGCCTGGGCCCAGTCGCTGGTGCAGATGGATTCCACTATGCCGCCCGTGCGGTTGGCCACTTCTA
The DNA here is from genome assembly GCA_964431605.1 of uncultured Myxococcales bacterium. Lineage (GTDB taxonomy): Bacteria > Myxococcota > B64-G9 > B64-G9 > B64-G9 > JALVPF01. The sequence goes on from CAYSLH010000242.1 coordinate 2,153, forward strand.
TGTACCTGCTCCCGCTTTCCGCAGAACCACCCGCCCCCTGGCATCCGTCGGGTGAAGGCCCCACGATGGCGGATACGGCCATGCGCTCGGGGTTTCTGAATCCCTTGATGGACGAGAAAAAGTCCACGTAGAAATCCGGATCTCCCTTTGATTGATCCTGTTCGTCGGAAAGACAGATTATATACAGCTTGGCGTCTTCCCTTAAAAACCCGGCGTTAGCCGATGGATCATTGACCAATGGTTCACTCAAGGCCATCCATGCGGCTTCCAAGCCCGCTTCCTGTTCGTCAGAGCAGCAAGTTCCAATCTCTGCGTTTTGTGCAAAAGCGTTGTGTATATCGCTGGTGGAGTTTGTAATTATTTTTGGTCTACCAGGCGCCTGGATCAGAACTCCAGGAATAATATCCCGACCAGGGTCACCCACGTTCGTCTCAGGATCGTTTACCTCGGTGGCTATGACTCCTATGTGGAAGTCAACATTCATGCTTATGGCAGAATTTATAAAAGAGCTGAAGTTGGTCGCCAGGGCGTTTTGTTCTTCCTGCATGGAACCGGAGTTGTCCACCACGAACAAAACATCTGATTTGACTTCTGTTGGCTGGTGAAAAACATCTGTCTGGTCAGAGATATTCGTTCCTCTCCCGAACAAAGGCACGATTAGCATATCATCATTGGATGCATCCGAGACTATATACAAAGCGCTTCTATGCACGTTCGTGTCCTGTGGGTGGTAGCGGAGTTTGACCTGGAAGCTCTGTCCTCCGTTGAGGGAAAACGGGGTATTGGGCGCTTGTCGTATTTCGAAGTTTGGATCAGCCGGGTCTTCTATGTAGATATCCGCAACGTTCAAGGCGATGGTACCCAGATTGTATACCGTAACTTGTAGCTCTGGCGAGTTGCATCCTACTGTCACGACTCCGAAGTCCAGGTCTCCTGGAACCACCTCTATGTCAGAGGCTGCCGAGCGGCCGGTCAGGTTGATACAAGCATCTCCCTGCATGGGAGACTGCATGCCGGGTCCTATGCACGCCATTCCCTGCATGATGAAGTCGGGATCGTCATCCGTATGCAGCCAGAGTTGGCCGATTTCCAATCCTTCCGTCGTTGGAGAAAACGTGATTTCGATATCGTGTTGACTGTTGGGTTGCCCCCTTGGTGCGAGCACAAACGAGCCACCATCGGCACCGGCTGTTATCTCGAACTCGCTGCCTACGGCGAATCCAGGCATGTAGTTATGAGACAGGCCTACTTCTGTAACGGTACATGGCCCAAGCCCGTTATTGGTGGCGGTTACCACCAGCGAAGCCGTGTGGTTCGTTTTTGTGGTACCGAACTGCACGGCAGCCGGAGATACCTGTAGATCGCAACTCACCGCATCTACTCCATCGCCGTTCAGGTCCACTTTGATTTCGTTCCCGTCCTTGTCGTTGCCGTACAAGGTAAGAACACCCGTGTCATGGCCCAGGTCCACAGGGGTGTATTGAACGGTCACGATTAGGGTGTCTCCTGGTTCGAAGTCCGTATTCTGGCTGGGTACCTGTCCCAGCCCGAATTCGTTGTCCGCGGTGTTGGTGGTTATCTGAACATCGTTCAGGGTGCATGTGTCTGTACCTTGGTTTGAGACCACTAGGTTGACAGTTCCAGTGGTCGCCTGGACCACGGAGCCGAAAGTTACGGCAAAAGGTGTAGCCTGGATGTCGCAGGCGCGAGGTATGGATTTTCCAAGCAAGCTGACCGTACCGGTTCGCCCGGAATTTTGATCAGATGCCGGATCATTGGAAAAAATATCCACTCCTCCAGAGTCGGAGCCGGACTCCACAGGAGAGTACTTCACCGTAACCTGGGTGGACGATCCCGCAGCCAAGGTGGTAGGGGCAGGATTTGACACGAGGGTAAAATCACTGGAGGTGTTTGCGGCCAACTCCAGCCTGTTCAACTCCAGATCCAAAAGACCGCAGTTTGTGATCGTGAAAGATTTTTCCAGGGATTGACCTGTGGACACATTTCCAAAATCCAGGGCCATGGGGTCCGGGCAGACCCTGGGAGCCATGCCTTGGCCGTTTAGAACAATCTTGATCTCCCGTTCGTTTACATCGTTTGAAATCACCTGGAGAAAAGTCGTGTGTTGTCCGCCTGTGCCGGGATCATAGTAGACCTTTATCGTTGCAGTCTGACCGGCTGGCAATACTCCTGGTATTTCCGTTCCCGAAGTGTCGAGTCCGAACTGGTTGTAATCGCCGGACGTGAAGTTGAGCCCTGTGACCTGCAAAGGCCTGTCACCAAGATTTTTGATGATTACTTGTCTTGTAATCCTGGTGTCCATATCCGCATCACCGAAATTCATGGAGAGATCCGCCGGAGCCACGTCGTCGTTACATTGCTCCTGAGCAGAGGCGCAATCTGTGCCTGTCTGGTCCCCGGTGCAATCAGTAATACATACCTGTATTTCAGGGGTGACGCCTTCGCCTGTCATGTGGATGGTAAGGGTTTTGTGTGTCGAAGCGTTCAGGCTCAATACTGCAGTGCCCTCGTCCGGGCCAAGGTCCTTTGGCGCATATCCAAGCTGAATTATCATGTCGGTGCCTGAGATGGCGGAAATGGTCCCGGATGCGTCAGGGGGACATTGGGAATATTGTCCGCTCGCATTACACAACACGAGAAAATCAACGCTCGAGCCTTCTGTGATAGTGACGTCTGACAGCACCAGGTCGCTCTTTCCGCTGTTGTGTAAAAAGAGATATTTTTTGTTGATGGTGTCCACGTCCGTCAGGCCGAAGTCCACTGAAATTTCTCCGGACTCGGGAGTGTCGGCATAGTCGCCGATGCTCGAAGGAGGATTTTCGTCTCCACCGATGAAGTAGTTGTCGATCTTGGGAGCACCCTGCTCGAGACCGCCCCCTTCTTCACACTCACAATTCATGCCGAATATGAAAAGGAGCAATCCTGAAAAAAACAATGCAGTATTCGAAAATCTCATGCCAGTTCCTCCAGCTTATCATATCGCGCTATAGACATACGGCCGTATAACTGACTTCGATACGGTCACCTCGTTCCGGCACCACGCTGTCGCCGAAGTATATCGTATTAGAGTTAGGATCGTAGATCCAGCCATCCTGGCAAGCAGGATCGTCTGGGTCGTTGCAAGACGCCTTGGGTATTTCTGCGCCCTCCACCGTGACTGTTATCGTACCCTCGTCAGCAGGTCTCGAGAGGGGAAACTCCCTGATGGCGGCGAATGCATCGATACCCAGGTTTTCCAGGGCTGAAGACCAGTTGCTGGTGCAGATGGATTGGAAAATGCCGCCTGTTCGGTTTGCCACCTCTATGTAGCGACTGCCGCTGTCCGCCGTGTCGGTGCCGCAACCGTCCGGAGCGTCGCCAACTATGGCAGAGACCTTCATCATGTCAGTGTTTCTGTATCCTTTGATGGACGAAAAGAAGTCTACGTAAAAGTCCGGGTTGCCGCGGGATTGGTCCTGCTCGTCACTGATGCAGATGATGTATAGCTTTGCGTCTTCTCTCATGAATCCAGCATTGGCCGCAGGGTCAGATACGAGAGGCTCACTAAGGGCCATCCAGGCGGCTTCGAGACCAGCTTCCTGCTCGTCCGAGCAGCAGGTCCCCACGTGGACATTTTCTGAAAACGCAGTGGCCAGATCAGGGGTTTGGTTTGTTATTATCTTGGGACGATTGGGTGCGTAAACCAAGACACCTGGAATGATCTCCCTGGGAGGATCTCCCTCGTCCGATTCAGGATCGTTTACCTCTGTGGTGATGACGCCAATGTGATAGTCCACCTCCAACTGGGTGGCCCAATTTATGAAAGAATCGAAATTATCCGCAAGTTCGCTCTGGGCCCATCCCATGGAACCGGAGTTGTCCACCACGAACAGAACGTCGGATTTAACTTCTGTGGGTTGATGGAATACATCTGTCTGGTCCGACACAAGGGTGCCTCGGCCGAAAAGGGGCACTGTGAACATCTGGTCGTTGGAAGCGTCGGACACGATATACAAGGCCGAACGATGCACGTTGGTGTCTTGAGGGTGGTAGCGAAGCACGACCTGGAAATTTTCTCCTCCTGGCAATGTGAAAGGTGTCATGGGTGCCTGGCGGATCTCAAAGTTGGGATCTGCTGGGTCTTCCAGGTAGATGTCTTGAACGTTCAGTTCGTAAGCTCCCAGATTATATACTGTGACATGAAGCTCCGGCGAGTTGCATCCCACCGTTACTACGCCGAAGTCCAGTTCGCTGGGAACCACCTCTATGTCGGACTCGGCAGCGTTTCCATAGATGGTAACGCATCCGTCCCCAGGGCCTGCCTGCTGGAGTGTGTCCGGGTTGAAGCAAAGGCCCGGTGGTTCGTTCAGAGGGTTCGGCATATCTGGGGAGTGCAGGAAAAAAGTCGTAGCGTGCATGTTCACCTGTTGGGGAGCAAAGGTCACTTCGATGTCCACCTGATCACCCGGTTGGTTTTTTCTCGCCACCACGAACGGAGTTGGTGGTTGGGATGTTATCTCGAAGTCTCCACCCATCAACGCCTGCATTCCCACTTGACCCAGGATGACTTGGTCTATGTGGCATACGGCGTTACCGTTGTTCTTGAGAGTTATGTACATGGGCTTGGTGGAATTGAGTTTCGTGAAGCCGAAGTTCAGATAACTCGGTGGGATGATCTCCAACTCGCACTGGGCCGTAAGCACCCCTTCCCCTGTGAGGGGAACATCGATGGTGGGACCGTCAGCGTCCGTGCCGGTGATGGTGAGTGTTCCGTTGTCCACGCCTAGTGCCGTAGGTGCGTATTGGATCTCTACTTGCAGGATCTCGCCCGGGTTGAACTGGGTATCGGCCACTGGTTGGGCGAGCACGGAAAACTCGTTGTCTGCAGTGTTGGCCGTTATCTCGGCTCCCTTGAACGTACAAGGATCGTTACCCTGGTTAGACAGCAGTAAGATCATAGAGTCTGATTGCTGCTGTACCACTCCACCGAAGTTCAGGGTGAATGGAGTTGCCTGGATTTGGCATTCCCGTACCACACCGTTGCCCTTCAAGGATATTGTTCCGCTCAGGTGCGTGTCTTGGTTGGACGCTGGATCGTCTGAGAAAATATCCACGCCGCCCGTATCAGAGCCCCTGGAGTCAGGATCGTATTTCACCGTTACAGCTACAGACTCGTTGGGAGCAAGCTTTTTTTCGTTTGGCACGTCTTCGACCAGTGTGAAGTCCGCACTGGAGCCATCCGCCATGGCCACCGAGTGAATGGTAAGGTCTAAAAGGCCGCAATTGGTAAGGGTGAATTCCTTGGTCTCGGGTTCGCCTACCGCTACGTTGCCGAAATCTATACTGAGGGGGTCCGGGCAGACACGGGGAGCAAGTCCCCTGCCGTTGAGATCCACTTTGATCTCTTGTTCGTTGATGTCCGAGGAGAGGATCTCTAAGCTGGAGGAATGTTCTCCGCCTGTGCCTGGCTTGTAGGTTACATGCACGGTGACTTCAGTGTCTGGAGCTATGGTTCCAGGTAGGGCTCCGGAAGCGACTTCATAAGAGAACTGCGATGTGTCACCTCCTGAAAGCTGTATGGTCGGAATGGACAGGGTTTGGTCACCTATGTTCCTAATGGTAATGTCTCTCGAAGCAGACTGACCGTATTGAAGATCTCCGAACTTTACGTTCAGTCTGCCATCCACCATATCGTTGCAGAGTTCCGTTCCGCTCTGGCAATCGGCATCATCCTGAGCGCCTGTGCAATCGGTTATGCAGACCTGTATCTCCGGGCTGACGCCTTGGCCAGTGAGGCTGACCCTGAGCTTTGGAAAATCATTGGCGTTAGTGCTGATGATAAAAGCACTAGTATCCTCGCCCACCTCTTGAGGTGCGTATGATACCTGAATAACGAGATCCTTGCT
>CAYSLH010000243.1:0-8032 GCA_964431605.1 uncultured Myxococcales bacterium
CTGGTGGAAAAAAATGGAGCACGATCGCAAAAATTTAATGCGAGCCCAAAGAGAATCTGGCGGGATGGTTCAAAATGCGGAAAGGATTTCTTGTTGGTGGGGGACGGAGGAGCCAGGGGCCTGTTGGTAAAAACCAAAACAACAGGATGGAAATGGACTTCTTTGGGAAAGACATACGAGGGTGTGAGTTCCATTGGAGGATATTCTCCCGCAGGCGCAGTGGTGTGTTTTGATGATGGAATAATCCTGGTAACCGATAGTGTGGACAAAAACAACAAGTGGTCAAGGATTTCCAAGTTACCATCGAGTCCGGCCAAAGCTTTTTTCCTTGATCGCAAGACAGGATTTGCCCTTTGTGGTGTTCATGAGATTTCAAAGACTGAGGATGGTGGTGTAACATGGAAATCTGTGGGAAGTTGGCCTGACCTGTCATTGCGGGACCTGTTCTTCATAGATAAGAACCAGGGCTGGGCAGTTGGTGGTTCCGGGGCACTGATTCGAACTACAAATGGTGGAAAAAATTGGACTCTTGCAAGGATGCCAGGCTATGACCGGGTACTTTATCAGGTATCGTTCGTAAATAGGAAAACCGGTTACGCAGTTGGTGCGAAACGAGGTATTTTCAAGAGTACTGATGGAGGTAAAAGCTGGAGACGTCTGGCTTCAGGTAAGGACAATATTCGTGCGTTGTTCTTTCGTGGAAAAAACAAGGGTTGGGTTGGGGGAGACGCTGGTTTGGTAATGCAGACGAAAGATGGTGGCAAGACCTGGACTGTGCTTTCTCTTCCCACTTCCGAACCGGTAAGAGCCTTGTGGTTCCTAGACGACCAGAGAGGTCTGGCAGGCGCAGGGTTGGGCGGACTATGGGCAACAGTGGACGGAGGTAAAACCTGGAAAAAGGTTCAAATCCATACCAATGCCGGGGTGACAAAGATTTTTTGCAAGAAAAAACTCAAGAAATGTCTGGTGGGTGGACAAAGAGGGCTTGTGCTGTATGGAGATCCATTCAAGTCGTTATTGCCATAATTTTGCGTGGAAAAATGAAAATTGGCAGTAAAGCTGGGAGTTGAGCCATGAAATTGAGAAGTTCCTCTCACCATGAAAACGCTCTGAAGGAATTTTCCTTTGAGAAGTTTAAATACAAGAAGGTTACGGTGATCGCTGGTGGATTGTCATACAGAGGAGTTTTTCTTGGTGCTGATGATTCAGACATCTATTTGAAGGGAACTTTCAGGTACCTTCTTCTTCCGTTGGAAAAAGTCACGGCCATTCATGCTGATGACGATACAGAGAGGTTTGACCAAAGAAAAAGCGTGGGAGAAGAGTTTTATTCCAATCCGGATTAGTCATGTTTTCGCTGGACCATGTCCTGGTCCAACATCTACCTGATTTGGATAACCATCATGAGATTAGAGACTTTTCATATACGTACGTTCGGATGCCAGATGAACATTCACGACTCGGATCGAATGTCGCAGGTACTCATGTCTTGCGGATTGCAGCCTGTTGACGAGCCGAAACATGCTGGCGTCATCATCATAAACACTTGCTCCGTGCGCGCCAAACCCGAACACAAGGCTCTGAGTGAAGCGGGAAGGTACAAACATGCCAGAGAATCGAGGGGAGCAAAAATCATTATGGCTGGTTGCGTGGCGAGACAGGAAGGAGAGAAACTACTGTCTAGCGCGCCATGGCTCGATGCGGTCATAGGTCCAGATTCCATCGGAAGGTTGGGAGAAATCGTCAGAGCATTGGATGAGGGAGAAGGCCCTTTGGTGAGTATCGAGGACCACACTCAGGACGATCCCCGATTCGTACCTTTGGGCAAGTTGGACAAAGGTTTTTCCATAAGCAGGTTTGTTACCGTAATGAAGGGCTGCAATAACTTTTGCTCTTATTGCATTGTTCCTTTTGTTAGAGGAAGGGAAGTTAGTAGACCATCGGAAGAGATACTTCAGGAAGTTCAACAGTTGGCAAAAAGAGGGGTGAGAGAAGTCACCCTTTTGGGACAGAACGTAAATTCCTACAAGGATGTCTCAAATGGAATGGACTTTCCCGATTTGTTGGCTCTCGTTGACCGTTACGGAAGTATGGACAGGATCAGGTTTACAACTTCGCACCCGAAGGATTTGGATGAGAAGCTGATGGATGTTGTTCAAAATTACGATCGCGTAATGGAACATTTCCACTTGGCCATGCAGTCCGGTTCGGACAAAGTACTCAAAAGGATGCGGCGTGGTTACACCTCTGAACAATTCGTCCAGAAGGCACTGGCCTTGAGAAAAACAGTGCCTGGGATCAGCATAACCACGGATCTGATCGTGGGATTTCCTGGAGAGACAGAGGATGATTTCCAAGATACGTTAGAAGTGGTTCGAAAGATCAAATTCGATGGAGCTTTTTCCTTCAAATATTCGCCACGACCCGGCACCCTTGCACAGAAAGAGTTTGATGATGACGTGGACGAAGATACCAAGCAACAACGACTGGAGATACTACAGGAGCTATTATCAGAACTTGAGCATAGGAGCCTGGAAAACCTGGAAGGTAGGACAATGCAGGTTATGACGGAAGGAACCAGTTTGCGCAACAACATAGAATACACAGGTAGGACGAGATGCAACAGGGTAGTGAACTTTACTTCCAGTGATGAATTGTCGGCAGGCCAAGTGGTTGATGTGCGCATAAAAGAGGCAAGAGGGCATACTCTGTGGGGTAGAAAAACTCTTTGATGATACTCCTGAATTCATGAGAGCCTTTTTTTGAAGAGTCGTGCCGAAATGAATAAAAATACCAATCCAAAACCCAACAGGGATAGGAACTGGGAATACAATTCGGAAAAACCCGCTCCTTTGAGTAGGTTCCATCTCATTATCTCTATGAAGTAGCGCATGGGATTTAGAAGGGTAAGGGGACGAATCCAGTGCGGCATGTTCTCTATGGGTGTCATGAACCCTGAAAGGAGTATGGCAGGCGTGACGAAGAACATGGTTCCAAGGACCGCTTGCTGCTGAGATGTGGTAATGGCGGCCACTAAAACTCCCGCCCCAAGAGTTGTCAAAAGGTATAACATGGATGCCGTGAACACGACCCATAGGGAACCGCGCATGGGAACATCGAACAATAATGAACCGAATAGTAAAACCGCTGCAACCGTTAGCAGCCCCAACATGGCAAATGGTAGGGTTTTGCCAGCTAGCAGTATGGAAGGCTTTATGGGAGTCACCAGTATCTGCTCCAGGGTGCCGGACTCTCTTTCCCTGGCTATGCCCATGGCCGTGACAATGGAAGTTACCACCACTAGTAGCATTCCTAGAACTCCCGGCACCATGTATACGGACGAAGAGAGGGTGGGGTTATAGTAGGTTCTTGGTTCCAGACGAATTTGTGGAAACTCCACGTGCATTCCCATTCGGCTTTGTTGCAATTCAAGCCTCGATAGCGCTATACCCATGGCCCTTGTGTTGAAATACTGTGTTGCGCTGTTGGCAGCTATCTTGGCCCTGGTCGGATCAGTACCGTCCAGTACGACCTGTACGTCTACCGCCCTGCCATGGCTCAAGTCGTTTTCAAGCCCAGGAGCAATAATGACGACCATGGCCGCTTCGCCGTCGTCTAACATTTTCATGGCGCGTGGCACTTCATGTGTCCGTTCCTTGAGATTGAATGTGCTTCCGGCAACCAGTCCAGTGACTATTTTTCTACTCATTTCTGTAGCGTCCTGGTCAACTATGACCGTTGGGATTCGATCTACATCCAGATTCACCGCGTATCCCAAGATCACCAGTTGGATGACAGGGGCTCCAAGCATCATGAACACAGTACGTTTATCTCGAAATGCCTGCCTGAGTTCTTTGATCATCACCGCTATGAGTGCATGCAACATGCTATCTGCCCTCAATCAAGACGCCGTTTGAAGCGGGCCGTGGCCAAAGCCATGGTAGCGACCGCGATTATTGTCAACGCCAGTACGTCAGGCCATAGAGTGGAAATTCCATTACCTTTCAAGAGAATCCCCCGAAGAGCCTCTATAAAGTATCTCGCCGGAACTACATAGCTCATAGCCTGTAAGGGCCATGGCATGTTTTGTATGGGAAACATGAATCCCGATAAAAGGATCGTGGGAACAAAAGTGGAGATCATGGCAGCCTGGGTCGACACCATTTGTGCTTTGGTAAGGACACTTATGAGCAGACCTTGACCCATGGTGCATGCCAAAAAGAGAAAAGAAGTCAAGAAAAGTAAAATAATAGAACCTTTGAGCGGAACCTCGAATAGAATACTTCCCATCGAGACCACCAGTAGGACTTGCACGATACCTATGATTATGTATGGTATGAGTTTACCTAAAAGTATTTCCAGTCTGCCCACTGGTGTGGAAAAAAGCTGCTCCATCGAACCTGTTTCCCATTCTCTTGCAACGGTGATGGCTGTAAGCAAGGTCGCCATGATGGCCAGGATCATGGCGATGAGGCCAGGAACGATGAACATGGCAGAGTCCATGGATGGGTTGTACAGGGCTCTTACCCTGGCTTCAATTGGAAGTCCTGACAATTTGCCGATTTTTTCCAGGTTCTTTATGTTTTGTGATTGAGCGACTCCTGCCGCGTACCCCAGTGCAATCCCTGCTGTAGTTCCGTCCGTTCCATCGAGAACCAATTGGGCGGTAGCGGTTTCGGCTCTCTTGAGTGATCTTGCAAATCCAGGCTCAATTATCAGCGCAACTTTGAGGTCACCACTTTTGAAATAGTCGTGAACTTGTTTTGGATCTTTTATTTGTTTTGTGATTTCAAAGGCGCCCGATGCTGTCATGGCACGTACCAAAGACCTGGACTGTTGAGTGTTGTCTCTATCCACAAGGCCCATTGGAAGCAGATCTAAATCAAATGAAATGGCATAGCCGAACAACAGGAGCAAAACAACAGGCATACCCAGAGCCATGTAAATTACTTGTTTATCCCTGGATATGTGAGTGGTCTCCTTTATCGCCATGGCAGCGACTCTTTTTCCAAATGCCTTCATGGCTGTGCCTTTTTTGATCTTCGATCTGATGAAGCTATGACTTTCAAAAAGACATCTTCCAGGCTGGCCTCCACTTCTTCTATTTCCATGGGATGATGGCTCGAGGGGGAGAGAAGATGGAGAAGCTTTTCTTTTTCATGTCCGCCCCTGGCCATCTGTATCTGCAAACTAGTGCCAAAGGTCTCTATGCAAAGGACGTCATTGCTGTTCTCCAGTAAACGCAGCGCAGCACGGTCCATACCACGAACTCGAAAAATCCTACCAGGAACCCATGTATTCTTCAGCCTCGATGGAGTATCCATTGCAGCAAGTTTACCCTTCACCATCAACCCAACCCGATCGCAATACTCTGCCTCGTCCATGTAGTGAGTGGTGACGAACACGGTGGTACCTTCTGAAGCCAACTCTTTTATCAGGTGCCAGAAATTTCTGCGGGAAGATGGGTCCACACCAGACGTGGGTTCGTCTAAAAACAGGATCTTTGGCTCGTGGAGCATGGCACAGGCAAGGGCTAATCTTTGCCTCCAACCTCCCGGCATCTCTGCAGTGAGCATCTTGGATTGTTGCGACAAATGAACCTTTTGGAGCAGATACTCCGATCTTTTCTTCAGAGACTTTCCCCACATTCCAAAAGCACCGCCGAAAAACTCCAGGTTCTCGTAAGCACGAAGATCCATGTATAGAGAAAATTTTTGTGACATGTATCCAATACTTCTCTTTACATCTTGCGGTCGACGAAAAACATCCACTCCTGCAACACGTGCATGTCCTGAAGTAGGAGTAAGGAGACCACAGAGCATTCTTATGGTCGTAGATTTACCGGCTCCATTCGCTCCAAGGTATCCGAATACCTCTCCCTTTTCGACCTGGAAAGAAACCTGGTCCACGGCTGTAAAATCGCCGAACTTCTTTGTGAGTTCATTCACGGATATGGATGGCTGCTCATTCATTGTCTCTCTGTTTTATCGGACTGGGACAGAATGGATAGGAAAAGATCTTCGAAAGTTGGACGTGTGGTGACCAAGTCTGCTCCGAGCTTTGCCAACTTATCCTTGACTTCATCGACCGATGCTTTGCGTACCAGCACCCTGACTGTGCTTCCAGCAGGCGAAAATGCAACTATTCCCCTGGTGGATTCCAGAATTGGCTCCAGTCTTTGCCTGCTGCATCCTTTTGCTACGAAGGCTTCATGGGTAAAGCTCTTCATTAGTTGAACGGGACTTCCATGGGATATGATTTTACCGTGGTGAATAAGGTTTACCGTGGAACAACGAGCTGCCTCATCCATGTATGCAGTGGAAAGCAAGACAGCCATGCCATCTTCAACAAACTCGCGAAGAAGTTCCCAAAGCTCCTTTCGGCTGACGGGATCCACTCCATTTGTGGGTTCATCCAGAAGCAGCAATTTTGGTTGATGAAGCAGGGAACAAGCAAGGGCAAGTTTTTTATACATTCCACCACTAAGTAATGATGCTCTTCTATTGGTAAAATCATGCAGTCTCGTTATCTCCAGGAGCCTTTCTCTTCTTCGGGAAAACTCACCTTTTGTCATGCCGAACATACGGGAAAAAAATGCCAGGTTTTCATCCACTGAAAGATCGCCATATAGGCTATATGCCTGAGGCATATAGCCCATGGCCTGTCGAACAGAGGATTTGCTCTCCATGGGATTTTGTCCCAATATGGTTGCTCGTCCCAAGTCGGGTCTCATGAGTCCGGAGAGTATTCTTATGAGGGTGGTTTTTCCAGCTCCATCCGGTCCAACCAACCCTACCAACTCACCTTCGAATATCTCCAGGTCCACTCCCGAAAGGGCAGAGACTTGTTTGAAGCTTTTAGTCACTCCTTCAGCAAGGACTATTCTTCGTGGAGACCTATTGGTCCCGGCCGGAAGTTCCATCGATCCTAACCTCTACTGGCATACCTGGTCTGAGTTTACCGTCAGGATTCGGTATCATGATTTTTACTCCGTAGACCAGCCTGTCTCGATCCTCTCTGGTCTGAACATTTCTTGGCGTGAACTCGGCCTTTGGTTCTACATGAATTATCTTACCCTTGAAAACGTTACCAGGCCAGGCGTCGGCAATTACGGAAACAGTCTTTCCTAAAGAGGCAGAAGCCAACTCGGCATTCGGAAGAAAAAAGGTTACTCGTACATCTGTTGTTTTCACAATGGTCAGAATCTTACTCCCAGGCAACACCGCTTCGCCTGGTTCGAAATTTCGCGACATTACAACGCCCGAAATAGGGGACAGGAGGGAACATTCATCCACGGCAGCTTGGGCCCTGAGTACTGAGCTCCTGGCCATTTCCAGCTGACTTTTGGCTGCTTCGATTTTGGCCTTGGCTGCTTCCGCCTGGACACGAACAGCTAAAGCTCTTTTAAACGACGCCTGGCGGTTGGCCGCAGTGGCCAAGATCTGGTGCTGAAGACTCTTGACATTTGACGATACGGTATCGAGACGCGCCTCACTCATGGCCCCTGCTCGTGTCATGGAGCGCACTCTTTTTGCTTCTTTTGTCGCAGTGTCAATGGTCACTTCCAACGAACCGAGTTGAGCATCGATGGCATCTATGGACTTTCGTGCCGCCGAGTAGCTGACAGCAGCGGCTTTTGCAGCTGCCTTCGCAGCTACCACCGAAGCCTCGGCCGCGGACACAGATGCCCGGGCCTGCTTCAGGCCTGCCAAGGGTTCCGTACACTGTAGTTTTACTAGTAACTGTGATGCTTTGACCTGTTGGCCTTCCTGAACGGTAATCTCCTCTATCCGGGCAGGTATCCTGGCCGTAATATCGACCTCGGTTCCCTCCACGACCCCGCTGCCGCCAGAAGGCGCATGCTTGTAAGCGTCCAAGTGTATAAGCTGGAAAAAAAGGGCGATGGATAAACCCAACCCCAAGACCACAATGATGATTATGATTCGTTTCATTGGACATCCTTCTAAGCTACAATGTTTCCATGCGATTAGCGGCTTTTGTTATAGCACTTTGTGTATAACATGCCAAAGTG
>CAYSLH010000244.1:0-8024 GCA_964431605.1 uncultured Myxococcales bacterium
ATAGATTCGGACACAGAATTCACAGAGGGAAGTGAACAGTACAATTGGATCGAAGCAGATTTGGCGTCTGCGCAGGCCGATGGAAAAATCCAACACATTTTTGCTCTGTATCACAGGCCTTCATATTCATCTGGTTGGCATGGGACCGAGGGCCTTCCCCTGGCCGAGACTTTCCACCCTTTGTTCACCAAGTATGGAGTAGAGATGGTTTTTTCCGGGCACGATCACGATTACGAGAGAAGCCAGGTAGATGACATTTACTACATCGTAAGCGGTGGAGGAGGTGCGCCATACCCACCGCTGTTACCGGAGGACCAGGCTCCCAACCCAGGCAACAATCCAAACAGCCAGGTGTTTTTAGGAATATTCCATGCCATAAGGTGCGATGTGCAAGGAGAGGAAGTGGCTTGTGATGTGGTGGATTTGACCAGGTCGGTGAGAGATTCTTTTGGAGTAAACGTCTCTGAGGTCAAACCAGAACAAGACAACTGCACTCCTTGCGATAGTGGATGTTCGTCTTTGGGGGGCAGAGAGCTTTGGATGTTGTGGCTTGGATTGTTTTTGGCCATGTTGCAAAAGATGCGCAACTCACCGCTTTCGTAACAACAGTAGAACAAGTAGTCCCAACAGCATTATCACAGATGGGCCTTGTGACACGATGGAACATCCCAGCCTGATCTGGTTTTTTGCGGATACAGAATCCTGCGTGGTTCGCGGTGGTTGCTGTGCAGTGTGCGCATGCGAAAACGTTTTTAAGGAACTTCCTTGAGAGGTATTTTTTAGATTTATGGTCTTGATCCTTGTGTCCAGCGATCTGTAGTCACCGATATTGCGTGCCCTGATTTCCAAGGAATTTGGTTCGCATCCAAAGGGCAAGCTGAATCGGATTTTCCTGCCTCGCTTGAAAGGTGACCACATTCCTTTGTCCGTACGAAATTGGATCTCTGTGGAAGGATCCTTGTTCGTTACAATCACTTGCTTGTCGTGTCGCGCCACTTCAACATCGGTTTTTGCGGTGACCGGTGGTGGTGGGGAAAAGTCGAGATCCGCGTATATGGACATGAACTCATAGTATTGAGTAGATGCCTTGGGCATGTCGCCTTGAAGAGCTTTGACATTGAGATGGAACCCTTGCATGTCCGGAAGAGTAATCGACTGTAACGAGCCCAGAAGTTGGGGTAGAGCCAGGTTTATCAATGACGGAACCAAGTCACGTAGTTGGTCTTCGCTTTCAGCTAAGAGTTCATAATGCAGAAGTTGTACGTTCCGTACGCTGATGGAGTTTTCATCGAGCATGGGAAGTAACTGGTTGTCTGGAGTGAAATCCAGAGCCACATCAACCTCTACATCCTGGGTTAGGGAGAGAAATCGTTCCCATCTGCCATACATTTTCATCCACAGGTCCAATCGTAGGTTTGGCAGGAATAAGTATAAAATTGGTTCATCCACCTGACCGTCAGGTAGAAAAGTTCCTGCTCCCACCTCTATGTGTGGCACTCCTTCCGGGTGAAGTTCCATGCGGACAGGTAAATTATTTCCCTCGGATAGCACACCGACTGATGGAAGAATGAGGGCGAGGGTAGAAGAACTAATCATATCCAGACTGTGGGAATCTATGGACAGACACAAAAAACCGCTGCGCCAGAGTTGATAAACGAAATGGTTCAGGTACATGTCTGCCACGGACACTGCTGCCATGTAGGGTTGACCCTGACCTGGAATCAGGTTGCCAAACTGCATGGGTGTGGCGATACCGGTGGGTGGTATCTCGGATTGTTCAGGTTGAGCCACACATTGGTTCTGATCGCTATAGGTCCCACCAATTACGCGCACCTCGAGTCCGTTGGATCTCACGAACGGCCGTTGATTGGCCTGTTGCGCTTGCCCCCCTGCCACCAGCAGATCTACGGAGGAGTCGTTTGTCGAGTCTACCGAAGCAAGCATGGCTCCCAGGTCCAGTGTTCCCGCAAGGCCTTGAGGTTTTATTACACAATGAGACGATGCCTGGCACAGACCGTCTTGGTCACACCAAGACCCAGCAGGGCATCCGTCCGAGTAGTAATCGCAAGGTAAACAGGTTTGGGCGGAGATCAGCTCGTCTATCGTAGAATCCATCTGTTGCTGAAGTTGATTGTTGAGTATGCCGGTAATATAGCTTTTGAGAAGCTCCAGGAGCCAGTCATAGACCGCAGGGCATTCAATTTCGTAGTCGTTGTCTTCTATGGTTACATCCAGGTTGCCCACATCGTAATAGAGAAGGTAGGAAAATGGATCAACTAGTAGCTGTGCTTGTGCTGAAATGGATTTTTGACGGAGCTCCAGTGGGAATTCGCAGTGACCGAGTATGGAATCGATGGTGACTGTGGTATCGAGGTCGATGGAGCCGTTGAGCAAGATTTTGTCCGGAGAAGACAGCGTTATGCGGGATTCAAGGATTTGAGCCGACACGGGGCAGGGTGTTTGGCACAGATCTATATCAGTTCCAAGGATAGTAGTGGTGGAGGTTGGTATCTCGAAATTCAGTCCGTCCGTAAGCATGGTATCGAGAATCTCAGGTAGATTTTGCTCGACGAATGAAAAACCCGTTTGACTGATCCTCACCTGGACACCATCATAAACCCTGGGAGCTTGCGGGAAGGGTTCTGCAAGTGGAGTGACACAACCTGAGCAACTCGATCCGGTGCAGGCTGCACCGGCAAGCAACAGGCCGAGCAGGATGGCAATTTTTCTGACCGGGGTGAAAAACATGACAGTCCTCCTATCTCCTGGATTTTAGCCGGCAGATGCGTTCCGGGGCAAGGGCCAATTGGACCCATGCATGTTGTGAATAAAAATGTCAGTTGCGGGGTTTAGCAGGTGTTGCAGGTGCTGCGGGGGTAGGTTTTTCAGGGGCCCTCATGCGAACTGACCATATCTTTTCAAACGGGATCACTCCAACCTCACCGGTTGACTGTTTGACCCTGACTCCGAAGTGGACACACTTGACGAACTCGGCCTCGATCTTTTCCGATTTCGTCTCCACAACAACAGGCTGGCCGGTTTTGTATTTACAGAAGATGGCGAATTCTCCAGGGATGGGCTTTGATTCTTCAGCTCGTCGCTTTTCTTCTTCCGCTTTCCTTTTGGCTTCCTCGGCCTTTTTCTTTGCTTCTTCTTCTCTCTTTTTTTCTTCTTCTGCTCTCTTTTTGGCTTCCTCGGCTTTGCGTCTCTTTTCGTCAGCTTTTCTTTTCGCCTCCTGCTTTTTCTTCAGGAGTTCTTGCCGGCGTTTGCGTTTTGCCTCTTCTCTTTTCTTTTTTGCTTCTAGCCTGGCCATGCGCCTCTTTTCGACCCGAGTTAGCTTTTTGGGTTTTACCGCTGGTTTAGCTGCGGCTTTTTTTTCGGTTTTGGCAGACGGCTTTTGTGGCTCGGCCGTTGCAGGTTGGGTTTGCGCAGTGGGGTTGGTGATGGTCTTTGGCAAGGCTGGTATGGCAGGGCCTGGTGTCACAAACGGTGCCTGCTCGTCGGTGAATTTTATTCCCTTTGCATGGACCAAGGTGCAAGTCTGGTTATAAAATCCAGTTAGAAGACTTTTCCGGTCCACGCTTATTTCCACCAACGCATCTGCACCGATGGATTTTTGCGCCTTTCTCATGGTGGTGTGCAACGATGCATCTGTCGAGATGGGAATGCCCAGGATGGTAACAATACAGGATTCGGCCGATGTCTCTCCGAGAACTTTATACGCCCTGGCTGCAACTGGTCTGGATGACGGAGCAAGTAACACCGGAGTGGTGCATGCTGCCGATGATATGAACAAAGCCGATGAAATGATCAGCCTCTTGAATCTACGGTCGAACATTGGGATCCTCCAATCTCTGTGGATGAAAATACTGGCCAAGGAAATAGCGAAAACGTACGCCAATTGCAACTATTGTGTTTTGTCGTATGATGGCTTTTGGTAAGTGACACAAACTGCTATGCTCACCGGTATGGGATTTTACGCAGACCTTCATATTCATTCCCGGTTTTCCAGGGCAACCTCACGTACCTGTGATCTGCCCACGCTGGCCCGTTGGGCCCAGTTGAAAGGACTTCGGGTGGTGGGAACCGGTGATTTCACCCACCCAGGTTGGAGGAGTGAAATTGCTCAGCAATTACAGCAGTCGCAGCCTGGTTTGTTCGAACTCAAACCGAAGATAGCACAGGAAGTGACAAACCAGGTCCCGGGAGCCTGCAGGTCTGAGGTAAGATTTTGCCTAACCGTGGAAATCTCCACCATTTACAAAAAGGGGGACAAGACCAGGAAGGTTCATCATGTGGTCCTCGTGCCGGATTTGGATACAGCGGAAAGGCTCGTACACAAGCTGGAGAAGATTGGAAATCTCCACTCGGATGGTCGCCCTATATTGGGCCTGGATTCCAGGGACCTTCTGGAAATGGTGTTGGACAGTGGAGAAGGATCTTACCTCATACCTGCTCATATCTGGACCCCGTGGTTTGCCATGTTGGGCAGTAAATCGGGTTTTGACAGCGTGGAAGATTGTTATGGTGATCTGAGTGAGCACATCTTTGCTCTCGAGACAGGCCTAAGTTCCGACCCTATCATGAACTGGCGGGTCTCTGCCCTGGACAAGTACCGGTTGGTGTCTAACTCGGATGCACACTCTCCATCAAAGTTGGCCCGGGAAGCGTGCATATTTGATTGTGACCCGGACTATTTTTCCATGATGAAAGCACTACATACCGGAGACGGGTACGTGGGCACGGTGGAGTTCTTTCCAGAGGAGGGAAAGTACCACCTCGATGGTCACAGAAAGTGCAAGGAGTGTTTGTCTCCTGAGCAAACCCGCAACCTTGGGGGCATATGCCCGGTATGTAAAAAGCCACTCACTTTAGGGGTGCTATACCGGATCGAGGATCTGGCGGACAGAACGGAAAGACAGGCCATGGAGCATCCTCCAGCAAATGCAGGTCAGGTTCGTTCCCTGGTCCCTTTGCCTGAGGTGATAAGCGAGATTATGAAGGTGGGTCCAGGGAGCAAGCGGGTACAACGTTCGTACCGTGCCCTCCTGGAAAGACTCGGTCCTGAACTCGATTTGCTTTGGGAGTTGGACTTGGAAGATATCCGTAGGGCTTCGTCTCCTTTACTTGCCGAGGCTCTCAATCGTCTCCGTAGGGGCAAGGTCATCAAAACTCCAGGTTTTGATGGAGAATATGGAGTAATTCGCTTATTCGAGCCAAAGGAACTGGGTGGGCAAAACCATGGGCTGGTGTTTTCTTTTCATGCTGATGAGTCCTTTATGGACGCACCAGGGGCCAAGGGAGCAATTCAGTCCAGGCAGGCAGACCATCTACCCCTCAGAAGGGGCCGATCATCGTTACAGGTATCCAAGTCTGCTAAAAAGCAAGGTGTCGAATCGACCCATGAACTGGATGCAGAGCAGGCACGGGCGGTTCATCATACCAAGGGAGTGTTGATAGTTGAGGCTGGGCCTGGTTGTGGAAAAACCATGGTTCTAGTACGAAGGTTGGCCCATCTGTTATCAGATGGGCAAACAAGACCCGAGAACGTGCTTGCGATTACCTTCACAAGGCGTGCCGCCGAATCGGTTCGTCGTAGACTCGTGCAATTGGTTCCGGGGCAGGGCGAAAAAGTGGATGTCATGACCATGCACTCTTTGGGACTTAAGATTCTTCAGAAAAATCCCTCTGAGGCAAAGCTGGATCATGACTTTGCGGTCTCGGACGATGCAGAGAGGTTGGTACTCCTTGTGGATGAGCTGGGCCTGTCGGAGCGGAAGGCAAAAATTGCCATCAAGAAGATTTCGACCATGAAAACTCGTCCTGATTTGCAGGCCGGCTCAGAAGAGTCGTACCTGTTGGATCGATATGAAAAGCTACTCGCTGAAAGGAATCTGGTTGATTTCGATGATCTCATCACCAAGTCGGTGGCACTTTGCGACCAAAATCCGCAAATAGCTGAATATTGGCGAGATAGATACAGGTTGATTTCAGTGGATGAAGCTCAGGACTTAGACCCCATGCAGGAAAAACTCTTGGTTTTGTTGGCTGGGCCGGAACCTAATCTTTGCTTGATAGGAGACCCGGACCAGTCCATTTATGGGTTCAGGGGAGTCAGGCCGGGTGCGCTCCATCGTATGGCTCAGAACTGGCCACAGGCTGTGACGATCCGGCCGAACAATAGCTACCGTTCTGGTGGAGCAATTGTCACAGGTGCGCTGGACATGATGAATCGTGGTGATGGTAAGGAGCGGCAACTTAGCACCATAGTGCATAATGCGGAGTTTATAGGAGTTCATGAAGCCGTTACGGACAAGGCTGAGGCCGAGTTCATCGTCCATTGTATCGAGCAGTTGATAGGTGGGCATTCTTTTTTTTCCATTGATTCGGGCAGGTCTACGGATGGCGTGGAACCGGACTTGGGTTTTGGTGACATGGCTGTGCTCTATCGAACCGAGAAACAATCTGAGTTGTTTGCCGAGGCCCTGGAACGGTCCGGGATTCCATACAGGGTTTTTTCCCATGGAAGGTTGATGGATTTACCGGCGGTCCGGGCATTGGCATACAGCCTTAGGGAGAAACCTGGTTCCGGCGAAATCCTTCGTCGACTAAAAGCCAGACGAAAGGGTATATTGAAAGCAAACCCTGAGATAAGCGCCAGGGAGATGGACTTTGCCTTGGAATTGTTGACGGATTTGGCTATCAGGTGCAAAGAGGATACCAAGGCGTTTATCATGGAGTTGCTTTTAGCCTCTCGATTACAAAACTTCGATCCCCGCTCGCAGCGTGTGTCTGTCATGACCATTCATTCGTCCAAGGGTCTGGAATTTCCAGTGGTCTTTCTTACCGGGTGTGAGGATGGGTTGCTTCCGTTGCGTTTCGGTACAAAGCTTGCGTCGGACATGGACGAGGAGAGAAGGTTGTTCTACGTGGGAATGACCAGGGCCATGCGCAAGTTGATCCTCACCCGCGCGAAAAAGCGCAAACTGCACGGGAAGGTGCGAAGATTACCACCTTCTAAGTTTCTTTTAGATGTAAAAAAAGAATTGATCGAGCAGATGCAGAAAAATCCTCCGAAACGTTCTAAAAAGAGGAACCAACAGCTTGGGTTGTTCTAGTCGGCAGGTTTTTCCGGCGTAATTTGCTTGGCTTCGACTGCCTTGACGGTCGATGCTCCAGATGTGCTGATGGACTTCATCTTGGGCTTTCCTGCATATTCCAGATTGCAAGCTCCGCTTGCGTCCAGTGATAATTCGTCCGTTACAAATACTTGTGCATCGCTGGCTCCACTAAGGTTGATCTGAGCTTTTGCTGCTTTGAAATCGAGAAGATGGGCTTTTGATGCTCCTGATAGTTCAATTTTCATTTGCTTTGCACTGCCTGTCAATTGGACAAGGCTTGCTCCGGATGCGTCCAGGAAGAGATTTTCAGTATGGATTTCGCCGGAAATTATACTGGCTCCGGACAAAGATAGTGAAGAGCTTTTATTGGAAAAGCCCCTTATGGATGCTATGGCCGCGCCGGAAATGTCAAGATTTTCCAGGCGTGGAGTCTGGATATCCAAGACCATGCCTTCATCACTAGGGTCGTATTGATTTGCGCAATCCATGCCTATTTCCAGAGTGTTGCCATGCATGGTGATCCTCAGGTACTTTTCCAGGTTTTTGTCTATTTTTACATTTACTTTGTATGTCGGCCCGTGTTTCACATTTACATGGAACGTGTTTCCCGCACTGATAGCAGTAAATCCTTTCAGCTTTATTTCTTTCTCTACCAACTCGCCTGAACCATGAATGGTGGATTTGCATGATGCGGATACGATCAGCATGCACAATGGGACCAAAAGCAACCTCGATTTCATGACGATTACCTCCAATGGGTATTCTGTGACAGAGTTCATCACATGTGGGAGTTGATTTGCAAGTGTCCGGATTTTGTACACAGGTGTCGGTAATTTCGGTCAATTGCGTACCTCCGTCTATGAAATAGCCTGTCAAGAGAAAACACTTCTCCTGATCTGCTCA
>CAYSLH010000245.1:0-7925 GCA_964431605.1 uncultured Myxococcales bacterium
GACCGTACCTTGTGTCACCTGCGTAGGTCCGCGACAGGCGTAGCTGCCCGTAGCTGCGAGCCACGTCGAGCAGCCAAGGGTAGCAAGCCGCTGGCAGGACCGTACCTTGTGTCACCTGCGTAGGTCCGCGACAGGCGAGCATTTGATTGCCAACAAGGTTTCCAATCATCCTTTCTTTCTGCTATTTATCTTGTTTGATGCCTGCCCACTCAAAAATGAAGCACTTTCCCTTAGCAGTGGTTTTGGGCTGCAGTCTTTACGCCCTGGGATTTTGGCTTTTTGGCACCATGGGAAAGCTCCCGTGGGACGAGGCTTCATCCATCGTCAGGCAAGGATACAAGCCTCATGACGCCATTACCACCAGGCCTTGGTGGGCGGCCAAGGCCAGGCAATGGCTCGGGGATCTTTCCTTCCTTCAGGTACGGGACTTGGAGCATGAGGATCTGAGTCATTTTACCCGACTGTGGGTGATTTCCCTTCCTGGCCACTATCATCTTGGAGGACCTTTTATCGACGGTACTTACACAATGGTCAACCAGGTCGACCTGGACGGGCTCTTGGTGGAGCTTTGGAAATTGCCCGAGCCGGTGGAAGTGTTGTACGACTTTCGCGAAAACCTCAATCAAGCGAGGGTATTCGTAGCAGCCAGGACCGGTGATAAACCTTGCTCGCGCTGGGTTCGAGACCGCTGGATCTGTACGGGCCGTGATTGGAACTACGTGGGTCGAGTCATCGTGGAGATGGGAGATGATCCCCGCGAGGTCATCTGGGCCCACCCTTCGGACCTGGGCACCTTGGTCATCAGCTATGCCCAAGTTCCAACGGGAAAAACTCTACTGGTTCATACCGGGCTAACTCCACCAGGGGCTCGTACTCCAAACGGCTCCCCAGTGCACCTGGACTTGGAACTGGACGGAAAGCTCCTCGGAACCATAATGCAACCCAATCAGACAGGCTATTTTCCCCATTCTTTTGATATTTCGAACGCAGGACCCGGCCAGCATAGAGTTGTTTTCAAGGTGCATGCGGACAATATCGGCATGAGGCACTTTTGTTTCCAAGCGGAGGTAGTCCGTTGAATGCTTGGATGAAAAAATGGATCCTGAAGCACCAAACCTTGCTCATGGCCACAGCCCTGGGGTTGGCGGCTTTCGTCATGATCTTCACCCATGCTCCTCGTGTGGGCTACACAAGGGACGAAGGATTTTATTTTTCTGCGGCCGAAAGCTACTCCGCCTGGTTCAAGACGCTCATTTCTCATCCATCAAAAGCGTTCGACGACAAGGTTATCTGGCGTTATTACGAAAACAACCGTGAGCACCCGGTACTGGTGAAAAACCTCATGGCTTTGAGTTTTTTAGCCTTTGCTTCAGACGAGCCACGGGTTCCCACCACCTGGCCTCGCGAGACCACCGGCACCTTTGCCATGGCCATGAGACTGCCTGCGCAATTGTTTTCCGCCTTCGCCATAGCCCTGACGTTTCTCCTGGGCACGGCCGTGGCATCGAAAAGAGTCGGCCTATTGGCCGCGCTATTGTTCCTGCTTAGCCCACGTCACTTTTACCACGCGCAGCTGGCCTGTTTCGACATGCCTGCCGTGACCGTTTGGCTCGCCACCATACTGGCGTGGAGAAAATCTCTACACTCCACCGCCTGGTCCATTGCCACAGGTGTGATCTGGGGCCTGGCCCTGGCGGTAAAGCACAACTCGTTTTTCATACCCATAGTTTTGCTACTCCATTGGATCATGGTGTCCGGGAAAGAGTTCTCCATCAGCTCCACCGGGCTGAAGCTTCCGCGCATTCCCCTGGCTTTTTTCTCCATGCTCATCCTGGGCCCGCTGGTGTTCTATGCCCACTGGCCAATCCTGTGGCATCATCCCATAGAAAGACTGGGCTGGTATTTCGGTTTTCACTTGCACCATATAAACTACTACTGGGAGTATTTCGGCAAGCTGCTCACCGACCCTCCTTTCCCTTGGCTCTATCCTTTTGCCGTATCAACCTTGACCCTGCCCCTACCGTTTTTGGTGCTCTGTATTTTCGGAGTAGGCCGGGTGACATGGGGTCTATTGGGGAGATTGATTTCCACACCGACTCGTGTCATGGGCAGGTTTGCGGGCTTGGTCGTTCCTCGTGAAAAACCAGGTCCAAGTTCCCAATCCCTCATGGGACTGGCCCGCTGGGACGCTTGGTTGTTATGGCTAAATACGCTGATTCCGTTCTTGGTAATTGCCGTACCGTCTGTGCCCATATTCGGTGGCATAAAGCACTGGATGCACGCCATGCCATTTGCCGCGGTACTGGCCGCACTGGCCATGGAGCGAATGGTCGAGGGCCTTGCCAATGCATGGCCCAAGGGCGGCAAGTGGTTATACAGGGCCACTGCTGCATTGGTGCTTGCCCCTGGGCTTGCTGGCCTTATATGGATCGGACCGTATGGCTCGGCTTTTTACAACTCCCTTGCGGGGGGTGTGAGTGGAGCCGCGGACCTGGGCATGCAGCGACAATATTGGTCCAACGATGTCTTGGGGATTTTTCCCTGGCTGAACGAAAATCTTCCAAAAGGCGCGAGGGTATTTTTTCACGAAGTCACAGGGGAGAGCTTCCACGCGTATCGTCGCGACGGCTTGCTTCGTCCGGACATCAGGCCAGCCTGGAGTACGGACTACGCGGACTACACGGTATACCAATATCACCGTGAGTTCGTCGACACCGAGTATGGCGTTTGGAACAAGACGGGCGACAGGACTATTGTCAAGGGATTGTATCTCGACCAGGTACCACTGGTGCTGGTATATGATTCGAGGAAAAGCACAAAAGGCAGGCTGGCAAAATGAAAACCAGGTTCAAAGACAAGGTGGTGGTCATCACGGGTGCAGCGGGCGGCATAGGACTCGCTACGGCAAGAGCTTTTTTCGACCTGGGAGCAAGGGTCCACTTGGCGGACATAGACCCGCTGGTCGAGCAGGCCTCCCGGTCCATATCCTCTGACACGGTATGTCACGAAGTGGACGTAACCAACTTCGATTCCGTATCCAACTTGGCTCGAAGCGTACTGGAGACAGATGGCCGGGTGGACGTTTTGATGAACAACGCCGGCATTTGCAGACCAAAGCCCGCGCCTGAACTCACCATGGACGACTGGCGCTCGCACCTGGAGATCAACCTCATGGGGGTAGTGCATGGCATGCAGGCTTTCTTACCAACCATGATGAAGCAGCGTTCGGGTCACATCATCAACATGGGTTCCATGGCAGGGCTTTTACCCGTACCCACTGTGGCTCCTTACTGTGCGTCGAAGTTTGCCGTAGTTGGCTTGAGTGAATCCATGGCTGCGGACCTGGCGCCCTACGGTATCAAGGTAACTGTAATCTGTCCCGGCGCAGTTAGAACTCCCTTGCTCGAACGAGCGACTCGGGACCTGAGTACGACTCCCGGCTCTGCAATACCCAGGATGTTCGACCGGTTGGGGCTCAGCCCCCAAAAGCAGGCAGAAGAAATAATAAAAGCAGTGCAAAAGGGCAAGGTGATACATGCAAACCCCGGCATAATGTATCCCATGCTGGCTTTGCAACGTACATCACGGGATCTATACGACAGGCTCTGGGGCCTGGGCACCAGGTTGCTCATGTCCAGGGTTCGGAAGGCGAAGGATCGGTAAGAATGCTTCGTTGGGCGCATTTGGCGATTTTCATTTCCGCATCGGCTTTGCTGGCGGCGGTTGTGGTGGAAGCCACGAAAGAGCAGGAGTTTGAGCTTTATCAACCTGAGCAACAGTTGCTGGACCCTCAGCCCATCTCGGGGAAGGCTCCTTCTTTTGCATTGAAAGACATGGTCGGAAAGACCCACTCATTAGACGAGTTTCGGGGGAAATGGGTTTTGTTGGTGTTTTGGGCCACATGGTGCGAGCCTTGCCGCGAGGAGTTGCCTCACCTGGCCACATTGGCCATGAAATTTTCCGACCTTCCGTTTTTCCTTCTAATGGTATCTGTGGACAGGAGTTTCGAGGATATAAACGACATGGCAGTAAGACTCAGGGACAAGGCAGACGAGATGGAGTTTCCCGCAGCCTGGAAGGCTGCCGGCCTTTTCGTAACGAAGATCGGTCCTAATTTCATGACCCTGCTGGATCCTGGGTCTGTTACCGCGAAAAGATACGGCACGAGCATGTTTCCCGAGTCTTACCTGATAGATCCACGAGGTAGGTTACGAAAAAAATTCGTGGGACCGAAACCCTGGGGAATGAAAAAAGCCCTGAGTGAACTCAGGGGCATACTCGGTCAGTAGTTTTTTTGGATCGAACGCTCGTTCATTTCGCATTACTCTGATTTTTTTATTGTTCAGGGATCGAACGCTCGTTAAAAGGTGCCCGGACGCGAATGTTGTTTTACCCGAGCAACATCCACGTCCGGGGCAGTGGAACGAGGAACAAGGAATTCGGAGTGTGACCGCAATACCAGGAGGTTGTTATTGACGGCCACTCGTTTCTTGTAACATCAGACGGCTGAGATTTATTCCGGATCTGTTTTTTTGTTTTATTTTTTAATGGCGACGCAAGTGGGAATCGATAAAGTCGATAATTTCGTTTTTGCCCTGGATTATTCCCAGGTGACCTTCGCAGAGTATGTCTGGTTCGAGGTCTTTGAGTTTTTGCATGGACTTAC
Organism: uncultured Myxococcales bacterium; assembly: GCA_964431605.1. GTDB lineage: Bacteria > Myxococcota > B64-G9 > B64-G9 > B64-G9 > JALVPF01. The sequence continues at coordinate 4,667 of CAYSLH010000245.1, forward strand.
GCCAATCCGGGATATGGGAACCGAACGCAGGGGAAAAAGGCCCGTGAATATCCTGGCCGAACAAGACCCGCCCTTGTGGTGTATCCATCCATGCGACCATGGAGCCGGGGGTATGACCTGGAGTATGCAGCAGGTGCAAGTCGGCCTTTGGGAATTTCAGTGTATGGGTGTTGGTAGTGATTTTTTTATCTATTTTGGTCGGCTGAAGGGATATGTGGTACCAGTCTGCTGCAGTGCGTTTTTCATCGGCATTTTCTATGGGTTTCGAGTCCAGGTCATGGGCTATGATTTTGCAGTGGGTATTATTTTTCAACTTGGTGGCGGCTCCCATGTGGTCTACGTGAGCGTGGGTGATTATAAGGGTGTGGATATGGGATGGGTCCATGCCTGTTTGTGAGATGTTGTTTATCATGGCGTCATAACCAGGACCGCAGCCACAGTCGATGAGAACGGTTTTTCCCAGGTTTAGGGCGTAGCACATGCAGTCTGACGAGTCTGAGATATTTGGTCCTGCCACCAAGTATACCCCTTGGCAAACTCTTTCGAACATGGTCTTCTCCACTGGTGGAACATGGAACGAGTTTGATCGTTCGGACGATATTACAGGTTTTGGGATTTTGGCAGGTAATTTTTCAGGGAGTTGGATATGAACAGGCTATTGGGAAAACTTGCGCTGGTGACAGGGGCCAGCCGGGGCATTGGAAAGGCCATTGCAGAGGCGTTTGCGGACGAGGGAGCCAGGGTGGTTTGCGTATCGAGAAAGCAGGATTTATTGGAGGAGGTGGCAGGGGAGATAAACGAAAAGCATCCTGATACTGCTTTGGCCAGAGCGTGTCATGTGGGAAAGACCGAGCAGCAGGACGAGCTTATGAAATGGTTAGGCGAGGGACCAGGTATACCTGATATACTTGTGAACAACGCGGCCACCAATCCTTATTTCGGCCCTATGACGGGGATAGAGCCTGCGGCTTTTGACAAGACCTTTGAGGTGAACGTAAAGGGACCTTTTGAACTCATCCGCAGGTTTGCCGGGGCGTGGGACGAGGCGAAGCAAAGTGGCACAGTGGTGAACATAGCATCCGTGGTGGGAACCAGGTCTGCTCCGTTGCAGGGGGTTTATGGCATGACGAAGGCTGCTGTCATCTCCATGACCCAGACTTTTGCGGTGGAATTGGGGCCTCTTGGCATAAGGGTAAACGCCATAGCTCCGGGGCTCGTGGAGACGAAGTTTGCAGGAGCGTTATTGAACAGCCCTGACATTCTGAAGCATTTTACCGAGCACACGGCGCTTCATCGCTATGGGCAGCCGGGAGAGATAGCGCCAGGGGCGGTGTTTTTGGCTTCTGAAGAATCGTCTTACATGACCGGCCAGGTGATTTTCATGGATGCCGGTTATACTATAGTCTGACAGGTTTGCTTTCTGGCTTGGGTAGATTTTTGTATTTATGGCAATAAAACATGGATCGAGTGTATACTTGCACAAATGACAAGACCGTGGATAGACATTGAGACAGTTCCTTCTGACGATGGGGAGCTGAGGCTTTTACAACGTGGTGATGATCATTTCATGATCACCTTGGACGGCCGCATCATCATGGTCTCTGACGCTCATCGTTCGGAGCAGGCTCTGGCCCACGAGGCACTTGAGCACTTGGGTCCCATTGATGCGCCACGTGTTCTGATAGCCGGCCTTGGGATGGGTTTTACTTTAGGCGCTGCGCTGGATGACCTGGACGAAGGAGCCAGGATAACCGTGGCCGAGTTGAGTTCTGACATCGTGCGCTGGTGTCGCGGTCCATTGGGCAAGCTCACGGACTTTTCGCTGGACGACCCGCGGGTAAGGGTTGAGGTCACAGACGTCGAGCAGGTCATAAGGCGTGCGGCAAAGGCCGGGCCTGACGGTCTTTTCGACGCGATATTATTGGACCTTTGGCATGGTCCGAATCAGGCCGACATAAACGAAAACGAACCTTATTACGGTCGTGGTGCGCTTCTTGCGGCCCATGGTGCGCTCAAGCCAGGTGGAGTCCTGGCTGTCTGGTCCGAGGACCCGGACGGGGCTTTTGAGAAGAGGCTTGTGTCTGTAGGTTTTTCGTACAAGAGGCGAAGGCCTGACGGTGGCGGTCGCAGGCACGTGGTCTACCTGGCAAAGAAGGTAAAGTAAAGGGCGTTTTCTCTATCGTCTTTCTCTATTTATCATCCAGCAGTTTGTAATGCGAGCGAGATCCCTGTGCAGTCGTTTTGTGTATTGATGTTCATGGTGGGAATTTCGTGTGGATGGCTGGTGTTTAATTACATGTACATGAATTGGATCCTTGGTGGATGGAGAATATCGAGTAATCATGGAGGCTAGCATGTATCAAAAGCTATTGAGTTACCTGGCTGCGTTGGGCATTGCGCTGGGCGGCGGCCAAGCGGTAGCTGTCTCTGCGTACTTGGAGGAGATACCTGACGATCTAATCACCGACCTGGTGGACGATCTTGACTCGGACGAGCTACAGGACCTGGACCGTGTGAAGTTATCCGAGGTTTTATCCGAGGACCCGCGATCCAAGGTTCGAAAGCTAGCTGCCTTATTGGCTGCTGACACAGGGAGTCCGGATTTGAGGCCACGAGCCGAGGCCCTGTTGAAGAAACTCACCAAGGATCCTTGTGCCACGGTGCGTGCTGACGCTGTTTTTGCTCTTTCGTGTCTGATGGGCCACATGGGCCCGCTAGAATGCAACGAACTTGTTTGTTCGTGGGCCACCTCGGAGCATACCCGTCATCGTTATGCCATAGCGCATGCCGTGTCTTTACTGGAGCATGCGCATCCTGGAGCAAGGATGTGCATAGAGTTTGCGTTGGAGCATCTAGCCACTGACAGGGCATGGAAGGTACGCGCTGCCGTAGCGAAGGCGGCCTTTTCACGTTTTGACGACAACCGAGATTTTTACGCTGAAATACTCCAAACGCTCGAGCGAGACACTGCCAAGTCTGTGAGACGAATAGCAAAGCGGGAACGGAGCAAGGCATCGAACAAGGCATCTGCGTGAGGGGAATTTTTTTCGAGTGAAAAAATAGCGATACAAGGCTAAGAATGCTTGACATGGGGGGGATAGAAAAGTTAGATATCTGCGTTCCTGTAGTTGACGGGTATCGTGGTATTGGTATTGATGCGAGCTAGACGTTGCCTGTCGACTTGGTCGTTCTTTTACAGTAGTAGTATGGTAAAAAATTATTCCCCAGTAGCTCAATCGGCAGAGCGGGTGGCTGTTAA
>CAYSLH010000246.1:0-7887 GCA_964431605.1 uncultured Myxococcales bacterium
AGGATTTATCCTGGTTCATATGAAAAGTTCCGAAAGATTCGTGATGAACGACTTCTTGCCCAAGAGCGCGAGTTGGCCAAACAGCAATCCAAGATAGCCAAGGACGAGGAGTTCATAAGAAGAACGCAAGCCGGTCAAAAGCACAAACAGGCTAAAAGCAGACAAAAGCAATTGGATCGAATGGAGTTGGTCGATGCACCTGTTGCCGAACAAGGCGCCATGGGACTCCGTTTCCAGGATGTGGAGCATAGCGGCAAGGTGGTGTTTTCTGTAAAACACTTGACCCTGAGGCCAGGCGGCCAATCGCTACTGGAGGATGCTTCTTTCCAGATAGCAAGGGGGGAGAAAGTCGGTATCATCGGTCCCAACGGTTGCGGAAAATCCACGCTGCTCAGAACCCTTGCCGGCAAGGTGCAACCTGAGAGCGGAAAACTCTACCAAGGGTACAATGCTCTTATCGGATATTATGAACAGGACTTGTCTGCGTTGACAATGGGAAGAACCCTGCTGGAAGAGTTGGCGGCGCACAGACATGATTTGCCGGAGCAGGTGCTGAGAGACATGGCCGCCAGGTTTCTCTTCACGGGTGACGATGTCCACAGACCGATAGAATCGTTTTCCGGCGGGGAGCAGAGTCGATTGGCATTGGCATTATTGGTTCTGGGAAAATATAATGTATTGCTCCTCGATGAACCGACCAATCATCTCGATTTGCAATCAAGGGAAGTTCTTGAATCGGCCCTTGTCGCTTTTCCCGGCACCATTGTCACGGTAAGCCATGACAGGGTTTTTCTGGATAACGTAGCCCATAGAATATTGTCGTTCGAGGGGCGAGATCTCGCGGATGAACAAGGCAGATATTCCGAACTTCGCAAGGCCGGCAAGATAATGCATGACGTGCCGACCAAACCTCATATCGAGGACCTTACGAGAAAACAGGCACGGCGAGATGCCTTCGAGCAGAGACGAAAGGCGAAACGCGCTGCGGAAAGCAGAGCCAAACGCATAGATGAACTGGAACAAGCAATAGCCGAACAGGAAAAACAAATCGAACAACTAATGGCCAAGATGGCTGATCCTTCCATGGCTCTGGACTGGGAGGGGCTTGACCGCTTGTCATCAGAGAAAAAAGAACTGGAGAAGCTCCACGAAGAAAACCTCGCCGAGTGGGACATGCTTCAGTCTGAGTCGGAGGAATAAATGACACAAGATGACAAGGGCTCGGAGTCTCTTCTGGCCGGTTATCAACGAAAGTACTTGCGAGCAATTGCCCATCCGTTGAAACCAGTGGTCCAGGTGGGACAATCAGGAATCACTGGGTCTGTCGTAAAGGCAGTGGTATCAGCATTGGAAGATCATGAACTCATCAAGGTAAGACTACAGAGGCCTGAAGATAAAAAGACTTCAGCCCGCGAGCTTGCACAAAAAGCGCGAGCCGAGCTGGTAGGGCTGGTTGGTCATACTGTCATTCTATACAGGCGAAACCCGGATGAGCCAAAGATCCAGTTGCCGTCAAGGTAACCCCAGGCAAAGGATTGGCGATAACCCATAGGAGATAACAATGATAAACCAGCTAAAGCAAATGGCTATGCAGCAGGCCATGAAATTGATGTCCAATCCCAAGTTCACGAAGCTAATGTCGGATCCTCGTGTGATGAACGCCATAGCCAAGGGGTTTGAGTTTCACGGCCAGGTGCGAAGCACGCTGGAGGGTGGATTGAAAACTCTGGCAGATAGTCTGAACCTGGCGACCAAGGAAGAGTTCTCCAGTCTCAAGAAAAAACTGGGCAAGGTGGAAAACAGTCTGGACGAGTTGCAGGAACATATCGAGGCTAACAAGGACTGATTCTACCTTAATTTATCCGTCAGCCAGCGTGCGTTACTTAGCCGCCTCTTTCCTGTTCGGAGCCCCTTTTTATTTTATCTCCGAACTTGTCTTTTATAGCATCTACGGCACGTTCCAGTTTTGTATTCTTTTCCGATCCGGGAGAAAGAAAAAGATCGGTCTGTACTGGTCCATCGCATTGTTGCAGCTCGAATGCTGCGATACCTGCCAACCTAATGGGACGGCTGAGTTCAATGCGCTCCAGGAGTTCTTTTGAGCAGATGAACAATGTCGCAGAGTCCTGGCAGGGTAGTGCGAGCCTGGTGTCCCTGGTGACGAGTTGGAAGTTGTCAGAGTAGCGAATTTTTATGCGTATCGCTCCGGCAAGGAGGTTTTTACTTCGCAGGTCCTTTGCCACTTGGCGACAGGCCTTGCGGAGCATGGCAAGGATGCCTTCCTGGCCCAAGATGTCATTGTCGAAAGTTCGCTCGTATCCAATGGATTTTTTGTTTCTTCGAGTTGATACCTCCCTGTCGTCAATCCCCTGTGCAAGAGCATGAATATGGATTCCTAATGAGCCCATGTGTCTTTCCAGCCAATCGGGATCCGCTCGTGCAACATCTCCAATGGTGTATAGATCAAGGTTCTTTAGTTTTTCTGTGCTTTTCGGACCCACTCCCCAAAGTTTCTTTACCGGTAAGGGTGCGATGAATTCCCTTTCGTGACCAAATGGAACGAGGGTTATTCCGTTTGGTTTTTTCAGGTCAGAGGCGAGTTTCGCCAGGAACTTGTTGCACGCTATACCGATGGAGCAAGTCAATTCGGTAGCGTCGAAAATTTTTTTCATGATAGCTTTGGCCATGCTCATGGGTGGGCCAAAGAGATTTTCAGAGCCGGTCATGTCCAGAAATGCTTCATCCACACTCAACTGCTCCATACTTGGGCTGAACCCGGACAGTACCTTCATGATGGCCTTGCTCACTTGTTGATAGCGACTCATTCGCACTGGTAACACAATCGCCTGGGGGCATAGTCTCATGGCTTGGGACATGGGAAGTGCGGAATGAACTCCAAAAGAGCGGGCCTCGTAGGAGGCAGTGGACACCACGCCTCTGTTTTTCGTGCCTCCTACGATCACCGGTTTACCTTCGAGTTCCGGGTTGTCTCTTTGTTCCACAGAGGCAAAAAAAGCGTCCATGTCAACGTGGAGGATCAGTCGTTGCACGGGATGGTGCGTCATACAGGCAATTAGTCTGGGAGTTGATTCAGCAGATGATCAGGAACATTCCTGGTTACAAACAAAGACACCTCCGCCGCAATCAGTTGGCTGTGTCCCGGTATAACCGCAAAGGATGGTACAGTCATTGTTAGGGCATATGACCTTGCATGACTTGGTATCGTCGCAAGTCACAGAGCATCCGCCGCCTAAGCAGTCCATGTTGCAGCTGGAAGCAGTGCATGAGGCAGTGCAGTTGCCGCCCTTGCATGCCATATCGCAGGAACTTGTACCGGAACACGTAGTCGTGCATCCTCCACCTGTACAGGTGGTGTTACATGGTCCGGTGGCGCATGTTGTGGTGCAGGATCCACCTTCGCAACTGGAGTTGCATTCACCTTTAGTACACTGTGTCGAGCATCCTCCGGATACGCAGGATGTATGGCAAGTTCCCGAACTCATGGTTTGACAATCCTTGTCACATGCCACTGTACACTCAGAGCCTTCTTCGCATGTGTTTTGGCACGCGTTCTGAGTGCAGTCGAAAATACAACTTGCGTCGCTTTCACAAAAATTTATGCACCCCTCTGAATTGCAAATCAGGTCACAGTCGTTTTCACATGTGCACGTGTTGCCGACACATACATCGTCATCGCCACCTCCACCACCACCGGAGTTCGTTCCGCACCCTGTGACAGACACTGCCATGATGATCGTCAGTCCCAACACAGTCCAAAATGTTTTCATGTCAATCCCCTTTTTATTTTTTGATGATTTAGTATTTGATCTCTTCAACCTCGCTAAAGAACTTATGGATACTCACATTGAAAAGAACGATGGTCAAGATTATTGAAACAGTATTCAGAAAATTTCTTGTTTTTGAAGCCCAACCGTCCATCAGCCCATGAATTAAAAACTGAAAAATTTAGCCATGCATGACCTTGTTAGTCCATCCGGATGGTGATATTCATCGACGTCGAGATTACGAGACCATGACAAGAAAACAGGAGATTCGATCATGCACAAAGCCGTGATAGTAAGTGCCTGTCGTACGGCAATAGGCGATTTCAACGGAACATTGAAAAAGGTACCTACGAAGAAGCTCGGCGCCATAGTCATCAACGAGGCTATCGGGCGTGCCGGGATATCAGCCGAATCGGTGGACGAGGTGATAATGGGTTGTGTGCTTCCCCATGGAATGGGACAGAACCCGGCAAGGCAGGCTGTGCTCACGGCAGGTTTGCCCATGCATATCGAGAGCCTCACTGTAAACAAGGTGTGTGGTTCCGGACTCAAGGCAGTCATGCTCGCAGCTCAGGCCATACAGTGTGGTGATGCCGAGGTGGTGGTGGCCGGCGGCATGGAGAATATGAACCAGGCTCCGTACATGTCACCCAGGGCCAGGTCCGGGTATAGAATGGGTGACGCTCCATTCGTAGATGCCATGGTTCACGATGGCCTCTGGGACGTGAACAACGACATGCACATGGGGGTTACAGCAGAGCACATCGCGAAAAAGTTCAATATCTCCCGCGAGGAGATGGACAGGTTTGCCCTGAGATCATACGAAAAAGCTCTTGCGGCCCAGCGTGATGGAAAGTTCAAGGACGAGATCGTGGCAGTGAATATTCCCCAGCGAAAAGCAGACCCGGTAGTCTTCGATACGGACGAGGTTCCCAGGGAGACATCCATGGAGATTTTAGCTGGTATTCGTTCAGCTTTTATAAAGGATGGACTCGTGACTGCGGGGAATTCTTCCAAGATTTCAGATGGGGCCGCGGCATTGGTTGTCATGTCCAGTCAGAAAGCCGAATCGTTGGGACTCGAAGTAATGGCGGAGATCGGAGCCCAGGGAGCTGCGGCCCAGGACCCCATGGACGTTCTTGTCACTCCGAACTTATCGATTCCCAAGGTGTTGAAAAAAGCGGGATTGGGTATCGAGGATATCGACCTGCATGAGGTAAATGAAGCTTTTTCCGTGTCCACAGTAGCTGTCATGAGGGAAATGGGTATCCCGGAAGAACTCCTGAACGTTCATGGTGGTGCGGTGGCCCTTGGGCATCCCATAGGCGCATCGGGAGCGAGGGTCTTGGTGACTTTGCTTTACGCGCTGATCCATAGAGACTTGAAAAGGGGAATGGCAAGTCTTTGCCTCGGCGGTGGAGAGGCTGTGAGTCTTATCGTGGAGCGACCATAAATTCGAAATGGAGATTTAGCATGTCTAAAGACGTTGTGATTATGAGTGCGGCTCGTACGGCTGTCGGAACTTTTGGTGGAACATTGAAAAACACACCGGCCGTGAGGCTTGGAGAGTTGGTGGTGCGCGAGTCCATGAGGCGGGCTCACATCGAACCAGAACAGGTTGACGAAGTGGTAATGGGCTGCGTGCTGCAGGCTGGGCTGGGACAGAACGTGGCCAGGCAGATGGCCATTCATGCGGGAGTTCCAAAGGAGATTCCTTCCATGACCATCAACAAGGTCTGTGGTTCGGGTCTCAGAGCTGTAATGCTGGCCGCGCAGATCATCAAGGCAGGAGATGCGGATATCGTGGTGGCAGGAGGCGCCGAGAGCATGAGCATGGCTCCGTTTGCCGTTCCAAAGGCTCGATGGGGAGCTAGAATGGGGGACTCAGGGTTTGTGGATATAATGATCCGAGATGGATTGTGGGAGATATTCAACGATTATCACATGGGGCATACTGCTGAGAATATCGCGGAAAAATATGGCATAACCCGCATGCAGCAGGATGAGTTTTCGTTCGAAAGCCAAAAACGGGCCCATGCTGCTATAGAATCCGGCCGCTTCAAGGACGAGATAGTAGATGTGGTAATTCCTCAAAGAAAAGGCGATGCCGTGGTGTTCGATACGGATGAACATCCAAGGCAGACCACCCTGGAAAAAATGGCGGCTTTGAAGCCGGCATTCAAAAAGGATGGAACTGTGACAGCAGGCAACGCCTCGGGTATCAATGACGGAGCAGCCGCCATGGTGGTGGCGTCTGCGGAGGCAGCTTCGAAATTGGAAGTTGAGCCTTTGGCTGCCATTCGTTCATACGCTGCTGCCGGAGTAGACCCTGCATACATGGGCCTGGGGCCCATCCCTTCCAGTCGAAAGGCATTGAAATTGGCCGGAGTCACAGTAGAGGATCTGGATCTCATCGAGGCAAACGAGGCTTTTGCCTCCCAGGCGTTAGCCGTGGTGCGCGAACTGGAGCTTCCCCTGGACAAGACAAATGTCAATGGCGGTGCCATAGCCCTTGGGCATCCCATTGGTGCGTCCGGTGCGCGAATTCTAACCACTCTGTTGTTCGAAATGAAAAAAAGAGAATCGAGCCTTGGCCTGGCAACTTTGTGTATTGGAGGTGGTCAGGGATGCGCCATGGTGCTGGAGCGTGTGTGACGTTTGATGAACACTGGTTTGATACACAGTGTTTGAGACTCTCTGTGTACTTGAGACAAGTGGTGTGAGACATCTTTTCGTTTTCGTTTTTATATGGTATTGAGAACAAAGCTAAAAGTAGAGACGTTCTTTTTGGCACGAGTGTTGCTTCATAGTATTAGTATTGCAATCTGACTTATAGTTGGTGAAAATATGGCAACCAGCTTGACAGGAAAGGAAAAGAATCATGAGTCATGACGCAGATGTGGAAAAACTTCTAGACTTTGCCATTTCAGAAGAGCAGGGGGCTGCTGATTTTTACAATGGACTTGCCGCCAAGATGAACAGTGACGCCATGAAGAAGGTCTTCGAGGGTTTTGCCAAGGAAGAACTTGGTCACAAGGCGAAACTCGAAGCCATCAAGTCAGGGAATAAAACTTTTTCAGGTGGTGCCAAGCCAATGGACCTGAAAATAGGAGATTACCTGGTTGAGGGTGAAGTAAGTGCCGATATGGATTTTCAAGACGCTCTCGTCATAGCGATGAAGAAGGAAAAGGCAGCTTTCAGGATGTATTCGGATCTGGCAGCAGCCACTAATGATGCAGGTCTGAGGGACGTCCTGCTGGGCTTGGCCCAAGAAGAGGCAAAACATAAGCTGCGTTTTGAAATACAGTATGACGAAGAGATTCTGACAGAAAACTGATTCTTCAATAGTGTTCCACACAGAAGTTTTTGACCAAAACAGATTTTTACCCGGTTGGGTAAAGATGAGGGGAGATTACTATGAGTACGAAAGAACTACAGGAAAAGATGCTGGAAAACATGAAGAGATGGCAAAAGATCGAGGATGCGTCCGTTGCTTCCACCGCAAAGATAATTACAGAGACCCAGAGTCCGTTGTTGCGGATTGTAATGGAGATCATTCAGCATGACTCCCGCATGCATCATCAGGTACAGCAGTTCATCGTGGATTCTCTGGAGAAGTCCATTTCTCTAAATCCTGACGAGATGTCAAAGGTTTGGGATACGGTGGAAAAGCACATCGATATCGAGAAGCGAATGGTGGGTTATACCGAGGAGCTTCTTGATGCCTTGAAGGGTAAAAAGATGCTTATCCAGGAATATCTACTGAATTACCTGAAAGAAGACGAGAAAAAACACGACGAATTGCTTGAGACTTTGAACAAGGTAAAGAAGGGCATGTATCCTTATTCATGACGAACTAAAACATCAAAGCCATGCCTTTGACTTTTGTTGAAATACTCCTGTCCCAAAAGTCCAATATACCAAGGCTTTGATCTTTTGTATCTCAGGGGCGACCTGGAGCTTTTCCTGTTTGATGCCAGTGACCTCCAATACATTAAAGTATTTTTGAAAAAACATCTTTGTTGGCGAGGCAGTCGACATCGTGTCTTTCGAGGCCTGTTTGTTTGTGGACATCCGCATTTTTTTCTACACCCCCCCCTGT
>CAYSLH010000247.1:0-7854 GCA_964431605.1 uncultured Myxococcales bacterium
CTGGGTTTGCTATTGGCGCAAGGTTCCTATGCCAAGGAGGGGTTTAGCGTATCGTTGGGCCTCGGTGGCGGCTTGTGGAGCCTGTCTGAAAGCGATCTGTCTGCCGAGCTTAGAAAACTATCTCCTCCACAGACGGATTACAGCTTGCTTACGGATGAACTCTCGGATGGGTTGGCTGTTCGTTTTTCGTTGGCATATAACATCAAGGGGTATGCTTCGGTGGAGTTGGGCATTACCGGACACGGCTGGAACCTGGATGATTCCGTAACCCTGGGAGGCTCTGGCTCCGTGGCTTTGGTGGCACATCTGCATCCCCTGGAGTTTTTCCTGCCGGATAGGAATTTCGACGCCACGGTGTTTCTGGGTGGGGGATACGTCATCGTGGGCGGAGGTCATGACACGGATCATTCTCGTGGCCTGGACGGAGGTGCGTTGGAGTGTGGTTTTACGGGTGAGTACTATTTTACGAACTGGTTTTCCCTGGGCGCGCAGGTGCGTTTTGCCGTGCCGTTTTTTTCCAGGTGGTTCGTGGACTGGAAACACGACGTGGATTACTCCCTGGATTCGAGTCCTTCAGCTCTTTTTACCGCGCTTTTGGTGACCAGTACGTTTCATTTCGTCCCATGGTGATTTTTTTGTGTAGGTGCTTTTGCCGCGGTTTGCGTGTGCTCTATTCTTTTTCGCTGATGAGTTTCTTGGTCGTGAGCGTGTCTTTTGGTGGTTGATGGTGAACATGGTCAACCTGAAGCGGATATCTCCGTTGAACATGATCTGGAACTTATCTCGTTTCAGGCCCAGGTCCCGCTCCATGGATTCTTTGGCCAAAAGCAACCCAACCCTGTGGCCCGACAGGGTGCGAAGTCGCTGCCCCAACTGCTGGTAAAACTTCCGGTCGGCCTCGAGCCTGTGACCGTATGGGGGATTGGACAAGATGAATCCAGGAGGAGACATGGGCTTGATGTCGAATACGGACAACTTGTCCACAAGGATCTTCGCATGGGCCGAACGAGCATTTATCTCCGTGGCCATGACAGCCTTGTGATCCTTGTCTGATGCAAAAATCTCAGGTCCCTGCCTCAGAACTTCAGATCGTGCCCTGGCGCGAAGCTCCTCCATGTACTTGCGACAGGACGAATCAAAAGAAGGCCATCGCTCGAATGCGAATTTGTTCCTGCTCAGCCCCGGTGCTATATTTCTCGACCATAGCCATGCCTCTATCGCAATGGTGCCTGAACCACACATGGGATCTGCCAGGGTGCTTTTCCTGTCCCAACCCGCCAGGCGTAAGCAGGCCGCAGCCAGGTTTTCCTTTAGGGGCGCTTCCACAGTGCGTCGACGGTATCCTCGCCTGTGCAGCGATTCGCCCGAAAGGTCCAGGTACAGAGTCGCTTTGTTCTTCACCAGGTGTACGAAAATAGGTACATCCGGATCCTTGCGGTCGACGGACGACCTCGAACCATGTCTGTCTCTTTGCTGGTCCACCACCGAGTCCTTGACTTTCTGTGCTACAAAGTTCGTGTGCGTAAGGGCCGAATCCCTGCACCAGGCTGTGACAGCCAAGGTGTGACGAGGGCTGATGTGTTGTGACCAGTCCACCGAGCGTACTCCATCATAGAGTTTTTGCTCGCTACCAGCGTCGAAGGTGGCAAGGGGCATGAGTATCTTCAAAGCGATTCGGCTGTATAGACATGCCTTGTAGGCTCCTTCCATGGTGGAGGAAAAATGAACTCCACCGCGATCAGCCCTGATGTGTCCGATCCTCAATCCGATGAGTTCGTCCCTCAACGCAGGCTCCGTCCCCTTGGCTGCTGTCGCGAAAAAATCCACTTGTCATTCCTCCATGATTTTTACCGCGTCCAGTGAGAGATCGAAGAGTTTTCGCCTGGTTTGGTGGAGATTGTTCCAGCTACGATGGTTCCACTCAGGGCCCGAGACATCGTCTCCGGCATATAGAACCTGGCCCAGGTATACCCTTCTGAACCTCGCTACGGCAAACAAGGCCGCAGCTTCCATCTCCACGGTCAAACACCCCTCGGCCCGTCGCCGTCTTATTGCGCCACGAGTCTCTCGATACACGCCATCGGTAGTCCACGTGCCTCCTTCCATAAAATCTACATTGGAGTTTATACAGGCCTTCCCGATGGCATCTAGGGCTTTTTTGTGAGGTCGGCAGGTCCTCGATGGCTGCAGGTAGTGGTAGGACGTTCCTTCATCCCGAAGCGCCCAGGTCGGCACAATCGTCTTGCCGGCTGGTATGGAGCCATCCAAAACACCGGCTCCTCCACACACCACGAAACGATTGGCTCCCAAGGCGATGAGCTCTTCCAGTGTGGCGGCTGCGAACGGCGCCCCTATGCCTGGAAAGCAGACAGCTGTCGGATGCTTTCCAGTCCCCATGCGGTATATACGCACTGGGTCTCCTTCACCGTGTAGTTTTCCGATTTCAACAAGGGTTTTTTCTTTCACCAGGCTTTCTATGACCTCGGCGAAATAACAAAGGACACATCTTTCGGGAATGCGCTTTTTTCGAGCGAGAATCTCGCTAGGTTCTATGACCGCCTTTGCTCTGCCAGGGAATTCGGTGATGGGTGATTTATGGCTGGACATGCTTTCTCCCTATGGTCTTGTGTATGGAAAAAAAGCCCATAATCAACAGGCCGACCAAGGCAACAGGCCATAGGCCTGATCCTGGGTCATGTGCGCTGGCCGCATCCACCGCCATGCCCACAATGGGGGCAAGGATCATGGTGGCTATACTCTTGGCCTGGCTTTCGATGCTCAATATGGTTGCACTTCGGGCTGGATCCGAATCCCGATCCAGCCTCGCTATGAGTATGGGGCGCCAGATGTTCTGAAGTGCGAACATGGCCACGAAGGCCGTGATGGCGAGTGGTAACAGTTGAAAACACAAGGCTCCAAGCATGAGCGAAAATACCACTGTGGCCAGCAACCACAACCTGTTTGACGCCCGCTCCTCACCTTTTGCCCATTGGGCAACCTTGTGAGACTTTCTCGATGTGAATGCAGACAATAGAAAAATACCCAGGTAGACCGGACCGATGAGCAGGGCTGTTCGACGTGCTTCGTTTACTGAGCCGTTTGCCCATAGTCTCGCAAACCAGAAAGAGGCGGCAGTCTGTAGCAGAGGTTGGATATAATCCTTGACGACTTTGAAGGTTCCTTCGAATCCCATGGATTCGGCCACCAGGCGCCTGAGCTTGCCAGGTCTGAAAACCTCTTTTGCCGTGGTCCAAACGTGTCTCCAGAGTCCGAGTTTTTTTTCAATGGTCGACCTGTCCAGTTCCAGTTCGGACGGGTATCCCATGAAATTTGCTAGGCCTATGGCATAGGGCACTAGCGCAGCCCAAAACAGCCATCGGTAATTGCCACCTGCAATCACTATGGCGGCGCCGATTATGGTGGACAGGGCAGATCCCAACTTGGACCATGAGCGAGTTGTGCCGTACACCCTGGTCCTTTCTTTCTCTCTTCCTTGGAGGCGGAGCCAGGTGAATATCATGGCCTTGTGGGTGCCGGTGCGAAACGCATCGCCTACACCGTACAAGACCATGGCAGGCGCAAGGAGCCATGGGTTGGTTGCTGTTGCGAGAATCGAGAACGAGGCCATGTACGAGACGAAGGAAAACATCATGGACTGTCTTCTTCCATAGATATCGGCCAGGGCTCCACTGGGAATTTCCATGATGTTTATGGTCACTTCCCTTGTCGCTACCAAAAGTCCGATCTGGAAAAAGCCAAGACCACGGTCTAAAAAAGCAAGGACCAAGAACGGCTCGAAGTATTGCTGGTTTTTCAGGAATCCATATAGGCAGAAACGTACTAACATAAATGGGGAACTACGTGGTAACGGCTATAAAGTCAAGTTGCCTCAGGGGAGCAATTGTTTCAGTTCAGATTCAGGGACCTGGTCGCGGCCAGACGGCCCGATTTCGATGGCCCTGTCGTTTCCCACTACGACTATAATCCTTTTGCCGAGGGTGAAGAATTTTTTCAGCAGGGCAGAGTGAGTCATGAGCCAGAAATGAGCCTTTCCCATGTACTTGATCTTTATTACCTTCATCTTTGAGCTATCGAATTTCATGTCTGTCCACACACCGTCGCTGAACTTGAAAGCTTTTCCTGCGACGTATCTGATGCCACTGATTTCATCGTCATCCGCGCCTGTCCTTTCGGCCTTTTTCATCTCCTTTACGGCCACCGCCATGTCCACGGCCTCCTCGCCGCTCTGAGCTTGCATGCCAGCTCTTCTGCCGGACGCAAACGCCTTGGCCTTTCTTGCGCTCAGGCTTTTTGTCATCACGGGAGCGGCTCCTGGCTGCCCACCTATTGAATTCGTGGAACCTGCCGTTGCTTCCCGCTCATCCATGGGAGCCTTGTTTTGAGCCCAGGTGGGCCTCATTATCCTGGGAGCCCTCCTCCTGCGAGCTCTCGGCCTGTTTGTGGCCACTTGAGGCCTGTCTTCCGTGACCAGGTACGACGTGTACGGGGTGACGATACCATAGCGTTTGGAAAGGCGAATGACTTCATTGACCAACTCGCCTCGTTCTCCGCCCAGGCGGATTTGGTCCAGCAAAAAGCCTATCTTTCTGGTGGCCCACAGGCGTGGGATGAATCCATTGGATTCGTTTTTCTTTGGAAACTTTCCCTCGAACACGAATTTTTTTCTCGAACCGCCGGCCATGCCTGTAAGGGTCAAGGCCGTGTGTCCGTCGTTGCGATAGCGTCCGAGAAGGATCAACTGGCTTCCCTTGAACATGTCCGGCAGTTGTTTGGGAACCACGTCGTATTCATGGATTTTTCCAAAGTCCAGGGCAAGGGACGTCAGCACCGGGTGGCTTACCTTGTCGTAAAAAGCCGACAGTTCCTGTTCGATCTGTTGACCTGGTTTTACATAGGTGGAGCTTCCCTGGTTCTGGCCGGAGATGCTGTCGAGTAAGTGGGTGTTGATTTCGTTCCCAACGCCGAACACGAAAAGCCTCACTTTGGCCTTATTGGCTTTTTTCGTATGGTTGATGATCCTCTTCGGGAATGGCCCTCCCACCGTCGGATGCCCGTCGGTCAGAAAAACTATCATGTTGGGCATTTTTTGGTTTTTATATCCGCGCAGGGCCATCATGAGAGCTTCGTCTATTGCCGTACCGCCGGCCGCTTCCATCCGGTTGGTGAAGTTCAGCGCTCTTTGTATGTTCGATTTGCCGGCTGGTACGGGTCTTTTTTCAAAGGACTCCACGTCTGTGGAGAATCGAATGACGTTGAAGAGATCGTCAGAGCCGAGTTGGTTCAGACAGTATTTCAAGGCTTTTTTTGCGTATTGCATTTTTTTACCGGACATGGAGCCTGACGTATCTATGACGAAAGTGATGTTCTTGCCGATTATCTCGGTATCGCGCCACTGGCTCTTGGGGCTGGCCATGATCATGAAGAAACCCGGCTCGCCGGGATCCCTGTGGGTGAGGAGATTCAATCCAATATCTTTTTCGGACATGGTGATGATCAGCTCGAAATCCCTGTCGAGAAGGGCCGCGGTTTTTTCGAAACCAGTCACAGCGTGATGATCGTCTTTTTTGCGCTGGTATATTTCGTGGCTCGGAGAATAAATAGCCTTGATGGGTACCTTTGATGCGATCTCTACGGACATGGTGAAATCGTGCAGGGTTCGAGCCGAGGCGCGATCCGTCCTCATGGGATAGGTGTATTTCATCAGGCCGCCTTCGAACGGCATGACCTGAGTGAATTCTATTTCGATACGTTGTTCTCCCCGCCTGGGAACCGGGTAGACGCGGCATTTGAAAAGATCTCGTCCGAGGTACTCGATGAGACCAGGGTCTCTCATTCGTCTGACTATTCCTTCGTAGATGTTTCTTGCGCGATTTTTTTCCAGGATTTCACCCTTGGTTCGCTTACCGTTAACATACAAGTAGAAATCCGAGACCGTGGCGCCCTTGGGCAGGGGAAAAATGTAGGTAGCCTCCAAATCCCTGTTTGTGTTGTTGATGAACACTTGGTCTACGTGGGTTACGGCTACGCGATCTTTTATCTTGACCGTAGCCCGATGGTACTTGATGGCCAGGGGCTGAAGAGACTGATCGGTGGGCACCAGCAAGCCCGTCGCCCAGACCCTCATGCTGGTGCTGAGTAAGAATATACCTATTGCGATGGCTAACAGACGTTTCATTGGGAACTCCTCCATTTTATGGTGGCATCTCATGGTCCCTAGTGACGATCGAGTGGCGAATTGGATCTTTTTTTACCCATATCACAGGTTTTTTGGTGTTTGACAATTTTCTCTTGGACAAATGGCTTGACACTCCTTTGATTCGCTCGCTATATTCCGAATTCGCCGTCCGCCGGGTTTAGCTTTGTAGCTGGTGAAAACGGTTTTTTGGAATTAACACGCTTTACCCGTGCTTGCGCGAACTTACCGCCGGGGCAACATAAGTGCTGAGGTGCACGGACGTCAACCGGTGGGCAGGCGCTGGGAGGATTGAATGGTCAGTCCCCAGATGGTTATGTACGAAGAGGAGTTCAACCAGATCACCGCCATTTGCGATCGGTTGTGCCGTGAGGCTAACGCAAAGGTGGTTTTTTTGGTGGACAAAAACGGTCAACTCATAGCCAGTGCAGGTGAGACGGAAAACATCGACACCACCTCACTTGCCTCGTTGACCGCTGGTAATATTGCCGCCACGGGCGGCTTGGCCAAGTTGATTGGGGAGCAGGAGTTTTCGATTCTCTTCCACGAGGGGGAACGGGACAACCTGCATATATCCATAGTGGCCGGGCGGGTAATCCTGGTGGTGATTTTTGATTCGCGATCTTCGTTGGGTTTGGTAAGGCTGAGAGTGAAGCGAGCGACACAGGAGTTGAGCGTAATTTTTGACAATTTGCTCAGAAAGATAGAAGATCCTTCTGCCGGGTCGCCGTTTGCGGAAATTACCGACGAAGACATAGACAATCTTTTCAGCGACTAAGGACGGCCGAGGTCTCCCATGTCCTTTATTAATTATTCTTCCCGTGAGATCAACTGCAAGATAGTTTATTACGGTCCTGGTTTGTGTGGAAAGACCACCAACTTGCAATACATCTACGCCAAGACCAACCCGGAGGCCAAGGGCAAGATGATATCCCTTGCCACCGAGACGGAGCGGACGTTGTTTTTCGATTTCCTGCCCCTGAGCCTTGGAGAGATTCGTGGGTTCAAGACCAGATTCCACCTGTATACCGTTCCCGGCCAGGTCTTCTATGATGCCAGCAGAAAGCTCATCCTCAAGGGTGTGGACGGAGTGGTCTTTGTGGCTGACTCTCAGATCGAGCGCATGGAGGCAAACCTGGAGAGCATGGAAAACCTTCGGGTGAACCTGGCCGAACAGGGATACGATCTGAAGCAACTTCCGTATGTGGTCCAGTACAACAAACGCGACCTGCCAAACGCAGCTTCCGTGGAAGAACTATCGAGGCTCATCAACACGGATGCCGTCCCGGAGTTCCAGGCCATCGCTGCTACAGGTTGGGGTGTGTTCGACACCCTGAAGGCTATTGCTAAGCTGGTACTGCAAGAACTCAAAAAAGGCCGCTGATTTTCCACCTCGTTCGCGATCTCCGCGTCAACGCTTCGAAAACATTCCTCGACGTGGGACGACCGCGCCAAGGGTAGCAAACAGCAGGCAGGACCGTACCATGTTGTAACCTTCGTAGGTCCGCGACAGGCGAAGCTGCCCGTAGCTGCGAGCCACGTCGAGCGGCCAAGGGTAACAAACAGCAGGCAGGACCGTACCATGTGTAACCTTCGTAGGTCCGCGACAGGCGAAGCTGCCCGTAGCTGCGAGCCACGTC
>CAYSLH010000248.1:0-7804 GCA_964431605.1 uncultured Myxococcales bacterium
TGGCTTTTCGGGCAGCACAGATTCTGTATGCATATGACCATTTCGACGATGCCAGAAAGCGTTTCGAGACAATAGTGGCCAGATATAACGACGAGGATTTGGCTTCCAGTTCCATCAACCTCATAATCGAATCCTACCTGGCAGCTCAGGACTGGGTCCAGGTGGAGCACTGGAGCCGGAAGCTGGCAGTCCTGACAAGGGATCCGGAGCTGAAGAAAAGCCTGAAGACCTTCGAGTTGGGTGCACGTTTCAATCACGCGACCAACATGATGAAAAAGGGCAAGGCATATTTTGACAACAAGCAACCAGAAGAGGCAAATCCGTTGCTGGACAAGGCTGCAGCGGAGTTCATTCGCCTGGTTGACGACGATCCGGGCGGCGAAAACTCCGACAAGGCACTGAACAACGCTGCGTTGTGTTTTACCTGGGCCAACAGGCCGATATCGGCGGGAAAGATATACGAACGCATCGTGAAGGAGTATCCCAAGAGCGAATTTGCGGACAACGCTTTGTTCCTCATGGCGTACAGTGCTGAGCAGAGTTATCAGTTCCAGCGCGCTATAGACAACTACCTGAAGTTGGTGGATGGTTACAAGGATTCAAAGTACAGGGCGGACGCACTGTACAACGCAGCGGTTGCTCTGGAGGGTGATCAGCAATATCGCAAGGCAGCAAGGGCTTATGAGCGTTACGCAAAGTTGTTTTCCGACAAACCGGACGCCTCAGAGAATTTTTTCCGTGCCGGCCTGGTTTTGGAAAAAGCGAAGGCCTGGCGGGACGTGGTCAGCTTGTTCCAGCGTTTTATCAAGAGATACAGGCGGAACAAAGCTGAGCGTGAGCGAATCGTCGTTGCGATGATGAAGATAGCCAAGGCACGCAGTGAATTGGGTGACAGGAGAAGAGCGAGGGATGGGTACAAAGCTGTCGTAAAGATGTTCGACAGTTACTCATTGGAACCTGGAGGCCGGGCCGCGGAGTCGGCTGCTGAGGCCAGGTTTTTGTTGGCCGACCTGGCGTTGAAGGGTTATGAAAAAATCACTTTTGCGGTTCCCACCAGAAAACTGAAAAAGACCCTGGAGCGAAAAGCCAAGAGCCTAAAGGCGATGGAGAATCGTTACAAATCCGTTTTCCAATTCAAGAGAGTCGATTGGACCCTTGCTGCATATTTCAGGCTGGGCTATCTCTATGAAAACTTTGCCGATGCTCTTACCAATGCACCTTGTCCCAGGGGCTTGAACGATGAAGAATGTGATATTTACAAGGGCAAGTTGGAGGAGTACGCCGAAGCTCCCATCAAGAAAGCGGTGGAGGCGTACGCACTGACCCTCGAAAAGGCAAAGGTGTTCAAGTCGGTGAACAAATGGACCCGAAAGGCCTTGGAAAGTTTGAATCGTTTCGAACCATTGCAGTATCCGTTACAGAAAGAGCCGGAAGACGCCATGGTCATAGATCGTTATGCTCCCCAGCCCCTTCTTCAAGTCGTGGAGAGCGGGATGAAGCCGGAAGGTAAGTGATACCATGACCGGAGCAACGACAGTGATACGTAATAGCCTTGGATATTTGAGTTGGATTGCCGCCATGTGGATACTGGCTGGTTGCGCAACAGCTCCTGAGACAAAGCCTGTGCAGGAAGAAGAAAAAAAGGATGAGTCAGCCAAGGGCGAGGAGGTGGAGCAGGTTGCTCCCTTGACCGAAGAAGATGCGGCGCAGGCTGATACTGAAAAGCTGGGTGGACAGGAAGAGCAAGTAGAGCAGGAAACACAGCCGGATGAGCTTTCTCTTTCCGAGGAAACGGCAGGTCTTCTTTCATCAGCGATACAGATTGCCGGAACCGACAAGGAAGAAGCATTGAGCCTGGTGGAAAAGGCAGCCGCATCCAATCCAAAGTGCTACCAGTGTTATTACAACAAGGGGGTTTTGCTGGAAAAGCAAAACAGGTTCACCGAGGCCGTAGATTCCTATCGTAAGGCTCTGAAGCTAAAACCTACCCATTTGGCTACCGTGATAAACCTTTCCAACCTGTATCTGCGTCAGAAAAAGGTGGAAAGGGCAAGGTCCATTGTGACGGCTGCCGT
Source organism: uncultured Myxococcales bacterium (assembly GCA_964431605.1). Classification (GTDB taxonomy): domain Bacteria; phylum Myxococcota; class B64-G9; order B64-G9; family B64-G9; genus JALVPF01. The sequence goes on from CAYSLH010000248.1 coordinate 2,076, forward strand.
AAAAAAAGCGCCTAAGGATCTGGGCTTGAGAAATCAGCTCATCGTGGTCCTGCTGGCAGCAGGAAGATACGACGATGCGGCCGAACAGGCCAAGGGTGTGTTGCGCTTGGACGAGAGGAATTCCGAGGCCATGGTACATCTTGCCATGACTTATTATGCAAAGGGCAAGTACGAGTTGGCCGAAAGGATTTTGCTCAAGGCGCAGCAGATTGATAAGGCCAGTGCTGTGATTCCCGAGCGATTGGGGTTCGTGTATCTGAAGATGGACAACATGCAAGCAGCTATTGTTCAGTTTAAAAAAGCGGTTGAGATGGATCCGAATATGCTCGAAGCGCACATCAATCTTGGCGTGTTGTATAACAAGGCCCACGATTATACATCGGCCGCAGAGCATTTCAGAAAGGCCATCGCTGCCGAACCGATGTGGTCGGACGCGTACCTGGATTTAGGAAACGCACTGAGGGGCGACAGGCAGTTCAAGGAAGCCGAGAGTGCTTACCTGAAGGTGTTGAAGCTTGCCCCGTCTGATAAGCGGGCCCATTTGAATTTGGGCCTGATGTATTTCGACGATGAGATACCCGGCTATAAAAAATCCGAAAGATTCAAAAAGGCGGTAACTCACCTGAAAAAGTTCCAGTCTCTTGGAGGAACTTATCCAGAGTTGGCAAAGCTCATCGAGCATGCAGAGAAAAAGCACGATCGAGCTTTGAAGAGCGAGGAGCGTCGCAGGATACGTGAAGCAAAGATGAAGAAGAAAAAGGCGGAGGAAGAGGCCAAGAGAAAAGCCCAGGAGGCGGCAAGACTCAAGGCCGAGCAAGAAGCCAAGAGAAAAGCCCAGGAGGCAGCCAGACTCAAGGCTGAGCAAGAAGCCAAGAGAAAAGAGCAAGAACGAAAGGCGGCTGAAAAGAAAGAAGCTCAGCAAGCACAGCCAGTATCCGGTGGAAAGCTTGGTGGACCCGGCGACGAGGAAGATTCTGGTTCTTCGGATATTGGAGGAAAGCTGGGTGGCGTTGGTGATGAAGATGAAAATGATTCAGGAGTTTCTGATACAGGTGGTAAACTTGGCGGAGTAAAGGACGATGAAGATACAGAGGATGTTGGAGGAAAATTAGGTGGTGACGAAAAGTGACGTTTTGGGGAAAACAGGTTATAAGGAAGATAGAAGATAGTAGTCTGAGTATTTCGACTAACTTCTTGACCGATATGCAATGTTTTGCCTATAAGGGAGAGTGAGCATGGCCGCGAAAAAATTAAAATGGCGATGGCCGTTGCTTCTCACGTTGGTAATTTTGGCGGTCGCCCTTGTAGCTGTTCCCGCTTGGGCAAAGAAAAAGAAAAAAATTCGTTCAGTTGTTATTAATGAAGTGACAAGGGTTGAGGGAAAGATACAAAAGCCGGAGGTATGGTATTTGTTGCCTAGATCTAATTTGAGCTTTGAGGGCTTTAAGCTGGATAAAAAATTGGCCCCGAAAATTGTCGAAGCAGTAAAAAAGGAACCTTTTTGATTTTAACTTCTAACCAATTACCGGGTCGGGTGCGGCTTTTAGCGGAGGAGCGACGATGATGAAGCGAGTTCCGGTCCCCACACGAACTATCATGCTGTTTATGCTGTTGTTTCCAGCGGTAGCGTGGGCTGCGGAGGAAGCTGGTGGTACAGGTTTCCTCAGTCAAGTGCGAGGTTTTTTCGAGGCTGGCGGAACGTTCATTTACGTGAATTGTTTCGTTCTTGCCTGGGGCCTGGCCATCATTATCGAAAGAATGTATTTCATTTTCTTTCGGTATAATGTTAACGCCGAGGCATTCATGGCTCAGGTGCAGAAGCTGGTTATGGCGAACAACATAGAGCGAGCCATAAAGCTTTGTAATGCTGCGCCATCGGCTGCCTTGCCCAGGGTTGTCAGAGCTGGCCTTACCAGGGCGAACAGGGGCGAGGGTGAGATTCGAAACGCTGTGGAAGAGGCGATTTTGGAGATCGTTCCCATTCTCCAGAAGCGCACGGGAAATCTTGCGCAGCTTGCCAATATCGCCACCTTGTTGGGATTGCTCGGAACCATCACAGGTTTGGTGAGCGCTTTTTCAGCCACTGGTGCAGTCAGCCCGGAACTGAAGGCGGAGATGTTGGCCAAAGGTGTGTCCGAGGCCCTTTATACCACTGCTTTCGGTCTGGCCATCGCGGTTTTCTTCATGTTGGCTCACATGTTTTTGACCAACGTGACTAAAAAAATCGTCGATGAGATTGATCAGTGGTCTGTGAAACTGGAGAACATGCTCATCTCCAGGCAGAAAAGCGGCGTGAATGCATTGGACAGGTAGGTTTCGCTTTTGATGGAACCACGGTCTTGATGCTGTTGTCTGATGCTTTGTTGAATATCACAGGAAGGCGTTTCCATGGCTAGAAAACCATCAGAACGCTCTAGTTCCGAGACAAAACCTGTCTCGTTGAATATTACCCCTTATTTGGACATCGTGACCAGTATCATGCTGTTCATGATGGTCACTTCAACTGGTCTGGTTCAAATCGGTGTGATCAATGTAAATGCTCCAAGGTACGCCGATCCCATGGATTCCGGTTCCATGCAACAGGATCAGGATCAAAAGGACCAGGAGAAGAAGCTCAACCTCACGGTGGGAATAACCTACAAGGGACTATTCATCGCCGGGGTTGGTGGGGTATTGGGAGCTGATGCAGGTGGTGACGAAGGCGATAATAAGGGAACGAAGCCTACGATTCCATTGCTTACAGGTGATCCCGCCTGTCAGGATGCATTGGCCAAAGGGGTGCCTCCTCCTGCGAGCTGCTATGACTATTCCAGGCTGACCATGGAAATGGTTAGGATAAAGAACCAGTTTCCAAAGGAATCCAAGATTATCATTTATGCTCAGCCTGATGTACCTTATGACATTTTGGTCAAGGTAATGGACGCTACCAGGCAGGATTCAAGTGGTCGGGCTCTTTTCTTTGATGTGATTTTGAGCCCTGAGATCGCATGAGGCGGAGGTGACAGTCGATGAGTGCTGATAACTCACAACTCGGCCCGCAAAAAGGAGCGATGGTCTCCATCTCCGACCATGATGCTTTTGTGAAGAGCGACGCAGAGGAAAAACGAAAGAAGCGCAAGAGAGCAAGACGCGAGGCAGGTGACGAAGTCACTGACCTGAACCTGATTCCGATCATGGGATTGTTTACCGCCATGGTTTTGTACCTGCTGAAAAGTTACGCTTCCGACCCGGTGAACATAAAACCAGGACCGGACACCAGGTTGCCTAGTTCCATTTCCAAGCTCTCGCCACAGGATGCCGTGCAGGTGGCTATCTCTTCAAAGGTTATTCTCGTCAACGACAAGATGGTAGCTCGTATCAAAAATGGTCGTGTTCCTGCGGAGTTCAAGAAAGATAACAATCCAGCGCAACTTTTTATCACACCTTTGTATGATGCGCTCAAAGCTGAGTCGGAAAAACAAAAGATGTTTGCACGATATAACAAGAAGAAAAAAGAGCTTCAGTTCAAGGGGCTGCTGACAATCATTGGCGACAAGCGAACTCCGTTCAGGCTGTTGACAGAGGTTCTGTATACAGCCGGGCAGGCTGAATACGGAAGTTACAAGTTTGCTGTTCTGAAGAAGCAGTCATAGTTTTTTGAAATCGAGCAACTCCCGTTGACAGGGGAAGACGCCATGCCTAATGAAGCGAAGGGCAAAATATTGAGAATAGGGGTGATCCAGGGTGGAAAGATCATCGAGGAAAAACTGGTTCGCAAGCGCGCCTCTGTGACGGTAGGAACCAACACCCGGAATACGATTGTTCTCAGTGCCGCGGATGTTCCAAAAAGTTTCGGACTATTCGAGATCAAGGGAAACGATTATTACCTGGCCTTCGATGATCAAATGAGCGGCAGGGTATCCGTGAAAGATAACGCGTCGGATCTTCAATCCTTGAAGGCTCAAGGTCTTGTGAAAAAATCGGGTAAGGTATATCATTTGAAACTCAACGACTCATCCCGAGGAAGGGTGTCGGTTGGTTCGTGCATCATCCTTTTTCAATTTGTCAATCCGCCCCCGGAGCCGGTCAAGCCCATGCTCCCTGCTTCTGTCAAGGGCTACTGGACCAAGAATATTGACTGGCCATATACCTCCACGTTCAGCATGGTGGCCATCAGCTTTCTGACGATTATTTTTTGGGCAAAGCAGGTTCCGTTACCCAAGGAGACTACGATAGAAGATATTCCTGACAGATTTGCCAAGCTCATAATGCCGGACAAGGATCTGACCAAAAAAGACGATAAAGGAGAAGGTCCGGGAGAAGAAGCTCCAAAAGTAGAAAAACCGGTAAAGAAGGACAAGAAGGAAGAAAAAGCCGTAGACAATGGTGATGACCAGGGCGATACGAAAGAAGCCAGGGCTGCCAAGGCCGCTGCCCATAGAGCTGCAGTGGAAAAGAAGGTTGCGGGACGTGGTCTGCTCAAGATCCTCGGTGCGAAAGGCCCAGGAGGAATGGCAGGAGGTTCGGCCGTTGCCGACGTGTTCTCGGAAGGTTCGTTGGGAGATGGCACTGGCGCTTTTGATGGAGTTGGTGGTGGATTGGATGTTGCGACATCCGGCGGTCAGAAAGGTTCCCGCGGTGCGGACGGCGCTGGTGAAGCCGCTTCCATTGGTGATTTGGGCACCAAAGGGGTGGTAGGCGCAGCGGGAAAAGGCGCCAGAAAAAAGTCTGAGGCAAGGGTTGTGGCCAGGGTCTCATCGGCAGCCATGCAAGAGTTTGATTCTGATTCCCGCTCTCAAGCGGACATCAAGAAAATGATGCGCAGACGACTCAGCGGTATTAAACGATGTTACGAGAAACGATTGAAGAGGAATCCGGAACTTAGGGGAAAGGTCGTGATCCGTTTTGTCATTCATCCGGGAGGAAAGGTCATCGAGGCGGAGGTGGTGGAAAACACCACTGGTGACAGCGAGTTGGCCGCGTGTGTAAGAAGCGTGGTCAAGAGGATCCGGTTTGGCAAAACAGATGGAAGCGAGACCATGGTTACCTACCCGTTTATCCTGGTTCCTGGCGGTTGAGCTGACTTTGTGTTCCCATCGAGTTGAGGTTGATAGAGGGCACTTTGTTCAGTCCACTTAGTATTGGTTGACCGAGGGGTTTGGAAGATGAAGGCCCTGTGGCTAAAGGAAGTGAAGGAGTTACTGGAAAGCGACGACTTCAGTAAGTGGTGGAAAACACTGAAGGAGTTGGACGCTGGGCTCAGCGCCATAAAGGACCGTCACGAAGAGTTGCTTGCACAGGCTAACCTCACCGGATTTCGAGCCGAACTGACCCAGAAAAACGCCATAGATACATTGTACCGTGCCGGGGAATTGGAGGATGCAGCTGCGTTGTTGCTGGCAGAGTCAGCGGAAGTGGAGAACAAGGCATACGAAGCGGTTGCTAATTTCGAATCACAACGAATCGCCGTATCTGAACTCTATTCCAAGATGGGTGCGGTGGAACATCATTTCCTCGATGTCCAGGCAGAGGTGGATGAGCTGAAAAAGGCCCTGTCCAACGCAGGCAGTGATGAAGAACGCAGGGAAATTTCACGCCACCTGAAGCGAAAACAAGAATCCATGAGCGATTGGGAAAGACATCTCAGGGAGGCTTCTTCCATATACGAACGAGGGCATGAAAGAAAAATGCGCTTGTGGGAAGAGGTCGAGCAGATGTGGGCCAGATCGCTGGATATAAGTTTGACCATG
>CAYSLH010000249.1:0-7767 GCA_964431605.1 uncultured Myxococcales bacterium
ACCCATCGAGGCACTGGTCTCCAGGCTAAGGGCCAGTCGGGGCGGAAACCTCATGCTACTGGACAGCGAGTTGGAAGTAATAGCCCAAAGCTCCAGACTCGCCCCATCGGCCATGGAAGAACAAAATCGACAGCTATCCAGTCTCCTGGCAGCGACTCCTTCGCTTTCCTTGTCCCTACATGTCTCTGGCGCCAGGCCATTTCAACTGTCTGACGGCAGGCAAGTGTTGCTTTCATACAGCTCGCTGGTTCACCCAAACTGGCTGATGGTCTCGGTGGAACCCCTGGATGATGCTTACGTCACATCCAGAGCCATGATCTGGCAAGTGATGGAAGTAGTTTCAGTAAGTCTACTGGTAGCTGTTGCTCTGGGAATATTGTTCGCCTTCGGCCTGACCAGACCCATAGGAAAACTCGTCAGGGGGTCAATCGAGGTAGCCCGGGGGAAATTCGGAACACAAATAGAGGTCAGATCCAACAACGAACTACGAGAGCTTGCCCACACGTTCAACTACATGTCCAACCAACTTCAATACTACGACGAGCACAACCAGCAACTGATCGCCTCCCTGGAGCAAGGATATCTCGAGACCCTGAGAGCCTTGGCAAATTCCATAGACGCAAAAGATCCATATACGGCCGGCCACTCCGATAGGGTTACGAACCTTGCCTTGTCTATAGGAAAACAGATGGGCCTGGATTCAGAAGAACTCAACATCATACGCTATGGCGGTATTCTTCATGACATCGGAAAGATCGGAATCCCTGAAAATATACTCGGTAAGACCACTGAACTGACCGAACAGGAACGAGAGCAGATCAAAAAGCATCCTGAGTTAGGTGACAAAATAATCGAACCCATCGACTTCCTTCAGCCAGTGCGCCCCATGGTTCGTCACCATCATGAGTGGATTGATGGAACCGGTTATCCCGACGGGCTGAAAGGAGATGAAATACCCCTGGGTGCCAGAATCCTTGCAGTAGCCGATACCTATGATGCCATCACTTCCGATAGGCCCTACCAACAGTCTTCATCCAAAGAAAAAGCTTTGGAGATCATCCGTGGACTCAGCGGCAGGCAGTTGGATCCACAAGTATGCCAAGCACTGGAACTCGTGATCAGCACAAAAGAGGCGCAACAAACCGGGACGTGATGTTTTTGTCTGCGACCTCTCTTTTGAAATTCACTCCTCAGGCCTTGTCCCGATTGTTGAACTTACAAAAGATCCATTACGCAAAGGGTGCGGTTAGAAATTTTCGGATTAATATTTCAGAGGAAAACTTGGAAAAGTATAAATGACGATAAAACCCGGGTTCTACCGCTTTGAGTATTGGTAGCGTTTTCTGGCTCCTGGCTGACCGTACTTCTTGCGCTCTTTTACCCTGGAATCCCTGGTCAACATTCCGGCCTTTTTCAACTGGGACCTGAGGTTGGAATCCAACTCCAGAAGAGCCTTTGCGATTCCATGACGAACTGCAGAAGCTTGACCGGCTTTTCCACCACCACTGACCCGGCACATAATGGTATACTTGCCGGAGGTCTGGGTCAGTTCGAGGGGCTCCTGGATCAACTGCGTAAGCGAAGGACGCAGGAAATAGTCAGAAGCCGGAAGCTTGTTCACCGTGATACTTCCATCGCCAGGTTTCATCCATACACGAGCTATGGCAGCTTTTTTCTTTCCAGTTGCATAAGGGATTTTTTCAGCCATTATTCTACCCTATCTTTCTTCCAGGAAAATTCCAGTTTTTCGGGTTTTTGTGCCGCATGGGGATGCTCCGGGCCCGCATAAACTTTCAACTTACGAATCATGGCATAACCCAGTGGCCCCTTGGGCAACATTCCCTTGACAGCCCTTACGATAATATCCGCGGGCCTTCGATCACGCATGACTTCGGCGGACTTTGCCTTCATTCCACCCGGATAACCAGAGTAGTCGTAGTACATCTTGTCAGTCCACTTCTTACCCGTAAGTTTGACCTTCTCTGCGTTGACTATGACGACAAAATCTCCGGTGTCGACATGGGGGGTGTAAATGGCTTTTTTCTTTCCACGCAGGATGCCGGCAACTTCGCTTGCCATTCGCCCCAATACCACGTCTTCGGCGTCTACGAGCCACCAATCATGCTGCACGGTCTGTTTCTTTGCATGTACGGTCTTCATTTTTGAAAATCCTTCCTGCAACCATCAACCATCCCGTGGGACAATCCCCTGGTCGGGAGCGCATCTTTTATGGCAAGCATGCTGTAATGTCAAGGATTTTTTGGACCCCAGGCTTGCCACGCCGTAACATTTTCAATACCACCTTGCCAAGCCATCATATCGGCCGCCTTTTGTAAGGGCATCTTACACCATGATTTCAAAAGGTTATATGTAATTTTTCCCAATCCCAGACCCATCCATGGCGTCCAAATATGATTCTTTATCAAAAAAAATCTGCATCAGGCAAAGGCCCTTTGCAGGTGCTGTCTGTCCAGCCAACCTCCGGTTCTTGCCCTCCAGTATCCTAAGGACGTCTTCGGGTCTCCATCGTCCCCTACCTACATCCACTAAGGTTCCCACCAGGTTTCGAACCATCTGCTTCAAAAAAGACTCCCCGAACACATCGAGGATCAACTTGTCCCCAACTGTCGTCCAGTGCAACTTGTCTATGGTCCTGACCGGGTTTTTTGCCTCACATTTCGCGCCGCGAAAGGAAGAAAAATCATGTTCACCGATCAAAAGCTCACAGGCATGATTCATGATTTCAACGTCAAAGTCATAGCGAAGATGCCAGCACGTGTTCCTGCTAAACACCGGCCGTGACTGAGCGTTATGGATTATGTAACGGTAATGCTTGCCCACCGAGTCACGCCTGGGGTCGAATCCTGCCTTAGCCCACCTAGCGCTCAGTATGACCACGTCGTCAGGCAGATGAAAATTCAATCCCCGCAACAGCGCGTCAGGATCATGACGACTCGGGTTTGAAATACTCACTTGCTGGTGCCTTGCGTGGACACCGGCATCTGTACGGCTGGCAGCGCGGGCCTTTGTTTTCAGGCCGGTCATTTTCTCGAATGCTCTCTCCAGTACTTGTTGGACCGAGATTGCATCAGGCTGTGACTGCCAACCACAGTAGGCAGTACCATCGTATCTGATGTCAAGCCTTACAACTCTTGCAGATTCGCCCATGAACAAACCAGGAAGTGGAATTAGATGTGGTAATTGGAACGATCAGAACTCAAACATCAGTCCAAACATGACTGTGTCGTCGCTAAGGGACAAGTGATTACCCGAGCCGAATCCATCCACCCAGGAATAGTTGTACTCGGCAAACAGGAATGTATTTAGCACGCCCACGTCATTTTGAATACTCGCGGCAGCACCTTTATCCATCCAATCGAGCAATAGCTTTATGCCCAACCCAACGTGGAGCCCGAAGATTCCACCGTATGCATCGTTCGTCTCACCATCCTCGGTTTTCCAACTGGCCACATCACCAACTCCGTCCGTGACCCACCAGACATAGTAGGACAAGCCACCGACCACATATGGAACCAGTGGAACATCCCATAACTCATCGAGCAGGGTAAAGTGATACCCAACGTTCAAACGCAAGGGCAACAGGTTCAATACAGTTGAATCGCTTGCCACAGTGCCCGCCTGGGTACGCCCCTTGCCCAGGTACTGGACAAAACCAAAAGAGGCTCCTGCCGTAACGACTCCAAATCCTCTCCAGATCTCCCGGTCCAGGGCCAACTCGAAAAGGAGCTCAGAGCTGTTTCCGAAGATATCGCTGAAAGGCGTGCCTTGTAGCCCCTGTTCAGAGTCTATACTGGGAAGATACGATCCAAGCCTAAGCTGCAGTTCATACTGTGGTTGCGCTTCGATCATGTCCTTGGGAAGATCGAGTTCTTGGGCCGACGCTTTCTTGCTCGCCATTGTAAATGAAACACCCATCAACACAACCATTGCCAGGGGGCCGGCACGCCTAACCACCGCACCAAGCCATCTTTTGAAATGCACTCCTAGCCACACCAAAAGTACCATGGCAAAAAACAGCACGAACCACTCTCCAAAACCGAGCCCATGCAGCCTCCAGATTCCAGCCAGGGGCAGCAGAGACCACCTTGCCACGGCCCTTGTGGCATCATGTCCTCTGATTGCGCGAGCCCATCTTGGGCCAAGACGATAATATGATGACACGAAAGCTCGTCCTGCAGCGCTGTTCAGTAAAAAGTTATCCCTCAAGTCGCGTAGCTCCAACACCATGGCATTGTCGTATGAGCCATAGGCAGCCGTGGCCACGAAACAAAAACCGCCGGATTCCGAACCTCCGGAATGACCCCTGTACCACTCATAAAAATCCTCGATAGGCGTGGGAGTGCCGGTTTTTATTTCAGATTTGCCACCTTCGTTATCCGCGAGATCGTATGCAGAGATGGAAATGTCGTAGGCCTTGAAATTTTCCAAGCCTTCCAGTTGATACGACCTGACACTATCACCTGCTACTGTCTTGTATTGCCACTCGTCCTCAGGGGCGCCCTTTGGTTTGTAATAAATATAAAATCCTCCGAGATCATCGTCTTCAGGTGCGTCCCAAGTCAGCTTGAGATTTTTTTCACCCTCTTCCACACTAAGCAAGTCAGGAATTCCCGGTGACTTGGTGTCTATGCGTATGGCTGCACCGCCATAATACCTGTCTGTGATTTCGTTACCAGTGTAGTTCGTGTAGGTGTAGTCAAATGCGATGCATAGATAATAGTCGTTTTCGATTTCGGATGAGCAGTCCAAACCCGAATCATCGATGAGGTCCAACAGTGTATACGTGTCCACATCCAGCTCGGGAAATTTAATTTCCGTGTTGAGCTTGCTCTCATCCACCGTGAAATCAGGACCAATTTCCTTTGCCTTGCCAATCTCATAACTGACCGAAGAGCAGTTTTCATTCTGCGATATGAAAACATCCGCATCGAGTGTTCCAACCCAGTTCTGGATCGTGGCGGGTTTGCTCCACGACGCCCGCAATTCCAACGAACTCTGAGATTGCTCATCCTCACAGTCCGCAATATTGATCCAAGGACGGGAAGAACCTGGAGACACAAGGTTCGACTCGAGTTCCAGATCTGTGGCAACGGCTGGTATTGACAGACCCATCGCCACTACCACTACTAAAGAAAAAAGTCTGGTTTTCATTTTTGCCTTTCCTCGAAAGCATCGTACTAGACCGGTTCATGCCCGGCTTATCGCATTAAGTTGACCAAATCCAACTTGTTGAATCAGCCTACTTGTTGATTCAGACCATTGCAAGTTACACGGCCACGGCAAGTAACACGCTTGCAAGTTACAGGCCAGTAACTACAACCTTCCATCGTCATGACTATCTATACGGAATACCAAATGATTTATTGCGATAAAGGAAAAACTTTACTTTTCCACGATGCACTTTTTGTCAGAGAGCTACCGCTAAGGAGTAAAAAACTGACAATTTGTCAATTCTCAGAGATATTTTGATTCCAATATCTCGGCTATCTGGATAGCGTTGAGTGCAGCACCTTTTCTAATGTTGTCAGCAACTATCCACATATCAAGGCCATTTTCCGTGGAAGTGTCCTCTCTTATCCTTCCCACCAAGGTCTCGTCATGGCCTGCCGTGTGCAGTTGAGTTGGGTACAGGTTATGGGAGGGGTCATCCACGATCTTCAACCCAGGTGCTTTTTGCAACAATGAGCGTGCCTGCTCGGCAGTTAGTTTCTTCTTCGTCTCCACGTTCACTGCCTCTGCATGACCATAAAACACGGGAACTCTCACGCAAGTGGCAGACACCCTCAATTGATCCCTGTGTAAAATTTTTCGGGTCTCCATTACCATTTTATGTTCTTCGAAGGTATACCCATCCGGTTCGAACCTGTCTATATGGGGTAGGCAATTGAAGGCGATTTGGTGAGCGAAGCGCTCAGTATGGATCTCCTTCAAATTGAACAACCCGATGGACTGCTGTTCCAACTCGGAGATTCCACTCCTGCCGGCCCCGCTCACAGATTGATATGTCGATACGACCACCCGTTCTATGCCGACGGCATCATCTATGGGCTTGAGCGCCACAACCATCTGGATGGTGGAACAGTTGGGATTGGAAATAATTCGCCGTGCATCATACCCTGCTATGTCCTCCGGGTTGACCTCCGGAACAACCAAGGGGACCTGCTCGTCCATCCTGAAAGCAGAGGTATTGTCAATCACCACAGCCCCTGCTTCGGCTGCTTTTGGAGCATACTGCCTCGACACATCCCCTCCTGCGGAAAACAACGCAATATCCACACCATCAAAGGAATTATCGTCCAATTCATGCACTATCAGAGCGTCATCCCTGAACTCGATCTTTTCGCCCACCGATCTTGAAGATGCAAACAACAACAGCTCTCCCACAGGGAAAAAACGCTCCTCTAAAATCTTCACCATCTGTCTGCCCACGGTTCCCGTAGCACCACAAACCGCCACAGTATAAGAACGATCTGCCATTCTCTCTCCCGTTGTCTTCTGACTATTGTGCTATGGAAAACGTCCACGTATAGCTTGTAGGCATACAATTGCCCGCCATGTCACAGACTCCCTTTTCCAGCACCGCAGTGTAAGTCTCAGAGGGCAAAAGGTCCATGGCCATGTTCAACGTAGCGACATGTTGTTTCAAATCGTAAGAACCATTTCCATATAGACTAGTTCCATCTGCAGTCCTCAGATGAAAAATATCATCCCAACCACCTTTGGAGTTATCCACTGGTTCGTTGAACCAAATCCTTATGGCAGCATCCTTGGCCACATTCGTAGCCCCGTCCTCTGGCTCGGTACGAACGACCACCGGAGCAGTTGTGTCTGGCTGTGGCTGTGAAGGATCATCTGGCCCACAAGCAGTTATAGAAAGTATCAATATTCCCATCATGAGCCACACGGCTGGAACTATCTTGCCGCAACTTCGTTGGCGCCTTGAGTTCAAAATCTACTCACCCCCGAGGATAATAGGCAGGCCGTCTTTTCCGGATCCGATGATGATCACCTTGGCATTGTTGGACTTTGAAATTTTTTCCGTCACTTCGATCCCCTTGTAGCGAAGCAACTTGTCGGAAATGGATTCGGTAATGATGCGGTTTCGCTCTGCGATTCCATTTGCCTCGATCCTCTTTCGCTCAGCTTCCTGCCGTTCTTTGTCCAGAGTGAATTTCATCTTCAAAGCATGTTGCTCTTCTTCGAGCTTTTCGTTGATGGCCTTTTTGAGCTTATCAGGCAAATCTACGTTTCTGATCAAGATGGCCTCGAGTTCAACGGGACGATTCTTGATGGCATTCTTGGTCTCTTTAAATATGTCCTGTTCCACGATGGTCCGCTTTGTGGAATAGATCTCCTCGGGTGTGAATCTACCACCCACCTCCCGAGCCACAGAGCGAATGGCCGGTGCGAGTATGACTTCATAATACTCCGGGCCTATGGTTGTATGAAGCTTGAACAACTCACCAGGTTTGGCCTTGTACCGGACGGAAGTCTCCAGTTTCAAAGACAATCCGTTTTTCGCGAGCACATGCAAGTCCTCACGTTTATCCTGAGTTCGCAAATCGTAGGTATACATCTTGTTCCATGGCGCAACGAAGTACCAGCCTTCTGAAAACGACTCGTCCTGGGTACCACTCCAGGCCGTCCACAAAACTCCGCCTTCACCCGATTCGACCTTGGCGCATCCTCCTAATGCCAAAAGCGAAAAAGCTGCCAATACAGAAAGCACCATGACTCTTTCGATTT
>CAYSLH010000250.1:0-7736 GCA_964431605.1 uncultured Myxococcales bacterium
TGTGTACAAGATTCTTGTACACTTTGTACAATTTCCGACCTCCGTCCCTGAATTTGAAGGCCTCCTTGTATTGTATTACGAATCGACTAGTGGTAGATACGATCGATATGGGCATAACACATATCTTATCGAAATAGCCTGAGAAGGAAAATCAGGGAGCTAGGTGTTCGGTTGCGCGAGAAAGCAGTTTGAGATATCCATTAGACGTTACAAGAACACGTTCCATGGCAAAAGAGTTGGTACATGGTTTGGAGGAATAGATGCCTACATTATTGGAAAAACTGCCTTTGCCCGACAAACGTCCTGCTATATTGGACGACTGTGTAAAGCTGCTGGATTCCGAGGTGGCGCGAAGGAAGGGAATGAGCGGTCTTGCGGTCAAGGCTGGATACAAAGTTTTGAAATCGATCAAACCAGGTGCAACAAGGGAGGCCATGGATGGTCTCCTGGATGATTTTATTCAGGCGTTGGAACCGTTTCATGAAAAATACCAAGAAAGTGGTCCAAAGGGTTCTTTCGGGGCATTTCTGAAGAAGCGTACTGCTGAAGTCGCTGAGGCCCTGGTGCAGATCACCGACAGGAAAGCCGAAAAATCCAAGCACAAGAACCTGGTGAGGGGATATAAAAAACTCAGACAAACCGCTATCAAATCCGTAAAGGACGCTGTGCCTGGACTGGCAGAATTGTTGGACAAGTATTATGCTTGAGTAGCATTATTACCTTACCCCTCGTTTGTTGATCCAACGGTTGTTTCTTCGGATATTTAGATGCTCGATTGTGGTTGAGCAGATCTGAATTTTTTTTCCAGGGAGAGCGATGCTCTTTTGATGGCAGGCTTTCGATATTTTTTCAAAGATGCCTGCTTTTTCAAGTTTGCGATCGTACTCTCCACATTTCTCAACTTTGCAATGGTGGCGCCAAGGGCTTGTAGGTGGGCCTTTGACTGCTTTTTGGCCCATGCCAGATCCTTTTCCAATCCCTTGACCCGGTCAGCTCTTTTCTGTAAGTGCTTTCGATCTGACTGGCACTTGGCGAGTTTTTCTTCTGCGACTCTAACCCGTTGCTCTGCACGCCGGACCTTGCCCCTTGCCTCCGTCAGCTCCATTTCGAACCTGGTTCGTTCCAAGGGAGTAGCCTCTGTCTTGAATTTTTGGTCCAAGAGATCCTTTGCGCTCGCTCGCTTTTGATGAGTCAGGCGTACCACCTGCTCGAGCAAGTCCTCAGATCGTGTCTGGCAATCCTGGAGTTCTTTTCTTACCGCGGCTTCCTTGGCCATCCATTCCAGCTTTTCCTGACGGCATTTTTCCAGATCGGATTCCAGTTTTTTTCTGATTTGCTCGTGGTCCCTCAGTTGATTTTCCAACTGTTGTCTGAGTTCCACCAACTGCTCCGGCTCTCCGAATATAGAAGTAAAGGTTTTGTATGCTTGGCTTTTGATGTTGTCTGGAATTAGCTCTCCTATCATGATTCGTTTTTTCCTTCCCCGTCTTGTGAGTCGCAGTTCAATGCAATACGCTCGAGTGCAGTTTTCATATCCGCTGCATTGTCAAAGCTATCCAAAGTACGTCTAAGCCTTCCAGCGCCGGGCATCCCACGAACATACCACGCAAGATGCTTTCGCATGCAAAGCACGGCCCTGTGTTCTGAGCCGAGCCAGCCTATCACAAGGTCGAGGTGCGTGCAAAATGTCTCATATCGTTTTTTGGGGCTGGGAGGGTATGGTCTGCCGGCCAGGGCTCCGGGAAGAAAGGGGTCCCCCATGGCAGCTCTTGCCACCATGACCCCGGCACATCCGGAGATGTCCATCATGCGATTTGCATCCGCTGGTGTTTTTATGTCTCCGTTTCCGATGACCGGTACCGGCAAATTTTCAACCAGGGCGCCAATCAGATCCCAATTGGCTTTTCCTGAGTAGAACTGGGTTCGAGTTCTTGGATGCAAAGTGATCATATCCGCTCCTGCATCCACCAACGCTTTTGCCATCTCCATGGCATTTTGTGACTCGCTATTCCATCCCGATCGAATTTTTACCGTGACAGGCAGCGAGACCGCGCGCCTGACTGCAGAGACAATTTTCGCCGCGGTTAGAGGGTCTTTCATCAATGCGGCACCAGAGCCCGAGCGAACGACCTTTTTCACAGGGCAACCCATATTGATATCGACCGCATCGAATCCCCGCCCGGCCACTATCCTGGCCGCCTCCGCCATGACCTCGGGGTTTGCTCCGAATATTTGAGCGCTGATCGGGTGCTCGTCTGGAGTAAACTCCAACAACTTCATGGAACCCTTGCCGCGTCTTATGAGCCCTTCGGAAGAAATCATTTCTGTAACTACTGCAGGGCAACCGAGCATGCGAACCAGTCGCCTGAACGGAGAGTCGGTTATTCCTGCCATGGGGGCCATCCAAACAGGTGGGTCAACGCTAAGTGTTTTGATTCGCATGATGCTCCCGGATTGATATGCGCCTTCAGTCACTAACGATAACCAACAACTTGGCAATGTTCGAAGAAAAAATAACCGTTGAGATTGTAATATACAATATACGTCTCATATGGTCATGTCATTCTGTGACATGTTGTACCAGTTGCGTGAAAAATCTTTGCGACCGCTATATATAGCGTTTAATGGTTGACAGCCACTTGGTATGTTGATACGAACAGATAGCTATTACTCTAAGCAGGAGGAAGAAAAAATGACAAAGCAAGAACTCATCGACAAGATCCACAAGAACAATCCATGGGGGTTGAGCAAGAAGGGGACCGGCGAGGTCATTGACGCGGTGTTTGTTCACATCTCGAAGGCTATCAAGAAGAACCGGCGTTTCAGTTATCCCGGCTTCGGAACTTGGAATGTGCGCAACCGCAAGGCCCGCACCGGCAGGAATCCTCAAACCGGTCAGACGATGCGAATCAAGGCATCCAAGACCGTAGGGTTCAAGCCGGCCAAGGCTTTCAAGACCAAGCTGTAGTTTCTGGCTCACCCCGCCCACGAAGACAGCGGGGACATGGAAGGCCGATGGACAGCCCGGGTGACATGGTGTCGCCCGGGCTTTTTTTATTAGTAAGCAGGAATGCCCAGCTTGAGATGTTTGACCAGTGGCATCAGATCCTGAGGGTAGGGCGAAGAAAGGTTGAGCACCTTGTGTGTGACAGGGTGGGTAAGGTTCAACCGGTAGGCGTGAAGAAATTGCCGCCTGATGCCGAAATACTCACGAAGAAGTCGATTCAGGTCTTTGTCTCCGTACCTTCGATCACCGGCCAAAGGATGACCAACCTGCTCTAGGTGCGAACGAATTTGATGGGTTCGTCCAGTGTGTAGCTTGCAAACCAGCAGGCTCAAAGTAAGGGCTTTTGCAGAACCAAGCTTGAGTTTTCTACTGATGGCTACCCTGTATGAAGTTATTCCCATGGATGGTTTTTTATCCCTCGGCTTCTTAGGGCTTTTGCCATAGCCCGGCACATCTTTTCGTCTGACTTCGAGTTCCCACGTTCCTTTTTTGGGTGAAGGTATGCCTACACACAAGGCGAGATATTTTTTTGTAATCCTTCCTTCCTTCAGGGCGAGTGATATTTCGCGAAGGGTTTGGGCATCTTTGCCGATCATCACCAGACCGGATGTGTCCTTGTCCAGCCGATGGGCCAAAGATGGCCTGAACGCACCGGGGCGATCCCGTACTTCGAGATAAGCATGTACCTGGTCGATCAAGCAGTTCGAACTGTGACCGGCCCCAGAATGCACTGGAAGGTTGGCCGGCTTGGAGACCACTAAGAGATGTTCATCTTCAAAAATCGTGTTGAAGTCCAACGAAGTGGCTGGGCGAATGGGACGTTTGGAGTCATCCTGAAAGCGTTCCATGGGCATGTGTATTATTATTTTATCGCCTTGTTCCAGTTTTTTGTCCGCTTTCGCTCGTTTTCCATTGACCCTTACTTTCCTTGTTCTAAGAAGTTTGAAGATGTGTCCCATGGGCATGGAAGGGAGTACTTTTTTCAAAAACCTGTCGAGTCTCAGTCCAGAGCCGTTTTTGTCCACCGTCAGCGTCGGCATGGCTACTCCTTTGTTCCAACTGTTGTAAGTTGACCGAGTTGTCTCAAGGCTTCATAGACCACTATGCCTGCCGCAGTACTCAAATTCAGACTACGCCCTTGTCCCGGCATGGGCAGGCGACAAACTTCTTTGCTTCTGTCCCCACGGGAAAGGAATTTTTTGGATAACCCGCTTGATTCCGGACCTAAAACCAACATGTCCCCTTCTTCGATATGGCGTTCAAAGAAAGATTTTTCAGCTCTCGCTGAAAGAAAGTGCGGCCGTGAGTAAGGCAGCAGGTTTTGTAGGTGTTCGAACGTAAGGTGGGTCTGTAGTTTGCAATTGTCCCAATAATCCAAGCCAGCCCTGCGGGCGCTCTTGTCGTCCAGGAAAAAGCCCAAGGGTTCCACCAGGTGCAGATGTACGCCTGTACATGCACACAGCCGGACGATGTTTCCGGTGTTTGACGGGATCTCTGGTGTTACGAGAACCAAGTGGAGGTCTATCATCGAATTGACACTTTCATCCTCGAAAAGTTAGACTGCAATCTGAGCATGACATTGGAATCTATAATGAGAACATGGACAATAATCAAGACTTCGGTGATTTTGATCGTTTTTTGCCTGTGCCTTCCTTCTCCAGGTTTTGGAGCAAGACGAAAACGGCAACATTTGAAGTCGGTGGCCATTTTGAAACTGAATTCCATGGGGGTGGATGGCTCTGTGGCCAAAAATTTCAGAAAGGCCATCGTCAAGACCTTGAAAAGAAGTCGCAGGTGGCGATATGTCCCTACCAGGCATATCCTGAAACGAATAGGTAAAGCAGGGGTTTCCAGGTCCGCTTCGGTTGATGTTTTGGCAAAAGCTTCCGGGGTGAGATTCCTTTTGGTCGGCACTCTTGCGGGGATTGGAAAAAATATAAGCCTGGATATGAAAGTCATCTCCGGCAAAAACGGTAAGACCCTGAGACGTATTTCCGTGGTTTTGCCACAGGATACAGTCGGACTCAATAGAGTGCTGGATGAATCGCTTACCAAGCTGCTTTCGCCTGCTAAGTGGACCGGTAGCCTTGCCCTTGCCGTATCAGAAGACAATGCAAAAGTTTTTATCGATGGAGTACAGGTTGCCACTACCCCTTTGGAAAAACCACTCAACGGCATCATCCCAGGCAAACATATTATCTCCATTAGAAAAGAAGGATTCAGCGATTTTTCGCAGTTTGTGGTTATAAAATATCGTCAGGTGGCAAGGCTCGAAGTTGACCTGTCGAGTGCCACATTGGTTGGTTTGATTTATGAAAAAAAGGAAAAGAAAAAACCCGAACCTCTGGTGGCCAAAATCGCGAAGAAACCTGCTCCTGAGCTTTCCACGAGTCATCCTGTGGCATGGCAGAAGGTAACCGGTTGGATCTGTCTGGGCATTGGCACCGCATCGTTGCTATCCAGTGGTTTACTCGCCTGGCATGCGGATGAACTGGAGACGGACATTGCCAGGGGGTGGTGGTCAGAAGGAAATGAGGGAGTTCTCCAGGCTAAGTTATCCACTGGACGTAGGATCAATAACTGGTCCAACTATACCCTTGTTGCCGGTGGATCGTTCGTTTTGATCTCTGCTGGTTTTTTATTGTGGGGTTATTTAGCTGAGCCTGATGAAAAAACTCATTTGGATCAATCAGCAGATTCGACTTCGGTCGTACCCATGTCTCTTCCTTTCGGTGCGGGGCTGGCGCTGGTGGGAAGGTTTTGAATCACGGACCAAAAGGCAATTTTTCGATCTTGCTTTCAGGGTTTTGTTGAGCCTCTTCTATCCATCTGAGCAGGTGATGTCTGGATAACAGTCTGACGAAAGTACTATCCCGCCTGAGAATTTCGAAAACCGGCGTGGGCTGGGTCCCTTCGAAGCCCCTAAACAGGACCTGACCGACGTACCTGAAAAGCTCCACTCCAGAATCAGGATCACTGGTTTTGAATCCCACCACCATGCTCAACATCTGTTCCATGAAAAGAAATTTGTTCTGGATCTCGGCTGCCAGCTCACTTGGTTTGATTTGCACTCTAAAAAAATGATGAGTTAGTTTGGTCTTGAAAAGATATTCGTTCAGTGCTCCGGAGCTGATGGCTTCACCGAGGTTGTAGATGTCATTGGAATTGGTGGCCAGGCTGGGTTCGTTTGCTGAACCTGCCAGGGAGAATTTTGATTTTATGGATTTGACTGTCTCCGAAATAAATCTTTGAACGAGTTTTTCATCCCTGTTGTTGAGAGCTTTTTGCCATATCCTTCCCAGTGTAGGTTCGACTCTGAAGGTTCCCGTGGATGCGATATAGACCCTGAATGGTAGTTCCATATCAGGTCTGTTGCTGCCGAGTCTCGCCTTGTCCAGCGCTTCATCGAGCATTTGTTTGACCACGAGGTTCCTGGCAGTTCCCCTGGCTGCTTCGTTTATTCGTTCTGAAATTGCAACTCGCTGTGTTCCCCATATGTCATCATGCATGGATATTACTTCGGCTGCTGTTCCAAAGGAGATGAACAAACCTGCTTCAAGTCCCGCACCCCTGCGCTGGTTGTCTTCCCTTTTTGCCTCTTCGAGGGTCTCTTCCTCTTCCTCCAAAGCCCGAAGCCTGTCTTCAATAGCTCTGATTTCGTCCAAGAACCTTCGGGTCAGCATTTCGGTAAGAAATTGCCTCAGTTCGTCTCCCTTTAGTTTCTTGAGCTGTTCGAGAGCCTTTGCCCTGTGCTCTTTTAATCTTTCGTGAGCCTTGTGTATGACTTTTACCTGCTGTCTGAGTTCTGATTTTCTTGTCGGATCCGATGCCTGCGCAAGTTGGTCCTGAAAATATTTGAAGTTTTCTTTTACCTTTTCGAACCTTGCTTTGTACTCTTTTTGCAATTCCTTGACCATTTCGTCAGGACAGAGACTGGCTTTGTGAAAAACCTCACGCTTGATATCATCAAGTTTTTTCTTGAGAACTTTCATCTGGTCTGTGATGGCACGCCTTCTGTTGGCGATTTTTTGGCTGGCCATGTGAAGACTCTCTTCGTCGCCCACCGTAGAAAGCTCCATGAGCTTTTCCCTGTAAGTGCGAAAAATGTCCTGGATGTCACGGGCGAGATTTACCAAGGATACCACGTTGCCTGAAAAGGCAACGGCATCCCCCAATAAATTGACTAGCTGGATGTTCTGCTCTTTGGAGACCAGCGACGGTGCCGTACGGTAATGCTGTGCAGCTTGAAGAATTGGTTCGTAGAACTCTCTTTTGAGGAAATCGGCCATTACGAGTTCTTTGGCTAACGCGGTTCTTCGTGTATAGCCCTTCAGGTCTACGAAAAGCTGTGCTTCTTCGTGAACTACCCTGGTCTTTATCAACGGTTTATCGTCAAGTCCGATCCTGTATAGTCTGCCACTTTCATATTCCGTCCGAAGGATGGAAGATCCGGTACCCAGCCGCTTGTCCGATATTCTGCGGCGTGTCTTGTCGAGATGTTGCTTGGAAAATTCGTCAAGGCGGTACAATAAAAACCTTTCCACCAAATCTTGAAGAGCAACCTCGTCTGGTTCTGAGGAACTCTTCCAAGGGGGTCCTTGCTCCATTGTTTTTGACAGCATTTGCAAGAGTTCGACCGTGGGTTTGGTGTCCTGTTGGTGATGCCTGAGAACATTTACCCTGTCGGTGAGTTCAGATGTGATTTGGCCGAGAATGGTATTGTTGTCCA
>CAYSLH010000251.1:0-7685 GCA_964431605.1 uncultured Myxococcales bacterium
GCCAAACTCCTATCTAAAAGTTTGAAAACAAACTGAAGAGAACTGAATTTTGAATTATGATATAGTTAGCTTTGGTTAAGAAACTATATTCTTCAAACTGTTTATACTTGGGAAATTGAGTATTTTCCATAAAAAGCTATGAAAATTATCTTTTGTGAATCCTAACGAAATTGGCAGAACAAAGAATATCATTAAGATTTCCAAAAAAACAAACCCAACAAGATTGCCTAATATACCGAAATACTCCATGGAAATCAATGAGATCCCAAGACACATTGAAGCTGCTAAAAGGTATTTTATCGTAATTACTTGGTGTTTATTGATTGAAGATGGCACCACATAGGAAGTGAACCAAAGAGCTCTCAGCCCAACCAAACCAACGAAGCCATAAAAAATTGGAAAATTTAATTCTACTTTTCCATGAGTCCAAATCCTGAAGACCCATGGTCCAAACACTGCTAATCCAATCATTGCCAAAACCCCTAACCAAAAAGAAGCTTGGCAAGCAAATCGATGGAGTTTTCTTAAGAGATCAATATTTTTTTTCCCCCAAGCCATAGACATTTCAGGATAAAAAGCTTGGTTTATCAAGTCGTAAATTCTAGTTGCGAGGTTAGTTAGTGTGCGAATAGAAGAAAAAACAACGACTGGAACTGAACCGAAAAAGCTACCAATCCCAATTATTACACCTTGGTTTATCAATGTGTTGCCTACTGGATATGCGGCAAAAGCAAGAGAAGGGGAAAGCAATCGTTTCATTTCTGGCCGTGATGCCTTTGAAACACCGTTAATTAGCCATGGCAGTTTATGTCGAATGTCAAAGAACATAGCTATCATTATTATGATACGACCAGAGACCATTGATATTGCTGCAGCGATAGGACCATGACCCATCATCAGTACAATCGAAAGTAAAAGTAATTCAATGAATTGAGATGCGCTTAGAAACAATATCGCACGATGGTACAAGCCTTCAGAACGGAATCCTGCCGCGAAAAGCATCATGAAAAACATTACCACTACATAAACAAAAAACAGGAATAACACTATATTTACTTTTTTGTTAGGCATGATCTCAATGCCCATCGAAGGTCCTAAGTGTACAACTGCCATTAAAATAGTAACAGCGACAAGTAAAACAACTGAAATCAACAGGAGGATAAGGAATGTGCTCTGATATGTTTCCAACGCTTTTTTTCGATCACCACTCGCTACTGATATTGTCATCTCGTTTGCAGCAGCTTGAGCAAACCCAAGGTTCCCTAAGGACAAGTATGATAACAAGGAATAAAGGATGAGCCACTCACCATATACTTCTGGAGACCATGCCCAAAGGAATAATGGTACAGAGACCAAACGTACAATAGTGATGGAAATGATCTCAGTTGATTTGGCAAAGCCAACCTTTATTATACGAGATCTAATAGACATTGAGATTGAATCATTATCGTTTTGTATGCCGCATGATTTATGATGCCATGGACCTCATATCCCTTTTTCAAAAGCAGCTCTGCCAGGTACGAGCCGTCCTGGCCGGTTATACCGGTTACAAGGGCTACCTTGCGGTCACGGCCCGGCTTGGGCGCAAGACCAGGGTCGTCAGTATTGGGGTGTTTTTGCATTTGATTCTTTCCTCGATCTGTCACAAGAGGTCAATGATTGGTCTTGTTGTGGCACTTTCCCTGCTAAGGGCGTCATTGGTTCATCGTTTTTTTGACCTGCTTTTTCATCCTGGCAAGGTGACCCCGTCCAAGGCCCTTGACCTCGCAGCCCAGCTCGAAGTAGCGCCTTATCTTGTCATCGGTGAGAATACCGTAGCAATCCACTATGGCAAGGGAGGTGCCGGCCCAGGCCACCACGTCGTCCGGGTCCAACTCCAGGTACTGCTTGTGGGGCACGGCCAAGATGAGCGCTTCTGCGCCCTTCAGGACAGAGGCCAGGTCCTTTTGCACCACCGTGTCTTTGAGCTGCTCCTGGTTGCGGAAAAACCTGCTCCACGATTGGCCCACCGCCGGGTAGGTGTCTTGCTTTTCAAGCTCGTACCAGTGGTCCACGTACGGATCGTGGACGCGGAGGTCGGCGCCCATCTCCGTGAGCTTTCTGACCACCAGCTCAGAGCCGGAGTAGCGGGTGTCGCCCACGTCCTGGCGGTAGCTCGCGCCGCACAACACAACGTCGGCGCCTGCGATGTAGCGGCCCATGTTTCGTAAAGCGTCCCGTACCAGCTCCGCTACGTGCAAGGCGCGTGTGTCGTTTATGTCTATGGCCGTGGGGGTTATCTTGAAAACACTCTCGCCGTCCTGAAAGCCCAGCAGGTGCTCGTAGGCCCAGTAGCCCAGGCCCCCGTCCTTGGGCAGGCAATAGCCGCCTATGCCGGGACCGGGGAAGATGATGTTCGAATGGGTGGGACGGGTCTTTATGGCGTCTATTACCTTGATGAGGTCCACGCCGTTTCGCTCGGCAAAAACGCTCCACTCGTTCAAAAAAGCCAGGATGGTGGCACGGTAGGAGTTTTCGATTATCTTGGTGGTCTCTGACTCGATGGGCCGGTCCATGACAGTGAGAGGATAGTCGTCGGTGTTGAGCACGTCGGTCAAAAACCTCTCCACCCGGTGGCGGGCCTCTGTGTTGCACCCGGAGCACACCCGCCAGAAATCCCGGATGGATTTTACATAGTCGCGGCCAGGCATGACACGCTCGAACGAGTGGGCGAGCAGGGGCACAGAGTCTATGCCGCGTGCGGCAAAGGCCTTTTTCAAAAGGGGCCAGGCGACTATCTCCGTGGTGCCAGGGGCCACGGTGGTCTCTATGAGAACGAGGCACTCGGGGGGGATCTTCCGGCCGATGGTGCGAAGGGTCTGCTCCAGCGCGGCCATTTCCACCTCGCCGGTTTTCATGCGGCCGAGATCGTTTTTGAGATAATCGCATTGGACGTCCACCACCACACAGTCCGCCAGTTGCAGACAGTCGTTGTTGAAAGTGGCGGTCAGGGTCTTTTTATCCCTGACACAACGTGCGATGAGCTCGTCCACCTCTGGGTCTTCGGCCTTTACGGGCGACAGGCCCTGGTTCAAAAGGGGTATCTTCCAGTACGAGCGAACGCTCGGGCGCTGGCAGCCGATGACGAACTTTCCAGGCTCGCCACGTTCGTCCGTGCTGTCTGCCACTATGGCAGCCATCACGGCTCCCACGAACCCCAGGCCCATGACCACTACTATCTCCTTGCCATCAGAGCGGGCTGCCTCCACGAGCTTTTCTATGCGGGCGTATTCCGCCTGGTAATCGTCCGGTTTGGGTAGGGGGTACTTTGTGCCATCAGGGTTATAAGAGAATCCGTCAGTGATTTTATATGAATTCAAGATCTTCTCCAGGTTTTTCATTTTCCATCTGAAGCCTTTTATATTTTATTAATAATTTTATTCTATTTTTTTATTATGTAGGATTGAGTATTTTTTGATACCACGCTATAGCGCGTTCAAGCCCTTCGAGAGCACTGATTTCAGGTTTGTATCCAATCAATTTTCGAGCCTTTTCTATATTTGCTTGGCTGTCTCTAACATCACCATCCCTTGCTGAAACATTTTTAGGCAGTATATTACTATCCAATAAGGAAAGTATTTTAGATGTTAATTCATTTATAGAAATACGTCCACCGGCCCCAATGTTCATCACCTCTCCAAAAGCTTCTTCATTAGCTTGACATGCTCTTAGATTTGCTTGAATCACATTGTCTATATATGTGAAATCTCGCGTCTGTTCGCCATCACCAAAGATTTCAGGAGATTCTCCACTAAGTATTTTTTTTATAAACCTTGGAATGACTGCAGCATACATCCCATCTGGATCCTGATTGCGTCCAAATACATTAAAATATCGCAAGCCAATCGTAGGCAATCCATAGATAGACCAGAATAGTTTCCCATAAAGTTCAGAAACATACTTTGATACTGCATAAGGAGAAAGGGGGTTGGTGTTCATTGTCTCAACTTTGGGTAAAATTTCCGTATCTCCGTAAACAGACGAAGAAGAAGCATAGACAAATCTTTTGACCTTTGCTTCTTTTGCTGAAACTAACATATTCAAAGTCCCAGTGATGTTGTGTTCATTACTACTGATTGGGTCTTCGATTGAACGGGGGACAGAGCCCAGCGCAGCTTGGTGCAGAACGTAATCAACACCATTACAAACATCGCGGCATGTCTTGATGTCACGTATATCTCCTTCTATAAACTGGATACTACTAAGGAATGGTTTTATGTTTTTTCGTTTACCAGTGATGAAGTTGTCAACACCGACAACCTCATTACCATCTTTAAGTAAGGCATCAATCAAATTTGAACCAATGAATCCTGCAGCGCCAGTGACTAAGTATTTTCCTCGTACACTATTCATTAAGCTATCCTCATAACTTTCGGTAATAATCTATAAACATTATTATCATGCTAATTTCAGGTTTCTACTCTAATTCGTTTTTTTATAATGGTAAACATTACCTTAGGTTTTCAGGAATATGGAGGCAGTATAAAAGGATAAGCCCTAGATATGTTAGAGCCATCCGTGAGATCGCCGTAGTGTAAAGTCAGGCGCTTGGAGGGTGTGTGAGGGTCCTGGTAGATGTGGTCGATGCGCTGGGTGTTGAAGCTCGACGAGCGGCGTATGATTCCATGGACCTCGTATCCCTTTTTCAAAAGCAGCTCTGCCAGGTACGAGCCGTCCTGGCCAGTGATGCCGGTTACAAGGGCTACCTTGCGGTCACGGCCCGGCTTGGGCGCAAGACCCGGGTCGTCAGTATTGCGGTGTTTTTGCATTTGATTCTTTCCTCGATCTGTCACAAGAGGTTTTCCAAAACAGATACGATTGCAGAACAATAGGGCAAAAAATTTCCTGTTATTTGCCTTTCTGAATACACCTGAATCATTTCATCGATTGATGTTTCAGGATTCCAATCTCCATCCAACGCACCGTGTATTGCTGCCATGCGAAGTTCTTTTAATTTGTCTATGTTCAGTCCGAGTCTATTGATTGTTTCAGTGGCTGGGATGCACTGGTTCATTGGGTCTGTCAGTGGAACCGAAAAGGGTCTTGAGTAGAAAATTTGAATCATGCCCATAAGTACCATCAGGCTCAGAAACCTTGACCCCGTCTTCTGTCTGGTCAAGTAGACGGATGTTTTCACTCTTTATGTGGCTCAACACCTGTGGAGAATGGGTGGTCACTATGAACTGGCAATTGGGGAATGTCTCGAGCAGGTTTGGGATTATCTTGTGCTGCCATTCAGGATGAAGGTGCAAATCTATTTCGTCTATCAGTACAACACCATGTCCTTCAAGCGGGTTTGAGTAACCAGGGTTGGCTACTGCCAAGCGTCGGGCCAAGTCTCCCACCAGGGCGAACAAACACTTCTCGCCGTCTGAAAGTTGAGCTACATTCAGCGTCTGGCCGCTCTTTTGAACTTCCATTCGAAGAGGTGAGCGTCGTACCCTAAGACCACTGAAACCGGTCAATCGCTCTACCGCGGTTCGGACCGCCCTTAGCTGAGTATCCTCGTGATGGTATTCCAAGTCCAGGCGAATCTCGTTTTCTATATCCTCCCTGTTTCGAAACCATTCGAAGAAAAGCCTGAAATCGCTTTTTGCGCCCAAAGAAGAGCTGTCATAAGTTGATAAGATATCAAAAGTGTGCCTTTTGCGTATTCTCAAGGGTATATCCATTACAGCACGATGCACGCCGTAAAATACGGCAACCGGAACACTGTCTAGTCCCTGTTCGTCCACTCCACGAAAAATTGGAGCCAGAGCTTCTTTCAATTGACCGAGATCAGAGGTGTCGGATTTTTTTCTACCGGGCCTGGTGGTCACAATCGACCACTCGAAGCTTCTACCGTTCATGCTGATCTCGATTATTCCTTTTGCCTGGCCGGACTTGTTCCTGATATCCAATACCTTGAATCTCTTACCTTTACCGGACACCGTGCGTATACCATCGACAAGAGGCGACAGTAAGATAGCGAGGGCTTCAAGCACACTGCTTTTACCCGCACCGTTTACACCCACAAGCACGGTCAGGTTTCCATGAAACTCCATGTCCAACTCATGGAAAGCACGGAACTCACTCAAAACGAGTCTGTTTACTCTCATATGGCCCCACTCCAAATCTTACTCAGCTCTTTTGTGACCAGACATGTGGCCACATCCTCACTGACCCATATCTTCAAATCCCAAGAACTGTTGTTGATCAAACCCCAACAAGGCCTCGAGTACCCTCAATCTTTTCATTTCCTTGTCCCGGCGTTGGGCACAGTGGATAAGCGGTGTTTTTGCATTACGAGAGGCTAAAGACCTGGCTCATGGTTTTATCTCCCTGCGCTCTATGGTTACCTTGAACAGGTTGCCATCGCGATCGTTTTCAAAATCGATATGTGGGTATTCCTTTAGTGCGCGCACTATTCCGCTTCCGAGACCTCGATAGGGAATCAATTTCGTTGCAAAGGACGCGAGGATGGGGTTTCTGATGTTTGAATTGCCTTTTTTTATGTTCTCTATGGTCAGGTTATTGGGCAGATGACCAGGACTGATCAACTCCACACGGTCGCTGAAGACAAGCAACCTGATTGGAGCCGATATGAAATAGTCACGATGGATGAGGGCGTTGGCGATCAATTCCTCGAGAACGATCCTGGGTATCTCCGGGTCTCCAATGGAGTTCACACTCTTGTCTCCCTGGATATACCTGATATTTGCCAGTACAAAGCTCATGCATCCGCTGAAGACTTCAGAAATTTTTCCAGTCAAGTCCCTGCTGTCTATATAGTGTTTGTCCGCGATCTCCGTGCCGGGAAAGGCCATGGCCTTTACTATGAAAACAGGCAACTTGAAGCTTGGGTTAGAGGCAAACAGCAACGCACCACTGACGTTCAAGGACCCTTGGCTGAAAAGATTCATGTTTTCCAGGAGTGTTTGCAATTCCAAGCCCTGTTCATCTACGGATTCACCAAAATTCCGCTCGAAAAACGACTTGAAGTACTCCAGGTCCATATCTTCCAGTCCTAATCCCGGAACTGGGATCTCATCTCCCCCCGAATTGCTAAAGGCAACCATTTCCTGGGCGATGGAAATCTCATTTTTCACATCTGCCTTGAATTGATACCGACCATCTTCATTTCGTTGGATGATTTTTTTCAGCTCTTTGGAGTCCATAGCACAGTCCTCAACGCCGGTATGGAAATACCACATGCATCGAATGTATTCTCATAAGCCGGCAGCAGGCAGCCTCCGGCCCCCTCGGTTACATCGCCTGTGGATGACCGACTGTATAATCCGACGTACGACGGAAAAGCCCCAAGTCCCGAAGCTTCCCTTTCTGTCTCCGCAACCTGTTGGGATTGCGGGATGTTTCGAAAACGAACAAGCTTTTCTAACACCTTGTACCAATGGGTGTCAATTAAACATGAACTCTGGCTGAGCGAAAACGATTTTAAGAAACTTTGCCCATTCGTGCTAGAATACGATTCTACGATGAGTTCGACCAGGAGGTCCGACATGAAACCAGTGGACTCGAAGTCTGTAGGGTTGGCGGCGCTGAAACTATTTGTCGCCATATTTGCCATGGGTATGGTCATAGGGCTTGCCTGCAGCTTCTACTCTGATCTCGGAGACAGGGCCTGTACGAGAGACGAAGATTGCGCG
>CAYSLH010000252.1:0-7669 GCA_964431605.1 uncultured Myxococcales bacterium
GACCAGCAAATTTCCAGGGATGTGACACATACCTCTCCGTCTCCACATTGCGAATCATTGGAACATTGAGTGGTACACGAGCCCAATTGGCAGTCACCGTTCCTGTCCTCATCGCCGTCTAAGACACCGTCGCCGTCCGTGTCAGGATTCAGTGGGTCTGTCTCCTGCCCCGGATCGTATTGAAAGTTGTCGTTGCAATCTTCCTGTCCATCTGAAAGACCATCATCGTCCGAATCTGCGTTCGTTGGATCTGTCTCTCCCTGGTCCTGGCTTCCATTGTGGTTGCTGTCCTCGGCTCCGTCCGGGATACCGTCTCCATCAGTGTCGGTATTGTTGGGATCTGTCTCTGTCGCATCCACCGAGCCGTCGTGATTCGCATCTTCTACGCCGTCACTGATTCCATCACCATCGGTATCAGGGTTTGTGGGATCCGTCTCACCAAAATCGATCTGCCCATTGTGGTTGGAATCCTCTGTGCCATCGGCCAATCCGTCACCATCCGTGTCGGCATTGGTGGGATCAGTCTCTCCCGGGTCAAGGATCCCGTCCCTGTTGGAATCTTCGATGCCATCCACCAATCCATCACCATCTGTGTCGGCATTGGTGGGATCTGTCTCGGTGGCCTGCTGTGTTCCGTCGTGGTTTGCATCCTCGGTGCCATCGGAGAGTCCATCGGAATCGGAATCCGGGTTCATGGGATCTGTCTCACCAGGATCCAACTGACCGTTGTGATTCGAGTCTTCCACACCGTCCATGATGCCGTCCGCGTCCGAATCCGGCCTGAGCGGATCGGTGGGCCCGGATACTTCGACTCCATCGTCCAGCCCGTCACCGTCCGTATCAGCATTGGCCGGGTCCGTCTCCCATTCCTGTCGCTGGCCGTCATGGTTGGAATCTTCGACTCCATCGTCCAGCCCGTCACCATCCGTATCCGCATTGGCTGGGTCTGTTTCTCCATCGTCGACCACGCCGTTGGCGTTAGAGTCCTCTGCGCCGTCAGCCAAACCGTCTCCATCCGAGTCGGTGTTCAGCGGATCTGTCTCTCCCGGATCCACAGAGCCATTGTGGTTTTCATCCTCTATCCCGTCAGGCAGGCCATCTGAATCCGTATCTGCGTTAAGGGGGTCTGTCTCACCCTCATCCATTTGTCCGTTATGATTGCTGTCTTCGGTACCGTCCATCAGACCGTCGTCATCGGAGTCCGGATTGTTAGGATCCGTCTCCCCATCGTCCACTAGCCCGTTACCGTTTGCATCTTCTATGTCGTTAGGCAGTCCGTCTCCATCAAGGTCATCCGGATCGACATCGGTATACCCATCTCCATCTCCTCCATCGTCCACCGGCTTTCCAACACATGCTCCGTTTTCACACATTTCCAGATCTGAACAGTCATCTTGTGATTCACACTGGGCTCGGCAGAAGCCGGAGTAACAAAGCCATCCCTGCTGACAATCAGTACTTATGGTACATGTCGGGTGACATACCCCTTGGTCGCATCCAAGTCCTTCATCACAGTCCGAATCCACGAGGCAGTGACCGGGCCCAACGGTGGATGAACTGCATGCCTGTAAAAACACAAGGAAAGGAATGATGAGGACGGATAATAGAAAACGATGCATGCAAGGCTCCTTTTAGAAAATATCCCCATTGATTTTACATTATATAATACCCAGTGGTTGAAATGAGTTCAATTGTGAAAATTTCATTGGTGGGTCATTATGTTCCAGGTTCGGTTGGGAATATGCTCATAAAAAAAACTGAAAAACTTGAGACATTATTCAATTTGCCAGGGTCTTATACTCGGAACGCGCATGGACGAAGAGACGATTTGCATTGTGGAAAAAGCGCGGGACGGTGATTCGGATGCCGTCAGCCGCTTGTACGAATTGTATCGTTTGCGAGTAGCAAGGTTTTGCCTGTCTTTTGCCGGCATAGAGCAAGCTGACGCCAACGATATTACGCAGGATGTGTTTGTGAGGACGTTTCTTGGAATCAGGCAATTGAGGGATGCTGGCAGGTTCGAGGGCTGGCTTTATTCTATCACCAGGAGCCGGTGTATGACTTTTTTATCTGGTGTTACAAAGCGCAACAAGAGGCTCGAACGGTATGGAAATGAGAGGGTCCACCATAAAGTGGAAGAACAGATGGACGAAATCATGCGAGATGCAGAGAAAAAAATAGTCTTGGAGGAAATCGAGCGCCTGGCCGATTCGTCACTAAAGGAGGCTGGGAAGCGTTATTATGTACAGGGGCAGGATACATCAAAGATAGCCCAGGAGCTAAGCGTTCCGGTCAGCACTGTTACGACCTGGCTCAGTCGCTTCAGGGGAAAGATTAGAAAGCGCTTGCTCGTTCGTGTGCTTGAACTGCGGGGTCACGGCGTGGTGCAGTCATGAATCGGCACCTGAACCACAAACTGTACGAACGACTGCTCAGTGGTCGGTTGAGCAAAAAGCAAGAGGGTCGGCTTTTGGCACACCTCAGGCAGGATTGCGATGAATGTGAGAATTTCATGGCCGGGCTGGATGCAGAACAGGTTTTGGTGCTGATGGACATTGTGGAAAGGACTTCTTCCCCCAGGGTTCCGGAAAAGATGAGAGATTTGCCTTCAAGGTCAAAGAGCATTTTTCGCACAAACTCCATCATGCAGCCTGCCCTTGGATTCGTCATACTCGCATTGATAGTTCTGAGTGTCGTGCTTGTGCGACAATCGCCTGTAGAAGAAAGCAATACGAGCAGACTCAAGGGCACGGGCACTTTATCGCCTGCTCCTTCTATTTCGCTTTCGGTGGGGAGGGTGCTGTCGAAAGCTTCCGGCATCGCCCAAATCGATAGGGTTGGAAAGAACGCATCCGTCAGCCCTGATCAGCGCTTGATCTTTAGCATGGATATCGAAGGCTGTTGTTATCCATACCTTGCATTTATTTATGGAAGCTCTGTCGAAATACTTTACCCTGTACATGGTCCTGAGTCTCTTTGTCATGATGCTGGGACTTTTGTTCCTGAAATCGACGGGCGTCCGGCAGCCATGTCCCTGGAAGGGTATGATGGAAAGATCAGGTTCGTGGCAGCCTGTACTGATAAGCCCCTTTCGAATCCACGGGAGGATTTGATGCTTGTAGTATCAGGTACTGGATTGTCTAAAGGAAGGTTTGAGTCGATTGACACGGTGGATGTTTTCGTATCTTCAAAGGCTGGTGAACCTTGAAGACGCTTGTAACATACTTGCTGGCTTTGTTGTTGGTGAGCGCCTGTGGAGTCAGGGTCCGAACCAAGGGCGGGTTGGAACCTTTGGGTATGGACATCCACACCGTCCATAAGGCATTGGGACCAAAGCGCCTTGCTGTGCTGGTGGGAATAAACGAGTTCAAAGATCATAGGTGGCCGAAGTTGAAACATGCAGTCAACGACGCGGATGAGTTGGGTGCATTGCTCATGGATCCGAAGTTGGGAAATTTCGATCATGTGGAGATCCTCGATGCTGCCGAAGGACAAAGCCTGGCCGACATCGAGACTGCGTTGGATCGCTTGTCCGATTTGAACAGAAGCAAAGATGACCTGGTACTCGTGTACTTTTCAACCCATGGAACCCTCGCTCGCGAACCTTCAGGGGAACTTCACCGCTATCTCGTAACTTCCGATACCGAGCAGTCCAGGGTACGTCAAACTGCTTTATCGGTCGATGAACTAGTGGAACGATTCGAAAAAATGCCATCTTCACGCAAGGTGTTGATCTTGGCAGCATGTACATCAGGCTCCGGTAAGTCGGCTCTTCCCGAGTCATTGTCCAAGGAACTCGGTGGCTCTAAAGGTGTTTTCTTTGTCAAGCCCATCGAAGACGTCAGCAGGGCCACAATGGTGTTGACCGCCAGCTCGTGGGGTGAAGCGGCCAGGGAGGACGATGGACTCGGTCACGATATCTACACCAATTTTTTACTTGAGGCCTTGTCCGGCAAAGATCAGGATGGAGATGGGGCGGTTACCGCGAGTGAAGCTCACGCTTATGCCATGGAACGAACCTATTACTTTACGAAAGGACTACAGCGTCCACAGATGGAGTCGACAGTGGTTGGAGCTGATCCAATAGTACTCAGCGGTCACAAGATACGCCCAGCCTCACCAGTGATATATTCATTTTTGCCGAGGTTCAACGGTATGAAAATCCAGGTTGACGGCCGGGACAAGGGGCAGTTGCCGTCACGTCTCGTGTTGGAGCCTGGTAAGCACAGGATAGTGCTTACCGATGGCCAGGATAAGCATGGGACGACTTTTGATGAATTGGTGAAATTCAGCCCTGGGGATAGATTAAGCGTCGAGGGCTTGTTGGAGGAGACCAAACCTCGCTGGCACATTCTGGCCCATGGTGGATACCAGGCGTTTTTCGACGATGGTGTCCGAAGGAGCCTTATCGCGCCCGCGCCGCTCGTGGGTATATCTGTTTCAAGGATCGACTTTCCATTCCACGGCTTCGAGACTGCGCTGGAAATGGTCGTGGGTGGTGGTCACCAAAACTTGCAGGTGGGCAGGCTTGCAGTTACGCAAGATCTCTTGGAGTTCGCTTACGGCTTGCAGGTCCTTTACCGTGTGGATTTTTCCGTCCTCACCTTGTTGGCAGGGCCGCGCCTTGCAGGGGTGCATGTTCTTAGACGTAATTTGTCATTGATAGATGAGGAACAAAATTACTTCAATTTTTCCCCGGGGCTGGTTTTGGCCCTTAGGGTTCGGCTGTGGAAAAAGCTGTCTTTGGACATGGAAGCGCGCGCGCATTTTTTCATGGTCTATACGGGAAGTGAGAGTAAGAACATGGGCTATCTGGACCTGTTTGCCGGGTTGGGGTGGTCTTTGTGAGCCGAGATCCATCTAAAGCGAGGAGCGAGTCATGAGACGAGCGTTTTCTTTTATTCTTATGATTGTTTTTTCCGGGTGCGGATATCTGTCGAACGACCCTTACTGGACTAGGGGGGAGGTTAGAGGTCAAATCGTGGCAGACTCCGGACCTCTTGCAGGGGCACAGGTGCTGATCGTAGGAGAAGACGAACATGTTGCCATTACGGATGACAATGGTTCTTTTGCTATTGGAGGTTTATCGGGTTATCACAAAACCCTTTCTGTAATTTGGGGTCAGAGCCTTGGTATCCAGGAGGAGTTTGACCTTACGGGCCAGGAGATTATCGATCTGGGAACTTTGAACCTGGTGGCGGTCGGGATGGTGGCAGGAAAAGTGGATGTGGATAATCCTGAACGAGTGGAGGTCGTTGTAAAGGGTACTCCAATTGTAACTCATCCGGATTCAGCAGGTCTTTACAAGATAGCGCTGCCTGAAGGAGAGTGGGATGTGGAGCTTCGCGCAACAGGATACGTGGGACAAGAGATAGATGGGCAGAAAATTGTCTCTGGCGAAGTGAAGCAAATCGATAGCATAACTCTGTCGGTGGATCCAAACCATTCTTGTGATGAGAGTGAGGCAATAGTTGATAGTTATACACAGGGAGGCGCAGGTGCGGTTGATGCTTTATTCATAGTCGATAATTCCCGTTCCATGGTCGGAGAACAAAAAGCCCTGGCAGACTCGTTCAGCGATTTCGTTGCGGTCTTAGAAGAGGGTGCGGTCAACTATCACATCGGGGTCATAACTACCGGGATGGAGTCTGAGGACTGTAAGGCATGCCCTCCTGACGATGAACATTTTTTTTCCTGTATAAACGAGACTGGTGAGAGCGGTCGTTTCCAGGATCGTCTGGGTCATAACCAGGGAACGGATGATGAGCCTCAGTTCGACTTTGTCTCAGATCCGACATGCAGGCAGGTTACCGAGGAGAATTTGGATTGCTTTTACGACAGGACGTGGGATAAGGGTACAGTGCTAGTGGGTACGAATGGTTGTGGATATGAACGAGGGCTGGCTGCCATGCAAATGGCTTTGGGAGGACTTTCGGCGAGCTACAATTCGGGCTTCTTACGCCCATGGGCCCGCCTGGCTGTGATCGTAGTGTCTGATGAAGAGGATTGCGGCGAGGTTGGAGATGTGACGGAGGGGATCACGGGGATTAGGGGAAGCATTTGCTATTATGCAGCTAAAGGTATTGATCCACAGGGTAACATTTCCGACCCTCAATACGGTAGACCATATAGTTTGACATCCATTGAACACTATAGGTCATTTTTGGAAAGCCTGAAACCGGTGCCCCTTTTAGCCACCTTTTCGGCAATCGTAGGGGTCAGTGATCCATCGGATCCGTCTTCTACAGAGATTCATTACACCTTGGATGACGAATCGGGCCGATGGCAGGTGTCAACTGCCTGCTCGGTTCCGGGATGTAGTGGTGAGTATTGTCAAGCCCTGCCTGGAACGAGGTATATAAAGTTAGCCCAGGCGACAGGTGGAAGCATAGAATCCATTTGCCAGGAAAACTATTCCCAACCATTGCTCAACGTGGTGGGTGCCAGCGTGGGATATACAAACAGGTTCCACCTAAGTCGAAAACCAATATCGCAAGACACACTGAAGGTATCGATCAACGGCAAGGAGCAAAAGACCGGTTTTGGTTATGATGCACAACGACGAGATGTTGTTTTCGAACGTGGCCATGTGCCACCGCCCTATTCCCTGGTAACCATAGAATACGAAGCAGCTTGTCAGTAGGATGGACCACGTAATCGATGAACCGAATTAGTCGCGCTCCAGGATGATCATCTCAACGCGTCGGTTCATGGCGCGGCCGGCTTTTGTCTTATTGGTAGCGATGGGACGTTTTTCTCCATAGCCGCGGGCAACCAAACGATCTCTGGAGATTTTTTTCTTCACCAGGTAATTGACCACCGCCTGGGCTCTTCGCTGGCTCAAGCGCAGGTTGTAATCATCGCTCCCTCTGGAGTCAGTGTGTCCCTGGATTTCTAACTTCTTGATCTCCGAATACTGACTGAGAGTTGCAGCAACCTGGTCAAGGATAGGGAAGGACCGGCGTTTGATAACTGCCTTGTTGGTCTCGAAATGGATCTTTTCACGAAGCTCGATGGCCTTTTTCTTGAGCTTTATCTTTATGTCGGAGGCGTTTGGGCATCCGTCGTATTTTTTCAAGCCGCGTTTGGTGGGACAGAGATCGATGCGATCCACTATTCCATCGTCGTCGCTGTCCTCTTCGGGGCAACCCTCGTTTTCTTGGGGGCCTGGCTCGTCAGGACATTTGTCAATTATATCAGCAAGTCCATCCTTATCTCGATCCTTGGCCTTGGGACATCCATTGTTCGAGGGTGGTCCAGGCTCCTGTGGGCAATGGTCCTCCCTGTCGATGATTCCATCCTCATCAGTGTCAGGTTCGGGACACCCCTGCTGGCTTTCCACTCCCCAGGTATCAGGGCATTTGTCCTTTTCGTCCGGTATGCCGTCGTTGTCCCTGTCTTTTGGAGGCTTTATCACCTGAACCTTACCTACCCCAAAAGTGTATCTAACGACAGGAAAGATTGAAATGGCCGCGTCTGAGCGCATGGGCAGAATCGTGACGTTCGCTTCGATGCCAAAAGAAAAATGCCTTAGCATGGTGTAATATTCAACTCCACCACCAGCCAGGATCGCCAAGTCGCTTTGTCCACCCGCACTAACTCCGTCAACCTCTTTAGGTGATGCCCACATGTAACCCAAACCCGCCTGGGCATAAACATAAAAGCGTTC
>CAYSLH010000253.1:0-7661 GCA_964431605.1 uncultured Myxococcales bacterium
GAATTCAAAAATAAGGACCGATTCGGAGACCGTTTCCCTTCCAATGGGTGAGTACGAGCTTGTTACCAGGCATTCCATGGACGATGTGGGTGTCAGGTATCATCTCGGGTTGTGGACGGACGTGTTGGCTCCCGGTATATCAAAGAAAGACATCCAGGTACCAGGTTCAGTTACATTGAAGATCGCTTTAGATGGAGTGGTGCGCATAGGCACCAGAGGACAAAAGGATGCCAGGTGCAGATTGTTCGATTCTGCAGGCAACCTGGTGGCCCAAAGTGATCACGTGGGCGATGACTGGAACTGTCTTTCCGCCACCATGCTGCAGGCTGGGAAATACAAACTAGTGTTGGAGACAGCTGATGGGAGCAAAGGCGTAACAGAGGTTTTTGTCTCCTCGCCTAAAGTCCGGCGAATTGGCAGGATCGACGATGGCGCCAAGCTGAGCGTGGGAAAGCAGGTCTTGCTTGCGACCGTTGAGGCCACGAAGCAGGATGTCATCCAGGAGTTGGAGTTTTCTTCGAAGCTGAAGTTCTCGTGTCGCCTGGAAGACGAAGATGGTATCGGTCTAGAACAACAATTGGATGTGTTGCGTTGTTCGTTGCTGGTGCGATCCAATGGCAAGCGACACATGGTGCGTTTATGGACCAGGCGGTGGTCTGGCAAGGTCCTGGCTCATTACAGGCAAAGACCTGTCGTTACTCTCGCAAATAAAAAAATACCGGCGGGAAAAGCCGCAAGGGTCAAGATTCCAAGCACCGGAAGATACAAGACAGGTGACAGGATTTATTGCTTGGAAAGTACAAGCAGTGGGCCACTGCATTTGTGTTCAGGTGAGGTGAGCCTGGAACATGGCGAAGTTGTTTTTTCCTCCCTGGGACCCAAGGCAAGTCCAAGGCTTTCTTTGAAAGAGATGGTTTTTTCCGCCAAGGATCCCACGGTGAGTACCTGGTTGCTCACTAAAAAACCCGTATGGAAAAGACAGCATGCAAATAACAAAAAGGCGCTTCATTTGCTGTCGGTCATATCATCACAGGACGAATTCTCAGAGCCTCTTTGCTCCATCAAACCGTTGGGCTCACAAAGCCGGGGGGCATACAAGCTCGCCCCTGGTAAATGTTTTGCCGCATCTGGCCTTGCCGAAAATGCCTTGGCGAGTTGGGCTCTTTCTAAACAGGATCAATCCAGTGAGGCCATGGCCCGAATAAGAAGAAGCATGGTCAGGGTGCCAGGTGTGACTCATGCTCTTGCTGCAGGACGGAATGAACTGATCTGGTCATCGAGGGCGGTCGGTTACTCGTTGCCAAAAGGACCAAGCAGGGTAAAGGTCTTGTTGCCCATGGAAAGCTGGGCCGTGTTGCTGGACCCCTCTGGCTCTGTGGACGACATATGTCCTCCTGGGTCTGGACTGGAACAATGTGAATTTTGGTCAGAAGGCGGCGATTTGGTTCTCGTATCTGACTCGGAACGAAGGGCCGTGGTGGATCTCGTACGATCCGATTCTTCAAGCGAGGTTCGAACCCTTCATGATACCCTGGAGCTTTGGCCCAGTAGACCCAAGAGGGTGGTATTGAAGATAGGCGAAAGTGATCAAGTGCGTAGATTGCAAGTTCGGGGAGCAAAAAATTGCTGGCTCGCGCTCGATGACGGATTCAGGACTGAGAAATGCAACAGCCCAATCCCGGCAGCTACCAAAGGCAGGCTAGAGCTGGAACTGCCTTGTGCCCCTGTATCCATTGTGCTGGGCGATAAAAAAGAATTGAACCTGCTGCGTTGGGGACGAGACAGGGGAGAAGATATCGGGAACCTTGACATGGCAAAGGATGTACCATTACGGCAAGGAGGTGGAAGCTGGAGCTTGCATGTCCCATC
The DNA here is from genome assembly GCA_964431605.1 of uncultured Myxococcales bacterium. Lineage (GTDB taxonomy): Bacteria > Myxococcota > B64-G9 > B64-G9 > B64-G9 > JALVPF01. The sequence continues at coordinate 1,870 of CAYSLH010000253.1, forward strand.
TCTTTCCCTGGTGTCCATATGGGCGGATTCTGGTTTGTGTGCTCTGGTCGACCCCCATGGAAAAATCGTAGTGCTTGGAGATGGTTCCGGTTGTCACTGGAACAAACTCTTGAGCCCGGGAGATTGGCAGGTCAAAGTCAGGCCTTTTGCCCACAAAGCCTTGGAGGGGCATCTTCACTGGATCCGGACCGAGCCTCAGTACCTGAAAGAGGGGATGGGCAGACAGAGATGGCTCGCACCATCTTCTGCTATGGTTTTGGCGTTCAAGGTGCTACGCAAAAGCGACATAGGTCTTGGCATCAAGGCTGACAGGGATGTGCTGCGCTGTAGCGTACTTGACAGCAAAGGCGAAAAAAAAGCCTCAGGATGCTTGACCCTTCTGAGGGAACTGGATCCTGGTGACTATTTCGTGTTGATCGAGTTGGGAGAAAATGAAAAACCGGTGAAGTTGCGTCCTTCGATGTTGGGCTTGGACAGGCCCGGAGACATAATACCCGATAAATACCTTCGCGAGTTTTTCCAGAGGATAGGAGGTCGGCCATGAGACCCGGCATTATTCCAGTGGCAGTTGCGTTTTTTGCTATGAGTCTTGTCGGATATGGCTCCGGGCAGGTCTTGGGCCTGTCCGTATCGGAGTATTTGCCTGCAGATCACGGCCAGCGGCCCGTTGTGAGAAAAACGCAGATTCTCCCCCAGAAGTTTTTGAGGGGATTCGATCCTGTGACCGTTTATTTTTCATCCAACAGGGGTCCTGGTCGGGGTCCTGCGGATCATGGCAGCAGGTTGTTGAAGATCACGCCCCATTGGCCTGGCGCATGGAGTTGGCTCGACCGTAAGACTCTCCAGTTCAGGCCTTCTGAACCATGGCCTGCCTTGGCCCGCTTCCAGGTGCGATCAGGAAAAACGAGAAGAATCCTTCGAACCATGATGGAAGCTCCCGTTGGCATGACTCCTCCGGCAAACAGTGCTGATCTGAGTCCATTCAGAACCTTCACCTTGACATTTTCTCAACCCCTGGAACTGGACTACCTGCGCAAGATGCTTTCGTTGCAGATTCGCACACGACCTGGAATCGAATCCTCTCGTTCGAAAGAGGTAGGCCATTTTTCCATAGATAAGCTGCCTCGAGCCGCTAAGAACGATCCTGTGTCGTACGCGATCACGCTGGATGAACCGGTCAAAGAGGGGCAGGTGCTCCTGGTGAGGTTGAGTCTTTCACTGGGAGAACAAGACAAGCTGTTGTGGTCCGCAAGACTGTCAGTCCGTCAAGAGTTTCAACTTCTTTCCATACAGTGCGGTTCGTCTTCTATCGCTGTCGGCGGTGATTCGAAGCTGCCCAGGGATATGGCTCTGGCGTGTGGAAACACGGGACAGAAGCCACAGTTGGTGTTTTCTGCACCGGTCAAGGATTTGTCCCTTAGCCAGTTGAAGCGTCTCGTTCATCTTGATCCGGCTGTGGATGGTTTGGACTTCGAGGTGTTTGGAAAACGGGTGGCGTTGAGGGGCAAGTTTCGACCCGAAGTGCTTTATCGCATCAAGCTGAACCCGGCACCAATCAAAGACCAGGACGAAAGGACACTCGTGTCCCCAGGCCAGGTGGAAGCATATTTTTACTTGGGCTGGAAAAAACCCTTTGTTCGCTGGGAACAGGCAAAGGCGATACTGGAATCCAAGGGCCCCAGGATGATACCGGTGGTGGGGTTTGCGGAGCAACGGGTGGATTTGAGGATATACAGGATTGATCCACTGTATAGAGGATTGTGGCCGTACCCTGAGACCCCCGTGGTGGTAAACGAACTTGCTCCGCCGCCTTTTCCGGGCGAAGAGCCGTCTTTGGATGAAAATTATTCTTCACCTTCCGATTGGAAGCTCAAAAGCAACATACGCCTTTTGGGCTCTCCCTTGGTCTCGACGGTCCTGGATATCGGGCTCGACAAGTCAGGCACAACTACCCACCTGGGTGTGGATATTGGACCTATGCTTGACAAGGTAGTGGGAAAAAACAAGCCAGGTCATTACCTGGTCGGCCTCAGGCGTCTTACCGGCCCTGCTCAGCGTTCGTATGTACGCGTACAGGTTACAGACCTGAGCCTGACCACAGTGGAAGAACGCGACCGTGTGGTGTTTTTCGTGCGTTCACTTTCCACCGCTTCACCAGTAAAAAATGCCCGTGTGGTGCTGGAGGTCCTAAGGGAACAAGGATGGAGTCTCCTGCCTGGAGCATCAAGAAAACCAATATTGGATAAGATCGTGCTCGTCACAGATTCTCAAGGCAAGGCTGTGTTGGGTCACCAGGATAAGTGGAATCATATTTATCGACTGACGGTCAGAAAAGGAGACGATTTCCTTGTCATCGATCCAAATAATCCACCACTCCAGTTTGCTAACAATCATTGGGCCCCATGGGGAAGCTGGCTCAACTGGATACAGAGCACCTTTCCTCCTCCCGTAAACGATGCCACCCTTGGATTCGTTTTCACCGAACGGCCCATCTACCGACCGGGAGAGACGGTTCATATCATGGGTTACGTTCGCAAAAAGAAAGGTGGAAAGTTATTGGACCCAGGCAAAGCTGATGAGTATGTCATCAGAATCAGAGCCCCTGGGGCAAAGGAGTGGTTGAAGAAGGTGAAGTTTTCTCCATTGAAGGGTTTTTCCCTGGATTTTGTGGATAAAGATGCTCCCACCGGTAGCTACTCCATCACTTTGGAAGAGAAAAAATCCCAAAAAATAGTGGCCAGGAGAAATTTCAGGATAGAGGCATACAGGATCCCCAAGTTCGAAGTCCAATTGGTAGCACCTTCCAGGGTTCCCAATGACAGGCCTTTCGAGGTGAAGGCAGTGGCCAGGTACTATGCTGGTGGCGGTGTATCCAGAAGGCCCATCCGCTGGAGCATGACCCAGCGTCCTTATTATCATGTTCCAAAAGGGCTAGATGAATATCTGTTTGCATCTTCTTTGCAGTTTTCGAGGCAAGGCCGCACCAGGCCCGTCCAGAGTACGAGCGAAGTGAGAACCCTGGATAGGGATGGGGCTGATAAATTCAATGCTGACCCATCCAAAAATTTGGATGGATCTGCAAAGGTATATCGGTTCGAGGCGACCGTTACAGGAGTGGACAACCAGTTGGTGTCGGCTGTCTCCGAGGTAAAAGTCCTGCCGCCGTTTGTACTGGGTATGAAGATCGAAAGATACATGAAAACCCCAGGTGTTTTGAGGCCGAAGGTCATTGCTTTGGGTGTGGATGACAAACCCGTCAGCGGCCACAAGATCATGCTGCGTCTATACCGAAGGACTTGGCACAGCCATTTGAGAGAGACGGATTTTACCACTGGCAAAGCCTCCTATGTCACTGAACAGCAGGATATCAAGATCAAGGAGGTGGAACTGACAACCGGAAAGTCTCCGGTGGTGCCATCGTTGAAGTTGAAAAAGGCAGGAGTGTACGTGGTCGAGCTCGTATCGAGAGATCGCCTCGGAAGGCTACAGACCCTGTCCGCGGATTTGTACGTTGGGGGCAACGACGCTGTTGCATGGCGTAAGTCCACTGAAGGTTTATTCAAGTTGTCCCTGGATAAGAAAAAATACAAGCCAGGTCAGACAGCAAGACTAATCCTGCGGAGCCCGTTTGTAAACGCAAAGGCCTTGGTGGTTACAGAACAACCAGATGGTAACGAGTTGAAATGGGTCGAGGTAAGGGGCTCAAAGGCAGTTGTGCCTATCCACATCACATCGAAAAACATCCCCAATCTTCCGGTGCACGTGGTTCTCATGAGAGGACGAATCGGTTCTGGCCGAAAGGACGACTCCAGGTTCAGGCCAAGGACATTGGCCTCATCAAAGGATATCGAAGTAGAGCCTGTAAGCAACAAGCTCAAGGTGGATATAAGACTACCAAAGCTTGCCAGGCCCGGCTCCACCGTGGATATGGGCATATGGCTAAGCGATGATTCCGGTCGGCCCGTGCCAGGTGAGGTCACCTTGTGGATGGTGGACGAAGCAGTTTTGTCCTTGGCCAAAGAGTCCCCTCTCGATCCATTGCATTGGCTTATACGCAGGAACAAGCAGAGAAGTGCAATACGAGACACCAGGAACCTTGTGCTGGGAAGGCTGTCCGAGCGGGAAGAACCTTCAGGAGACGGTTCCGACGGAAGGGACGATGAGCGGCTTAGAGGAAAGCACAGGGTGAGGAAAAATTTCAAGACAGTACCTTTTTACAAGGCTACACTGAGGGTCGGAAAGTCCGGCAGGATCAAGGTGCCTGTGAAGTTATCGGACGATCTTAGCTCTTTCCAGGTTCGGGTGGTCGCAGCATCAGGCATGGAGCGATTCGGGTTTTCTCACAAGAGACTGAAGGTTCGGTTGCCCATTTTGATCCAACCCATGCTCCCCAGGTTTGCCCGGCATGGTGACAGGTTTATGGCAGGAGGGGTGGGTAGGTTGGTGGATGGTGTTGGTGGCCAGGCGATCATCGCCATGGATTTCAAGGGCTCGGTCGGTTCCAAGTCCATCATGTCGAAGGCAACACTCAAGAAGGGCCGACCCGTGACCAAGCTCGTGCCAATCGTGGCCCAGCTTTCCGGTTCTGTGCCTGGTGCTATCCGTATCAGGATGGATATAGAACGAAAGTCAGACCACGTGGGTGATGCATTCGAGGTCACCCTTCCGGTGCTGGCTGATCGCACGGTGGAGCATGTGGCTTTTTTCAAGGATTTGAAAAACGGCACTGTGAGAATGGACCCTCTTGCTGAAAAACCTCGTCCTGGAAGCGTACAGCAGAAACTTTTGGTGTCATCCGCGCCGGAGGCCGTAAAGATGCTGGCGGCCGTGGACTACCTGGTGGACTATCCCCATGGATGTCTGGAACAAAAGCTGAGTTCACTCATGGCACAGATTCGGATCTCCGGGGCAATAAAGAGCCTTGGCCTCGATGGGGGTATGTATTCTTCCATAGAAAAAAATGCTCGACACATGCTCAAACAGCTCAAGGTGTTCCAGAATGATCGTGGTTTTTTCTCCTTTTGGCCTGGTGGTCCGGGAAGGGTTGTGTTGACTGCCCAGGCTCTGGAATTTTTGCACTTGTCTGAGGGTCTCGGACTTGATGTGGATCATGAAATGATGAACTCCGGTATAAAGGCTTTGCGCATGGTCCTCAGATCCGACTTTACGGGCCTGGCAGCGGGATACAGATATAACCAACAAACTTGTGCAATTCGTGCTCTCGCCGTGTTGGGGGAGTTGGATGACAATTACCTGCTGAGACTTTTTCACGCCAGAGACAATATGGACTTGAGCAGTGGAGTGGACCTGGCCATGGCAATGCAGAGGGCCGGAGAAAAGTTTTCTTCTGAGACTGCGAAGATGAAAAATTGGTTGTGGAACAGGATAGTTTTCAAGCTTTATCATGGCAAGGAGATATTCAAGGAGATGCGGGATACCAGGATTTGGAGTGGATCATACCTTGGGTCTCGGACCTCGACCCTGGCCGGGGTTTTGAATGCACTGAGCCTTCTCGATCCTGAAAACCCTAAGTTGCATCTGCTTAGTGAAGGTTTGCTCATGAACGCTTCTGATATAGAAGCTTTCGGCAACACATTTGATAATTCCAAGGCGATAGAGGCACTCCTGTCTTACCTGGATAACGCACGCCTCCCTGATACCAAGGCAACCGTTACCGTTTCAGGAGGCCATGGAAAATTGTCCCTTGGCTCAGGGACAAAGATTGCTCTCATGGAGACGAGATCCGATAAACCCCTTACCCTTCACGTGCATACCTCAACTCCTCTTGTGGC
>CAYSLH010000254.1:0-7646 GCA_964431605.1 uncultured Myxococcales bacterium
TATTTCGCCACTGATGTGGCATACCACTTAGACAAGCTGCGACGCGGTTTTGATACCTTGATAAACGTCTGGGGCGCTGATCATCATGGATACGTATCCAGAATGAAAGCCGCCCTGCAGGCTTTAGGCCGTCCGCCTGAGGCCCTGGACGTTTTATTGGTGCAGATGGTGAGTCTGTTGAGGAATGGCAAGCCGGTTGTGATGTCCAAACGTTCCGGACAGTCCGTCACATTGAGGGAGGTTTTCGAAGAGGTAGGCAGGGATGCTGCACGTTTTTTCTTTTTGCTCAGAAGCACCGACTCCCAGATGGAATTCGACCTGGAACTTGCCAAGAGAAGAACCATGGACAATCCCGTCTATTATGCCCAGTACGGTCATGCAAGGCTATGTAGCATTCTTGCAAGGGCCGAAGAACGAAACCTTACCATCCCGTCTATTTCAGACGTTACGTTGGAAGATTTGCAACCTTTGGAACACCCAGATGAACTTCAGTTGATGAAAAAAATGGCATCTTTTGCCGAGCAGATAAGAAAGGCCGCTGATAGTCGCGCACCCCACCTTTTGGTTTATTATCTACAGGATCTGGTTGCTCGTTTTCACTCTTATTATACTAACACAAAGTCTGCCGGCCCAATTCTCAAAGGGGATCCAAAGAGGATAGCAGCCCGTCTGGTATTGGTGTTGGCTTTGAGACAGGTCCTGAGGAACTCGTTTATGTTGTTGGGTGTCTCTGCGCCTGAGAGGATGGACACCCCTGAGGAGGTCAAACAATGAACCAGGGCGAATCTTCAGGCCAGAGTGGAACATTGTTTTTATGGTTGTCAGTACTTGTGTTGGGAGGAATGTTGTTTGCAGCAGGTGTGCTCGTGGGGCATGGAATGGCCCCTTCTCAAAAGGAATGCAAGGGAAGTACACTGGATAAGTTGGATAAAAGAGATACTGGCTTGGCTTTGAAAGATCCCACTGAGAAATTTACATTCCCCACCGCTTTGAGTGATTCGGACAAGCAAAACAAAAGAGGACCTGATAGGGAGGATAAAAGCAAGAGACGACTTGCTCGCGATAACAAAAAGCCTGTTGTTGACAGAAAAAAGATTGAGGAGCAACAAAAGCAGGCATTGAGTTCTTTATCGGAAAAATCACACGCAAAAAAAACCGGGTTTCAGAGGAAAGAAGACGTAGATAAAAATGGAGTGACATATGCTATTCAGGTGGCTTCGTTCCAGCAGGAGTCCCAGGCAGAGGAACTTGTCGGCAAGCTGAAAAACAAGGGTCTGGACGAAGTCAGACACGTCACAGGAGAAGTGGCTGGAAAAGGAAAGTATTTCAGGGTAAGGATTGGACGATTTTCATCCACGAAGGATGCAATGGAATACATGAAGAAGAAGAAACTCAAAGGGCTGGTTATACAATGTGACTAACGAAATTCCATGGTGTTGCTCCTATAAAAGATTACTTTCTGAGAATTGGTTGCCAAGTCAAGGAACATATCAAGCAGGTGGGATAATGAGTATCGGGCCGTAGGTACTCAACGCCAGGGAATAGTTTTGAAGCATTCGGCAAATAAATACATAGGTGCAGGTGGAGGCGAAAAATCCATGAAATATTACTGTTCTTGACTCTCTTCCTGTAGCCACTTATCAATTTGGCCGTCTCCGTCTTCGTCCAGACCCACCCGATCCAGCTTTCCATCTACATAGTATTCCCAACGGTCGACCCTTCCATTGAAATCCCGGTCCCGTTCGGTTCGGACTATTTTATTCTTCTCGAAGTACTTCCAGTAATCAGGTTTTGAATCAAAATTGAAATCGTATTCCTGGCGAACTTTCATGTTGTTTTTGTAATAGGTGGTCACATCGAATCTACCGTCGAAGTCCAGATCTAACTCGTCCTTTACGGTTTCTCGTTTGAAATTATAATACCTCCTGATATCCACCTTGCCGTCGAAATTGAAATCCCATTCTTTTCTCACCAGGGATTCTCGGGTTTTGGTTGGGTCTGCAGGATCTGCCATGGGTTCATAATATGCCCACACATCCGGTTTGTTATCATGATTCAAATCATACTGTTTAATGTTCTTTCCGTTCTTGACCGAACCAGTATTGGCAGCGGAGGCCATTGCTGCCTCAGTGCCCTTTTGATCCGGTTTATCCGGCGTTGAAGAGCAACCGGCAAAAACGGCCAAAAGTGCACTGGACATCAAAAAGAAAGGGATTGAATCAATCATTTTCATGTTGGAGCGTCTCCCAGGGAAGGATACCCCGAAAAAAAGAAATTTAACTTTATCGCTTTCATATGATTGGGAGTATAGAATCTCGACCCAGGTGGATTCAAGAAAAAACAGCTTGCCAAGGTCAGAGAGATTTGGAGAAGGATTTGAGCTATGTCAGTTGCATTTCGCCAGTTTTTGACTTTTTGTGGTAAATCCACGGGATCTTGACTTGTATCTTCAATACAGATACATAATTTATCTGTAAGGTTTTTTCGTTGAAATTGGAGGAAAAGCATGAAGTCCAAACGCTTCGCTCTTTTGATGGGACTTATGGTGTTACTGCTTGCAGGCTTCGCCCTTGGTCGGAGCATTTTCCTCAATGGACATCGAATCGATGGAGTTACGAACCAAAAATTTGAAAAGTGTACAGTAACCATTGATAAAAATGGAGATGTGAGAATCGATGCTCCAGGTTATCTGGTAGACGATCAGGGTTCTCAACCGGCTCCTGCTGAATCGAAAACCCTTACTACAACCGCTACCGGTTTTCCCTCGAGACGTTACTGGTTGATCAAGGAGGAAAACTATCCTGGCAAGACTCAATATGACGTGGATATCTATATCAATAGTGTCTGGTTCAAACGAATCAAATCAGATGGGGAACAAGTGATCAAAGAAATCACCAGCAAACTCCAGGCCGGTCCCAACGTAATTCATTTCGCAGCCACCAAGAATATAGGCTCGCAGCGGAAAAGTTTTTCTCCCCAGGTGTATATGAAAATTATCATCGGAGAGGGAAACATAGGTGGCAATAATGTAATGATTGAAAATCCCTTGATTCAGTACAAAAGGACAGCCAACGAGACTGGCAATTTCAACGATGAATATACTATCGTTGTCAAGTAACTATTTGAACTCCTGGAGGAAATGGTGTTCGAACTCAGAGAAGATGTAAAGTTTATCCAGACTACTCCCGACAACATCGTGGCAATCATCGAGTCAATAAATCAGCCGATGATCGCGGCTCGAGGTGGTGCTGCAGAACCAGCCAAGGCATATATAGTTGGTGTACGAAACAGTTCAGGGTTGTTTTCGATTTATGTTTATCTGTACTTGGTAAGGGTGCATCAATGCCTAGTTTATCTTCACGACCCTGTGGAGATACCTATGGAATCCTACCACGATACCGAACTGGACGCGTTGGGATTTGTGGAGAGCATGGGGTTTATCGTCGACAACATGAATTTCAGGAAGATGGATCCACAGCAGCAGTCGCAACTCATGATGTCACTACCGTGTTTTCATTCTGACCTGGAAGCATTTGCCAAGCAACAGGGTGAGGAAGAAAACAACTCCATGACCGAAATCAATGACGATTCTGCCGCTTTAGATCTGACACCGCTGGAAGACGATATTATGGAACTGGAAGAGGTAGCCGAGGATGTCATTGAATTGACCTCACCGATTGATATGGCAGTGGACGAACAAGGTATCGCAAAAATTGTCAGGCTTCTTTCTTCTTTTTAGAAAAGACATTGGTGATTGACATGCATAAGTTTCATAAAGCAGCAAGGTCTGTTTCCTTGTTTGTTTTCTTCATGAGTCTAGGCTTCCTGACCTCCTGTCTCGGCACCACCCAGAAAGAGAGAAAACAGGCAGAGATCCAATATGATTTGGGAGTCAATGAACTGAAACTAGGTAAGATTCCAGAGGCTATGAACTTTTTCACAGAGTCATTGAAATTGTTTCCGGAATTTCCACCAGCGGAAAATGGACTCGGCCTTTCGTTATATTTTCTTGGCAAGTTTCAACAAGCCCTAAAACATTTCAGGCGAGCGTTGGAACTCAATCCTAAGTATAGCGAGGTCAGGAACAACATGGCTCGAGTATATCTGAGTCTTGGAAGGTACAGGGAAGCCATTCCCATATTGAAAAAGGCATTGGAGGATGTCTTTCTCCCGGATAGTTACCTCGCCGAGAGCAACCTGGGATGGGCGTTGTTTAATGTTGGAAAACAAAAGGAGGGAATCAAACTTGTCATGGAATCCCTCGCGAAAAATGAAAATTATTGCATCGGGTATCAATATCTCGCGTTGATGTACAAGAAGCAAAAAAGATATGACGATTCTTTACGGGAATTTGGGAATGTCGTTAAAAAATGTCCTGAATATCCCCAGGGTCACCTGAACAAGGGAAAACTGCATCTCATGATGGGACAAGTGGATTGGGGATGTGCAGAACTCAACCAATGCAGGGACCTGGGTAGAATGACTCCTGTTGGCCAGGAGTGTGACCACCTGATAAGAATCTCGTGTCCGTCAAGGCCCAACCCTTGATATATGGTTGTTGATCCATTTACCTGCTGTCATGCGAAAACAAATAAGAGATGAGATGTTGGTGCTGGATAGGCGGGTGTTCGGTGATGCACATAGGATCGTTGTGCTTTTGGGAGGGAGAATTGGAAAAGTAAGCGCCATGGCCCGGCATGCGAGAAGTTCCAAAAAAAGGTTTGCCGGATCTCTCGAACTGTTCTCCAGGATAGAAGCGGAATTCGTGGACCGAGGCAAAGGGGGATTGCTTATACTACAAGAGGCTAGTCTTGTGGATTCACATCCGGGAATAAAAGCAAATCTCGTTTCCATCGCTCATGCCGGGTACTTATCCGAATTGACATCAGCTGTGCTCAAAGAAGGCCAGGGGGCCGGCAAGGCTTATGAGCTTCTCGCGGGCGCACTGCAAATACTCGATCATACTTACATGAGCAATCAACAACTGAGGCAATATGAGTTGATGCTTCTTTCCTCGGTGGGTATTGCTCCTGTTATAGATCAATGTGTTTTTTGCGGAAGAACAATGTCCAGCGAGTGGCAATTCGACTTGGATGAGGGTGGTATCGTTTGTGACACTTGTCCTCCTGGACGTTTCCGACTTGGCATTTCCAATTCTTCCCTGGATTTTTTACGTTCCATCGAAAGCGGCTGGCCGACGCAAAATGGAAACGGATCCAGAAAAGTAATGAACGAATGCAGATATGTGCTGGCAACCCTGATCGATCGACACGTGGACAAGAAGCTCAAGGCAAGGGAATTCTTGAGAAAACTCGCACTAGACAGTGCTCAGGATACCAAGTCGGGTGAAAACCATTTGAATTGACACGAGGGGTTCTAAATGCTTGGATACCCGAGCGAACTCCACTTTATAGTCAGGGAGGATAGAGCAAAATGAGCGCAACATTGCGCAGGATTACAAGCAATCGCAACATCCTGAGCGGGATTTTGTTGGCAGTATTGGTATGTGCCATGTACCTGCCCAATTTGGGATCTTATGCTTTTTGGGATCCATGGGAACCTCATTATGCACAGGTAGCAAAGGAGATGGCGGACCACGGCACATGGATGGACCCGACCTATCGTGGCCAAACTCATTGGTGGTCCAAACCTATTCTACCACTGTGGTCCCTGAGGCTGTCCTTTGCCATGTTTGGAGTGCACGGACCTGATTCTTCACTTCTTCATTTTGCGGGCAGGTTCCCAATTTTCCTGTTTGCACTGTTGGGTATTTTGCTGACGTTCAGATGGGTGTCGAGGCTATTCGGAACAAGGGCCGGAATTTTTTCCGCTGTAATACTGGTATCGAGTCCCATGTATGCCATGCTTGCACATCAGGTCATGTTCGATATGCCGTTCGTATCTCTTTGTGCAGCTGCAATAGGTTACTATTTTTTGTCTCGAAGTTCCGAAGGAAAGCCGGGAGACATAATCATATTCTATGTTCTGACCGGTTTTGCCTTCTTGTCGAAATGGTTGCTTGCATTGTTCATACCAGCGGGAATCCTCTTGGCGTTTGTGATGATCAGGTGGGATTGGGGTTTTTTTCGAAGGGTAGGATTCAGACACTGGATAGGATCGAGTCTTGTTTTCGTTGCAACAGGGATATACTTTTTCGTGTCCTTGTCTGATTTTTTATTTGCAGCCATGTTACTGGTTTGTGTCTTCGCATTTCTTCTTGTCTATTGGATGGGACGTGATTCAGTCGCGGTATCGGAAACACCTGCTAAGTTTTTTTGGATTGGGCTTGGTGCTTTTGTGCTGATTGTCACACCTTGGCACGTATTCATGATCGCGAAACACGGCTGGCCGTTTATCAGGGAGGTTGTAGTCTATCACCATTTTGACAGGGCTGCAGGAACCATCGGCAAGCCAGAGGCCACATTCGACGTTTACGTAAAGCAACTCGCCTTCGCCATGTATCCGTGGATAACTTTATTACCTGTTGCGTTTGTAAAGTTTCTCAAGTGGGGTGCTGCGGACTTGGATGGCAGGGGACAAAAAAATCTATGGGTGTTTTTGTCGGCAGCGGTACCCTATGCCGCTTTTTCACTGTTCCAGACAAAGTTTCACCATTATATTTTTCCTGTTGTCCCATTCCTGGCTGTAATCATAGGGGTGTACATGGACAGGGCTGCGGACATGCACGATAGGGCCTGGATGCGGCTTTCGGTAATGCTGGCATTCCCGGTAGGGGCTGCGCTGCTCGCTGATATTATGCATGAGTACAAGTGGTTCATACACATGTTTGACTACTACTATGGATGGCCTCTACCTGCCCAGTTGAATCCGTATCCATTTTTTGCAGTAATTGGTGGCTTATGGCTGCTGATCTTGGCTTGGTTGTTCTTCAGGACAAAAATAGGGGTGTCGGTGTTTACTGCCATGGCCCTTGTCGCTGTAAGCATGACTATATTCCTTACGGCATGGATTTTGCCTAGGGTTACTAGGACATTTACTCTGGAACCTCTCTATCGGGCTTACATGAAGGAGTCCGGCGGCAAAGCCCCCATAGGACAATATAATGGATGGTTGAGCCGCTCGGCTTCTTTCTACTTCAACAACCGTGTCGAAGACCTCTCTAAGGCGGATCAACCAAACCTTGACCGTGCAATTCATTTCCTGCAGAGACCGGGCAGGACGTTCATGATTCTTGGCGCGGGTTTTGGTCGTGATTGCAGATCACTGCTGGCGGATCTTCGTCCTAAGGTTAAAAAACGTCTCGGAAAGTCTTTGTATGTCGTGTTCGACAAGCATCCATTTGCCTGTCTGGTGTCCACCGAGCGGGATCCACAGGGACAGAAAAAACTGGATAAAAAGATAATGAAAAAGCTTCCTGAAGGCATCAATCACCTTCAGGTGGATTTTGATCACAAGATAATGCTCGTGGGCTACGAGTTGCATCCGAAAAAGGTCAAACGTGGTGAAAAGTTCACCATATCTTACTATTTCAGGTGCCTTGCTCCGGTGGGTGATGACTGGCTGGTGTTCATTCACGGAGATGGCCCTCAGGGAGGGGCCCACAGAATTTTTGGGGACCATACGCCGGTTGAAGGATTGTATCCCACAAGCGAATGGAAACCTGGAGAAATCATTGAAGACGACCA
>CAYSLH010000255.1:0-7630 GCA_964431605.1 uncultured Myxococcales bacterium
CTCGGGATCACAAGACACCCAACAATGGCTGTTGGTCTGGTCGAGTCCAGCACAAATCGACGAAGGCACACCACATGGAGAATCACCCACCTCCGGGCAAAGTTCACTGGAACAAAGCGGATCGCAACCCTTCGCGCAATAATTTTCAGAGGGTTGGACACATTCGTGTGATTGCTGGTCACAAACGAGCCCCACGTCACAATAACGGGTATTTTCGCACTTTCCTGAAATGCATTGACCGTCTATACAGACCTCTCGCTTCTCCAACTCGCAATCGGAGGTGTCCTTGCATCCCAATCTGCACTCGCCATCAATACATATTTTATCCAGGTCGCAATGGTAATCCTGACTACAGGAGGTAGAAGATATGCAATCTCCTGTCAGGATGTCGCAAATGCTTCCCTGGGCACAGTCGTTGTTCGTAAAGCAGCCGGATTTGACCTGGCATGATCCCGAGGCATTGCAATACTCACCGTGGGCACATGCCTCGTCAGAAGCACAAACACATCGAAAATCCAGGGTATCGCAACGTTCGTACATTTCACAGTCCGAATCCCTTTTACATTCCCCCTGGAAAGTCGTACTCGATGAGCAGCCCAAACCAACTATCGAAAATATCACCAACAATATATATATACGTAAATCCATGGTCATCATCACTTACCCTGCCTGAAGTATGCAACTTCGATATACGAGCCGGGAGGTGGGATGTAATCATGTAAGAAGAAAATAGAATTGTCGCCTTGCTGATATGACCAAACTCCCACCTGGCCGGAAGCTTCCTCCAATACCTGCGCACAATGGTGACCGCCTGCACAAATTTTTTCACCACTACATTCTCCCTGAGACTCGCAACCCGGGTCCTGGTCCGAATAGTTCAGTACCTGGATTGTTGCAGGCTGGGCCCCTTCGGAGAGGTAAAACTTTCTCCTTAGTCCGGCGGCACTAATACCTAGTTCTTCCACAATGGGGCCATAGTCTTCCGAACAAATGGAGTGAAACAAACCGCCCGTATCCACCTGAACATGTAGATACCGGTCGCCCGCCTCGGCTCCTGTACAACCATCTGGAGCCTGTCCCACTATGGCGGACAATGACACGGTGTTTTCGTTTCCAGCCCCCTTGAGGTGCTCCAACCATCTGCTGTAATACTCCACAGGCCCCATGGAATGATCATTTTCATCCGATATCACAATCACGAACAATGAAGCATTGGCCCGAAGAAAACCGCTATTGTCTCCGGCAAGGAGGTCCTCGCTCAGAGCGAGCCTCATGGCATCCAATCCCCGCTCGATACGGCTTTCGGTCTCAGGAATCTGCACATTGGCCGCGAAAGCGGCTTTCGGGTCGGGTGTCGAGGAGGTAATAACCTTTGGATCGCCTTGTAGCCTTCCGCTGTGTGTGGGGTCGTCCGTGTCGGTAGAGATGATCCCTATGTGATAATCAGCACCTGATGCCAACAATCTGGCCATGAACTGATCGAACTTATCTCCGAGTTGAGTACGCTCGTCCGTCATGGTGCCGGAGTTGTCCACTATCCACAGAATGTCCACCATGGGATTGGGGGTCTGCTGAAAGGTATCGATCTGGATCGGGTTCTCTGTAAAACGTACATCATCGCATCCATAATATGAAAAAATTCCCAGCCCAAAGATCAACATCAACCCAATACTACATATGAAATTTTTCATGGCCCCTTGTCCATTGCGTAAAATCATCTTGAGTCTTTCTGTCAACCTCGTCTCCTCGAGTCAATAAAACCAAATGCCAGGACAATCAGCCATCCGAACCATGACGGCAGAGTTTGCCCCTTGGTGGTGCATCCACAACCTCCACCATTGTCGGTATTGTCCGGAGGAATGAACCCCTCGCATGGAGGAAGGTCTAATCCTGCAGGATAGACATGGCATAGGCCATCTATATCATCCTGGGAAAGATTCCGCTTTTGAGTCTCTCCTTCAGGGGCATATGCATACATGCTGGCACTGGTATCTGAAGAATGGTCAAGGCCAAGCATGTGACCTGCCTCGTGTGCAAGAGTGTTGGAGATATCGACGATCACGTCGGGAGATTCAGCAGTGCTGAAAGTAAAATTCACTCCATTGAACTCCACATCCGTATCCACCACCTCACCTGTGAGCCTATCGTAGGTCGATGTAGTAAGGGCGATGGCTGAATCATCATGAGGCCAATTGTCGTTTTGCCATATTATGAGGTTGATATTATCGTCCCAGTTGTCCTGATCGAACCCAACATCGGTCCGGCTGGTGGTTCCTCCCGAGACGAACCTGAAATCCGAACACGTGGGATTGTTCCACACGTCGAGGGTCGTCCATACGGCATTGGCACAATTGTTCACTGGAACATCCTGGCTGCATGCATTGTTTAAAACCACCTTCACCAATCTATGTTTCCACCACAGGCAAGCCTTTGTGTCAGGATCCCTGGACCTTGTAAAGGCATGGGCATCAGTGGACAGGACAGACAGCAACAGCACAAGAATCAGGGAGGATGCAGGTATTGTTTCTTTCATGGCAATTGCCCCTGAGCAGCGATGGCCTTTATCTTTTCAAAAGCCTGCGTCTTGTCCAATATCAAGGGCCTGCCATGATTATTGTGAAAACTCAGCCCTTCCAACCTCTGGACCAGCAAGACCCTCCCCTCATCCTTGTGAAAATCAAACACTCCCTGGCATAGTCCCACCACGTTGAAAGCCGCATCATCTTTTTTCTTCAAAAATAGCAACACGGGTGAATCATCCGAAAACCTGGGATAACCATTTGCACGCTGGGTCCATCTTCCCACGGTTCCACCGTAGACCAGCACCGAGACCATGTCATCGCCATGACCCACCACATCATCCTGTACCTTGAACGAATATGATGTCATGATTCTCTTACCGTCTGAACCCCAGAATGATTTTTTTGCAACCATCCTGGCTACCACCACCCGATCAGCACGCAACGTGAGTTTTCGCAAATCCAGCCTGATGGCCATGGATGCCCATAGGGTTGAAGAGAACAAAACAGATAAAAAAAGGAATGCCGAAATGATATATGAACGTTTCATGCATATATTCTAAGCGTGACAAGTGCTTACGTCAAACCATAATGAACTGAGCAAGCTTAGGGCAAAATTATTTCATGATTACCAACAAACTTGGCATCAAGGGTAAGTTTTTCGATGTACTGAACGAAGGGAAATAAACTACTCAGGCATATTCTGACTACTTTTTCTTTTTCCTGAAAAGACCCATCAGGCGAGAACCTAAACCACCCCCGGTCGAAGGCTCACCTGCAGCAACAGCTACAGGACCGGAAGTATCCTCTCCTTCCTCTTCAGGTGGAGAGCTTTCAATCTCTTCTTGCTCTAGTTGTTCTTTTTGCTCTGCTTGCTCTTCTTGCTGCTCGTCATCATCATCCGGAAGAAGACTCTGTGCAAATCGTCTCATTCGAGAATCATTCATCAAACCAACTTCTCGCCGAGCTTCCTGCCTTCCATTAAATGCGATAATGGTTGGTATGCTCTGTACGCCGTATCGTTTTCCTACCTTGGGCAAAGACTGAGTATCTACCTTGGCAAAGTTTATCCTATCCCCATACTTTGACGCGATCCTTTCGAAAATTGGTCCCATCCTCAAACATGGCTGACACCATGGAGCCCAGAAATCCACCAGGGTTGGTCTGCCCGAAGCCAGCAACATATTCAATCCAGCCTGAGAACGAATGAAATACAAGTCTCCGGTTTTCTTTGCCAGTCCCAGGGATGAAGCGCCTGATCTGTGTGGTTTTCTAGTTCCCTGTTTTCGCTTTTTCGACCTATTGGCCCCCTGTCTTTGCTTTCCCTTCTTGTTCTTCTTCTTGGACATTTTCCAATGCTCCATTTCCCTGTATAAGCCGTAATGAAAAACCGCTTTCTCAACATATATGCGAATTTTGGCATGTCAAGAAGATAAGATAATTTTTAGAAAACCACAAAAGCTACCGATTGAGATGTAAAATGGTTCCACCTTCACCCACAACCCAAATCTCACCTGCCCCATTTCCCCAGATTTCCCAGAGTGTGTTACGAGTACCGGATGATTCTGTGTACCAACCGTCACCCACATTATGCAGGATCGTACCTGATGCGCCCACCACCCAGACATCATCTAAAGCTGTAGCCCATACTCCATAAAGGTCTTCGTTGATAGATGACGATTGGGTCTGCCAAGTTTCCCCATCCCAGAAGAGAATTTTTCCGTCCAAACCGACCGCAAATACGGAATCAGGGCCGGAGCTGAAAACAGCATTCAGAGTCTTTCCCACAGGATGAGGCAACTCCACGCTACTCCAACCCGAGCCATCATACGCCATTAGCAAACCATTTTCTCCTACGGCCCACCCCTCTACGGGGGTGTTGAACCATATGGAGTTGATTTTCAAGTCTGTCTGTGTTTCCAAAAGCTCCCACTCGTCTTTGGAGCCGAGAGCACAGGTGCCATCCAATCCAGCCACCATGATGTTTCCATCATCCAGACAAGCTATTGAATAAAGGTGGGCATCTTTTCCCACATCGTTCATGACAAACGATTCACCGTCATACTCGTAAACATGACCGTTTGATGCTGCAAACACGGCATTTCCAACTGTGTTGAAGCATATAGAATGAAAAGAATCAGAAATCTCGTTGGGCACGATTTCCCAATTGCCGTCGATAAAAGATACGAGTCGGCCCTTGGAGCCGCAAGAATACAGAGAATCATTCCGCGCCCGGATTCCCTGAAGCAAGCGCCTGGTACCATGTGTCAACCTCTTGAGTTGCCCATCACGATACTCCATGGCCAGTCCAAGGCCTCCCGAGGCAAATACTCTACCTTGTCTGTCTCCTGTAACATGGGTATAAAAAACCGACGGTTCTCCGTCTACTGCTTCCCAGTTCCCTGAGACCTTACGCATGAGCACTCCCCGACCAATCATGAACTCGTAGCCGGTTATCCACAGCACACCATCGGAATCCAAAAAGGACGAGGAAAGAACAGTAAGAGGAAATTCGTCAGTCAAGTTCCACTGTTCACCATCGTAATGAAACAATGTGCCATTCATGGTAGCGACCCAAATATCATCGTCCGCAGTCCCTCTTACATGAAAAAGGCCGGCACCATCAGCTATCACCTCTACTTCCAATTTCTCTCCATCCCAGTGGAGCAGCTTTCCAAAATCACTTGCGATATAAACGTTGAACGGCCCAGTTCCCCAGATGGAGTGAAGATTGGTGTCTGTTGAAAGATTTGTTGCTATTTGCGTCCAGTTGTTACCATCATAGAACAACAGCAATCCATCATCACCGCAAGCGTACACTGCCTGGGGACCATAACCCCAAATGTAACGGATGTTCTGTCGTGGGATATCGTCAGGCAACACATATTGGGTCCACTTTCTCCCATCATAATGTATAAGTATGCCATCCTCTCCGCATGCCCAGATATCTCCGAGAGATACTCCCCATATGCCATACAGATCTACCCCCACACCTGATTCCAGCAAAGTTAATTTCTGTCCATCGAAATGAAGAATCACCCCGGAATTTCCTACCCAAAAAATGTTTTGAGTATCATAAGCCCAAACGCTCCAGAGATCTTCGCCCGTGGGTAAGGGGTTTTGCCTGCACCAACCGTCCTTGGAACACGGCTGTCCATTCAAAGTCGAGCAGACTCCATCAACGTACTCGAAGCCTGGATCGCAAACGCAAACAAACTCCCCATCCTGCCTGATGCACGTATTTTTATGTTCACCATGACATGGATTGGGCAAACAAGGATCATGGGCGCAATCGGTGCCTATTTCCAAAAAACCCTCGCTGCAGTGGCAGGCGGCCGAAGTGCCATCGTTTACACAAACCGACCTCCCGGGCTCTGGGCAAACTTCCGGCATGTCGCATGGTCTCACACACTTTTCATCATGGAGCAGGTATCCATCATCACAGGAACAGATTGCCCTGCTTCCATCCTCCGAACAAACAGTCTTGTGAGGTTCCTTGCAAGGGTTTGGTTCGCAAGGTGTAACAGGAACGCATTTTTCTTCCTGGTCCATTTCGTACCCATGGTCACAGGAACAAACCGCAAGCCCATCCTCTGCATGGCATCTAGTCTTGTTTTGTTCTGAGCAAGGATTGGGATCACACGGATCATCTACTGACAGTATACAGCCGTTTTTCTCATCCATCACATATCCTGGATCGCAGTAGCACTTTGCTGTCTCGTCTACTATGAGGCAGACTGTCTGGTGAAGTCCGACACACGGATTGGGGTGGCACAATTCATCGGCCGAGTCTGTCTTACATGCATGGGAAAAAAAACACGACAGAGCAAGCAGAAGAAACGCGACTAGACGTGACATGTGGCTGTGGGCAAAATCATACATTCTGCAATGATGTTACGTTACGTGTTTTATTGTCAAATCCACCTTCACAAAAAATCGAGGGACGGAGGTCGAAAATTTCACAAAGTGTACAAGAAAATTGGACACCCTTTGAATTTTCAAAAATCCTGGAAGATTCTGGAAGATTTTGAATTCTTGTTTTTCAGGTAGTTACGAAGAATCAGTTTGTTGGCACCATTTATGCTTAATCAACGGTCATGAGAATTCCAAGAAAATACGTTATCGAGCCATTTACCCCTTTCCACAAAATCTGGCGCTGTCACAATCGGGAGTTTCTCTTACAGTCTCATGCGGAAAAACACGCCTATCTCAAGTGTCTCCATGACGACTATATCAAAAAGTGCTCCCCTGACGATTTCGTCATATACGGTTACAACGTCATGGGCAATCATGGACACGAAGCAGATGAAGTCCGCGGCGACATCAATTCCTTTTCAGAGCACATGAGAAGGGCAAACGGGCTCTTTGGACTCAACTTCAACAGACGACACCACCGTCTGGGAAAGGTCGCCCACGACAGGCCAAAGACCTTGAGGGTGCAAGACGACGAGAGGCTAAAGAACCTCATGTTCTACATGGACTGCAACCCTGTGCGTGCGGGAATCATCAAGCACCCCACAGACATTCGGTGGAAGGAGTTTTCCAGCTGTCGATACTACTGTTATGGAGAAAAGAACTCGTATTCCGACATGCTGACCGAGCCTGAGTGGTACCTGAAGCTGGGGGAAGATGCTCGAAGCAGGCAAAGAAAATACCGATCCATGTTGGATAAGTTTTTAATCGAGCGAGGTTTGAAGCGAGACCCCAAGTTAGGCAGTGGGTGTTTCATCGGAGGCGAGCTATGGGAGTACGAGATGAAAAAGAAGCTCTCTGGCTTGCTGAACAAAAACCATAGAGGCGGCGATCCACCTGATGTGGTCTGAGGCATAGAAAAATCACATGTAGGAAATAAGAGCGTAAGGGGGGACCAAGGGAGACGTTTGTCTCCCTTTTGGTGTTTTTGTGCCAAACCTTCAAGTCCGAAGAAAATAGACAGAGAGTAAAGGGCTCTAATGGGCTTTATGAAGCGAATCGACCTGCCTGCTGGGAAAAATACAACTTAGAAAACCACAGTGGCCGGCTAGGAAGGAATTTTTGTCTTTAGTAGGCCAAGTTATACCTCCGTCTATGAAATAGCCTGTCAAGAGAAAACACTTCTCCTGATCTGCTCA
>CAYSLH010000256.1:0-7630 GCA_964431605.1 uncultured Myxococcales bacterium
CGGAAGGAATCTTGGCAGCACGACTCCCTCCAGGGACATCAGATCATCTCCAATGTTCAAAACCGCTTTGAGAGACACGTTTCCCAAAGGATTTTCAAAATCCATGGGGTTTTCCAGGTTCAGCGGGTCGAATTTATTGGAAGGATTGAATCCATCACCCTCACCCCATGCCAGAATCTGCTTTCCAACTCTCAAATCCAGCACCGCCCAATCACTATCCAGCAAGAATCCAAAAATATCCATGTAAGCTTCGTTGATTCTCCACGAAACAGGTTCCAATGTTCCCCTGTCCCAGAGTTCGTCAATGGTTTGTATGCGTGTAAAATTGGTATTCCTGAGTTCCAGATTCGTCTTGATGGCTACATTTTCATGTGGATCCGCACTTATCTTGAGTTGAAACCAGTTAGCATTCCGGAAGTTGAAAAACTCTCCATGTTTCACGCCCACATTGTTTTCTGTTGCGAGTACGCCGTTGATATCCAATGCGAAAGAACTGCTTGAATATATCATTATTGCAACGATGCCAACGAGCGCAAAATGCTTCGACGAATCATTCATGAATCTTCCCCGAATAAAGCATGCAAGGATCAACCCAGACGGATCAAGCCAGGAGCACTACCTTTTCAACTGCCTCTTTGAAAAAAATCTATCTTTCAACCCTGTGTCACATTCGATGCTTTCGACAATGGTTCGAGTTTTGTGCTTTTTCTTCAGATCTTCAATCTCAGACCTGAAGCTCTGCATGTACTTCCCCACTTTTTTGAATTCACTACGTTTCAAAACCTTCCATTTCTCACCTGTCTTGTCGAAAAATTCCATCTCGTCGAACATGAAATCTTTTTTCCTGACATGTACCACCAGCTTGCCATATTGGGTCTCTTTTCCCGGTTTGGCCTTGACCTCCAGAACATAGTGCTTTGGATCTTCAGTCATGCTCAACACCTGCATTCTTTCCGAAAAGCGTTCCGACGATAAATCTTCGAAGGAAAAATCGGTACCAGCGAAATTGTCATTTTTGACATGGCCTGCGATACGACGAATCTTGTGCATAGCGGGCATATAGAGATACATCTTGTCGTCACCTGCATCCAGAAAAGCCATTCCCTTTACGTCTGCAGGTTCTAAGAATTTTATCAACCTCTTGTCAGTTCCCTTTTGATATATTTTCAACTTTCGGTTCGAGATGGTGCCATCCTTATCCTGTAACTCCATCTTTGTAATAGCCACTGTATCCTTTGCTCCATACTCGCTGGCATCGACCTTTTCCAGGACCTGTTCTGCGCTCAACGCCATAGCTGGGGCAGACCAGGCTATCATTATAAGAAAAGCAACCGTTTCTCCACATCTCAGAATATTTTTTTTCATTTTCCGCCTCCAGCAGCTGAAACCTCAAACAGCTATGAATGACACAAAAGCATTTTTACTTGAGCAGCTCCAACGCTTTTTCCAACTGGACATCTTTTCCTCTTCCATCCCAAGGTACAACAATATCCGGTTCTATTCCATCGTATATGGGTGTCTGACCAGGAGAATAGTAACGTCCCGTAGAAAGCTTCAGTGCCGAACCATCCATTAGCTCGAGGATGACTTGAACAGTTCCCTTGCCAAGGGTTTTGGTGCCAACGATCCTGGCTCTCTTGTAATCTTTAAAAGCCATGGTTAAAATCTCACTAACCGAGGCTGATCTGTGATCTACGAGCAATACAACGGGAATTTTCAGATAAGCACCAGCTGCAGGGTTGACCTCCTCTTCGACCCTTGTATGCTTTTTACTTACGATGCTCACCACTAAGCCCCTGGGTAAAAAAAGCCCTGCCACCTCTGTGCCTTCTGTTACCAAGCCACCTGGATTTGCGCGAAGGTCTAAGACGACGCCTTTTAATTTACCTTTGAAATGTCTCTCCAGTTTCGCCATAACTGCCTTCAATCGCCTTGCCGTGCCCTGCCGAAAACTAAAGATTCGAATATGGGCCAGTCCACCGTCCATTGGTGTTACAGACAGGTTGCGTTTAGGTTCAGGTTCCAGCAAAAGGGTGAAGGATTTTCCATCTAGGACTATCTTGACCTTCTTTCCCACCGCGCCGCGCATGAGGGCTAGCGCCTCTAGTTCATTAAGTTTATCGGCACTACGACCAGCTATGGAATCCACCACCATCCCCTGCCGGATACCGGCCTTGAACGCAGGAGTTTGCTCAACCACGTCCAAAACCCTCAGCCCGTCTTTCCAGGGTTCCACCAGCATTCCTGTGCTTCCTACTTCACGGGTACCGTCATCCAGTAGCCTTCCGTAAAGGTCGGCTTCCAAAAATACGCTCCACTTATCACCACAGTGAGCTACCATCTGCCGAACCATAGCGTGTTCCAACTCCCGCTTGCTTCTTACCTTTCCGAACTTTAGTGCAAAAGCCGCTGCCGCAGTCACCGCCTTTTCAAGCTCCGATATGCTTCTGAGGGACTTGCGGCTGATGGTCATACTTTTTTTCCCACTCCTCAAAACAAATAACTCAGGTGATCCTTTCAGCAGCACCTTACACCCAGGAGATTTCTGAGTAAGTCCCTCCAAGGCGCCCATCAACAGAGCTGAAGTATTTGCATGTTCCACGAACGAGACCTGGAATTGACGAAGCACCTCGTGGATTGTATCGAAGCTCTGAGCAGATGCGCGGAAACAAGTAAGCGCCAAAAACACCAATATGATCCATAGATTCGAGATTCTGTTCAAAACGTATCCCTTTTCTAATAAGTATCCACCCTAATTAATGACGAATGACAAAGCTCGGAAATTCTTTACTTGGTTCTTCCCATCTGGTCAGCACTTCATCCACTGAGGCACTTGGAGGTCCTTGTTTACACCACGACAGCAAGGCCTCCAGGTTTTCTTTTGGCCCTTGAGCTTCCAACTCCACGGAACCATCAGAAAGATTTCTTACCCAACCTTTAATCCCCAACTTTTCAGCTTCGCGCTGGGTGTAATAACGAAAGGCCACCCCCTGCACAATGCCGGTAATGACTGCATGGACCTGAAATTTTTTTTGGCTTTCATCCATGGTATATTCCAGCCCTTTAAAGTGTCACAGAAGATCGCTGGCCAACTCTGCCAGTTCGCTTCGTTCCCCTTTTCTCAAGGTGACAGTACCAGTGATATTCTTATCCTTGAACCTGTTGACCACGTATGCGAGACCATTGCTGGTTACATCCACGTAAGGATTGTCTATTTGATACAAATCGCCCGTCAGTACTATTTTTGTCTGATCTCCAGCCCTGGTTATGATGGTCTTTACTTCGTGAGGGGTGAGGTTTTGTGCCTCATCTATGATAATGTACTGGTTCGGAATGGATCTTCCCCTGATGTAGGTCAAAGGTTCGATCTCGATCAACCCCATGTCCATAAGCTCCCTGTAACTTCTTCCCTGGCTTTTATCCCTCCTGGTAAGATTCATAAGTAGTTCTACGTTATCAAAGATGGGTTGCATCCATGGATTCAGCTTGTCCTCCACATCACCAGGTAAAAATCCGATATCACGACCCAGAGGAAAAATCGGTCGGGACACCAGCAGTCTCTGGAAAACTCCCTCTTCGGACGTTTTATGAAGCCCTGCAGCCAATGCCATCAAAGTTTTTCCTGTTCCCGCCTTTCCTGCGAGGGTAACCATTTTGACCCTATCGTCCAATAGCAAATCCAGAGCAAAGGTCTGTTCCCTGTTGCGGGGCTGGATTCCCCACACACCTGCCCTGGCCTTTAGCAATTGGTTGATCTGACGGTTATCAGGGTCGACCCTTCCCAACGCTCCATGATTCGAGGATGATTCATCCTTTAGGTGTACGAACTGGTTTGCCACAGGTTCGAATTCAGGTACCAGGTCCACCTCCAGGTGTCCCTGGCGATAGAAAGTGTCAACCAATTCTCCGCTTACTATAAGTTCACAAAATCCGGAATAAATCTCATCCACCGTCACCCGTTCGGCCTCGTAATCCATAGCAGTAATGCCGAGAGAATCAGCCTTGATACGAAGGTTAGTGTCTTTTGTGATAAATATGGTCGGCTTGTCAGGTTCCTTTTCATTGAGGTCAAACGCCACGGCCAAGATCTTGTGATCCATTTTCTGGCCGATGCCGATCTCAGCCGGGAGCTTTCTGTTGGTAAACACAACACGCAACGTACCTCCAGTCGGCATCTCCACGCCTTCGTTCAGCCTGCCGGCATCACGAAATTGGTCGATCATTCTTCCCACCAACCGAGCATTTCGACCCAATTCGGAAAGTTCCTTTTTGAATCGGTCAATCTCCTCTATCACGTATATGGGAATCACCACATCATTGGCACCAAAGTTCAACACGGCGTTGGGGTCATGTAGCAATACATTGGTGTCGAGAACAAAGTTCTTTTTCATTTCAGTCTCCCTGGGCCTCTTTTTCGGCTATGTCGGAGTAATGCACGGTCCTGTCTCTGCCATTTCGTTTAGCATGATACAAGGCCTGGTCCGAACGATCTATAAGTTCTTGTCTATGCCTTGCAAATTCCGGCATGGTGCATACACCCAACGACAAGGTAACGCCGAACCTCTTCCCTTCCGTGGTAAATTCCTGTTCCTTGATTTTTTCGCGAAACCTTTCCGCCAACTGTATGGCTCCCGTCGCATCTGTCTCGGGAAGTATTATTGAAAACTCCTCACCACCATACCTGCAAACCTTGTCCGATTCGCGAGCCAACTCAGAAAGAACCCTCGCTACACGGCGCAGCACCTCATCGCCCATTGGATGGCCATAGGTATCGTTGACTTTCTTGAAAAAGTCTATATCGCTTAGAATCATGGACAGATTCCTGTCATATCTCAACGAAGCCTTTACCTCTTCGTCCAGCATCTCCTTGAATCTTCGATGGTTGTGCAGACCAGTGAGGCCGTCGGTGGTTGCCATTCGTTCGAGTTGTTCGAATCTCTGGGCATTTTGAATTGCGATGGTTCCGAAATTAGAGAGGATTTCAAGAAGATCCATTATTCCGGCTAGTAATTCCGGGTCCTCGGGAAATAAGTTTTTTTCCCTGCTTGCAACGACCAATGCACCGATGGCTTGTTCCTGCCCTGGTCTGGACTGCCCATCCAGAGTCACTGCGGACTTCAAAGGAATA
Source organism: uncultured Myxococcales bacterium (assembly GCA_964431605.1). Classification (GTDB taxonomy): domain Bacteria; phylum Myxococcota; class B64-G9; order B64-G9; family B64-G9; genus JALVPF01. The sequence continues at coordinate 5,129 of CAYSLH010000256.1, forward strand.
CACTTGAGTGACTTTACTCCGTCGAGGCGAAGAGAGTTCCCAAATACCTGCCTACGCTCCTTGCTCCTTTGATAAAAAGCCGTTGCAGGCAAGACGGTACAACTGGAAATCGCCTTGGAACAAAGACTGTTGGGCTCTACTTCCTTGTGAATATTTTGTTCCCTCCATCGTTCGAACGAAGATTCGCCCTTTACACCCGCAATCCACGTATGACCTGCGTCACGCAAAGCTATGGCTGCAAACTGTGCCTGAGGCAACATGCGACGAACCTGAACAAGAACCTCATCCACCACATCGGCCAGATTGACGGCCCTGATGAACTCCTCGGATGCCTCCAGCAACCCGCCCAGTTTTTCTGTTGCGTTGAGTACCCGTTCGGTATCCATGGAGTGCAACAATTCCTGAGCAGTGGTGATCATCAACCGCTCGTCATCATCACCAAACGCCAGGTCCACCGATCGATCTGCTAACAGTACCCCCCTGGTCACCAGTTCACCGTCGTCGTTCCTGTCCAGGATTGGAACACCCATGAACGTTTTTATATCCACCTTTTGAGAATAATAACAAAATCTGTCCGAATCCCACTTGGTGTTATTGAATGAAATCGTGTGTCCGTTTTTCAATATGGCACCCATGACCCCCTTTCCCGCTGAAACGGGTTCAGTGCCTAGCTTGTCACGAGAGCGTTCATCAGTGATGTGATCCATCAATTTCAGCATCTGTCCATCTCTGTCCAGAAGGAAAAAGGCCACGGTTTGAGGCCTGAGCGCCTCGTTGACTATAACCAGTAGCGAATGTACCCTTTGTTTGAGCCTGTTGAGAGAACCAACCCTCCTTTTGTCCTGGGATCTATGTCCACTCTTGAGAGCGACCGAGGCCTCGAGTCGATATCTATCCGCATCCTGGTTCTGCTCCATATGCAGCTTGTCGTACTTGTGTTTCAACTCACGTTCCTTGGTTCCGGCCTTTAGACGAAGATGGGCAGCAAGAGCAGAAAACAAAATTCGTGACATGAAGACAAAAAACACCAAAGTTATGATGTTCACACCAATCCGCCATTCGGGACGGGACAAGGTTGCCAAGTCCGACATCTCGAGGGAAAACATTTTAGGCAAATTGGAGGCCAGTTCCAGACCAATCACCAGGGATAGCGACACCAAAGCACGCCTGATGCTTGGTTCCAGGGCTCCCACGCTTGCTATCACTACAAACAACAGAGGATATAAAGGGCTTTGTATACCACCGGTCAGTTGCAACAACAGATGAACACAGGTGACGAGCAGGATTTGTAATTGCAGGTAATCTATCCCTGACGAATGTGTCTGCCAGGTCGAAAACCTGGACTTTACCATATATAGGATCATCAACCTGTGAGCAAAGACCAAAGACAAAACCAAGCACACGATCATACCCTTTGTGGTCAAAGGCGAAAGATCATCGAACAATAGCATCCAAAAATATGCGGCGACGAGCAACGGCACCAAAGCTCTGCGTTCAATCCACGCAAGCAATCCGGCCGCCTTGGCTCCCAATGCCATTTATTTCACTCCCATTGGTCGACTGCCGCCACCAGGAATCTTTGAGACACCTTTGGTTGTCTTTTGTTTTTTTCGTGGAAGCTGAATCAGAATCTCGTTTGGCTTCAGCAGGCCCAGTTCCTGCCTGATGACCTTTTCCTGGTAATCTTGCCTGTTTCGTAACGCCTCGACCTCGAGAGTCAATCGATGATTTTCCTCTGCAAGACGCTGGTTTTCCGCTTTGAGCTTCTTCAGGTCAGCCTCCAGCTTTACCTGCTTTCCACTAGTTGGACCCAGGATTGTATAAAGTCCCAAGCCCAGGGCCAGGGAGACAATCCCACCAATGAGTATCTTCTCTCCGGTTCTCAATGCTGCTTCACTCCTCGACCGTTGCGATACCTAAGCGCTTCAGTCCAATGGTAGTGGCAAGATCCATGACCTTTACAACGCGCCAATGGGGCACGAGCCGGTCGGCCTGGACGATCACCATGGTATCAGGCTTTTCCTTGTGGATTTTTTCCAACTTTTTTCTAAGGGACTGTTCATCCAAAGCTTCACCTCCGACTACCATCCTTCCATCCTTTAGAAGAGCCACCACTAAGTGGCTGACCATGGACGGAATCTCAGAGGATTTAGCCCTGGGAAGATTGAGTTCCAGCCCTCCCTCCTTTACATTTACAGCAAACGTGGTCGTAAGGAGAAAAAAGATAAGCAGCTGAAAGACCATATCGATGAGAGGTGTCAACTCCAGCGTGATCTCTTCATCGTCACTGGTTTTTTCTGAAAAATTCACGCGCCGTCTCCATCATCCTTGCCAGACCCGCTGGTGGAAGTAAGAATTTGAACAAGGTCGAATGCATTGGTCTCCATTTCCATCATCATTCTGCCGATCCTGGATCGGAAATATCGGTACATGGCATAAGTTGGAATGGCGATGACCAAGCCAGCAGCAGTGGTGATGAGTGCTTGCCATACACCAGAGGCT
>CAYSLH010000257.1:0-7617 GCA_964431605.1 uncultured Myxococcales bacterium
GTTGCTGATCCAGGGCCTTGGCAGTGCCGGAAAGTTTCATGCCAAGACCATGATCGATTATGGGACCAACATTGTGGCTGCTGCCCATCCGGGCAAGGGAGGTACCGAATGGGAGGGGGTTACGTTGTACAACACGACAGCCGAAGCAGTGGACGCAACAGGGGCCAATGCGTCCTGCATATTCGTTCCTGCTGCCGGTGCTGCCGATGCAATCCTTGAAGCTGCCGCCGCTGGTATCCGCCTGGTGGTTTGCATCACAGAAGGGATTCCCATCCTAGATATGCTGAAGGTCAAACATACGCTTGACCCGCAGAAAACACTTCTTGTGGGTCCGAACTGTCCGGGAGTGATCACCCCAGGGCAATGCAAACTCGGTATCATGCCTGCCGCAATTCACAATCCCGGTCACGTGGGAGTCATAAGCCGAAGCGGCACCTTGACTTATGAGGCGGTAGACCAGCTAAGCAGGCTTGGCATTGGACAGTCGACATGTATAGGAATTGGAGGCGATCCCATCAAGGGGCTCGATTTCATCGATTGTCTGGAGATGTTCGAAAAAGATCCTGACACAGAGGGTGTGGTCATGATCGGAGAGATAGGTGGCCAGGCAGAAGAAGAGGCAGCAGCCTGGATCAAGGATAAGGGCTCCAAGCCTGTGGTGGCCTTCATCGCTGGCTCCACCGCTCCCGCCGGAAGGCGCATGGGACATGCAGGAGCCATCATCGCAGGTGGAAAGGGAACCGCTTCAGAGAAAGTGGCGGCTTTGAAGGCGGCAGGGGTGAGCGTTGCCCAAAGCCCCGCTGAAATTGGCATTAGAATGAAAGAGGCCCTTGGGGCCTAAGGTCAAGCGAGGGACGAAATGAGTGCAGCAAATGCAGCCTCAAAGACCGGTAAAACCGGCGCTCCTGCTAAAAGGGGTAAGTTTTACGGTGAGGTATTCATCGTAAGGGAAAGATGCAAGGGTTGTGGTTTTTGTGTGGAGTTCTGTCCTACAAAGGTTCTTGCCCTTGATGAGCAGATGAACCAGAAAGGCTACCACCCACCCATAATCGTGAACATAGAAGCATGTAACGGTTGTGACTTGTGTGGCTTGTACTGTCCTGATTTTGCCATACATGGTGTCAGGCACAGGAACAAGGAGGTGGAATGATGAAAGCTGATCCCAAGGGTGTGTTGACAGGAGCACATTTTCTCGATGGTGATCATGCTTGTTGTGAAGGAGCGTTGGCTGCCGGGTGCAGGTGTGCGTTCGGTTATCCCATCACTCCTTCCACCGAGGTGGTGGAGAGGATCTCACGGAGATTCCCCATGGTCGGCGGGGTCTTTTTGCAGATGGAAGACGAGATCGGCTCATCTATCGCAATTCAGGGTGCAGCCTGGGGTGGTAAGAAGGTTATGACAGTATCTTCCGGCCCTGGTATTTCTCTCATGATGGAGCATGTAGGGCTGGCCGCGATGACCGAGACTCCATGCGTGTTTGTAAATGTTCAGAGAGGTGGCCCATCCACCGGGTTGCCCACCCTGACTGCACAGGGTGATATGATGCAGGCACGCTGGGGTTCCCATGGTGATTATGAGATAATCGCCATCAGCCCTAACTCACCTCAGGAGTGTTTTGACCTGGCCATCACAGCTTTCAATCTGGCTGAGGAGTACAGGGTCCCGGTGATGTTCATGATGGACGAGAGCGTAGGCCACATGACAGAGCGGGTTGTCATACCCGAGGCGGATGAGATCGAGATCGTTCCAAGAAAATATACTCAAAAACCACCTTCAGATGATTATGAGCTATACGCACTTGAGGACGATACATTGGTTCCTCCCATGCCGCCTGTAGGTGAAGGGTACAAATTTCATGTCACTGGTCTTACACATGATGACAAGGGCTACCCTGCCATGGACGCCGAGGCCCAGGAAAAGCTGGTGCGCAGGCTGGTGGACAAGATTAGGAAAAATGCGGACTCCATCTCCATATATGAAGAGTACCAGGTGGAAGATGCGGATGTGGTTTTAGTCGCTTACGGTATCACTTCGAGGATCGTCATTCGTACCATGGAGTTGGCTAGGAAAAAGGGGCTGAAGGTGGGAGTATTCAGACCCGTTGTCGTGTGGCCTTTTCCCGAGAAGAGGCTCTTGGAGTTATCGAAAAAGGCAAAGGCTTTCATCGTAGCCGAGTTGAACTATGGTCAAGTGGTCTACGAGGTGGAGCGTTTGGTTGCCGGTCGCGCAAAGGTCGTCTTGGCAGGGCATGGAGGCGGCGCTTTGCACGATCCCGAAGAACTCCTCCACGTGGTGCAGGAGGTGGTAAAATGAGCAAGAAAAGCGTACCTAAGGAGATGAACCCTGTGGAGCCCTTTTTGCGCATGGACCGCATGCCGCATATATGGTGCTCCGGCTGTGGTATAGGCATAGTGGTCAACTGCTTTGTCAGGGCCTTGCAAAAACTCAAGGCAGACACGGAAAAACTCGCAGTGGTCTCGGGCATAGGCTGCACAGGACGCATAGCAGGGTACTTCAAGGTGGACTCTTTCCACACCACTCATGGGCGACCCATTCCATTTGCAACTGGTCTCAAGACTGCAAGGCCGGACATGAACGTGTGGGTGTTTTCCGGAGAGGGAGACCTGGTATCCATTGGAGGAAACCACTTCATTCATGCAGCGAGGAGAAACGCGGACATAAAAGTAATATGTGTGAACAATTTCACCTATGCCATGACAGGTGGGCAGGTCGGGCCGACAGCTCCCTTGCATTCCATCGCCACCACGGCTCCATACGGCACCTATGACAGGCCTTTTAACTTGCCGTTTCTTGCCGAGTCTAGCGGTGCTGTGTATGTGGCTCGTTGGACGACTTTCCACGTACGTCAGCTGGTGAAATCGATGCAGGAGATCATGAAAAAACCAGGGTTTTGCTTCATTGAGGTGATTGCGCCCTGCCCCACCATATACCAGAGGCGAAACAGACTGGGCGATGGATTGGCAGGTATGCGTTTTTACAAGGAGCACTCAAAGGTGATAAATGGTGCGGATACCCGTTCTGTGGAAATTGACCTTGGTGGAGAAATCATAGTCGGCAAGTTCATAGACAGGGATAGGCCAACTCAACTCGAAGCCATGGACCATGAACTTTCCAACAAGCTAAGGGATAAGTACGTACCTTATCCCACAGGAGTGCAGCGATGAGCCGCGTTGAAATAAAGATTGGCGGCTTTGGCGGCCAAGGTGTAATCATGGCCGGCATGATCATTGGTAAAGCCGCTTCCATTTATGATGGAAAAGACGCAACCCTTACCCAGTCATTCGGTCCGGAAGCCCGTGGCGGGTCGTGCTCTGGTCAGGTGGTGGTCAATACAGATCGAAACCTGTACCCAATGGTTACCAATCCGGATATATTGATGGCAATGTCTCAACCTGCGTTCCTGAAGTTTTTGCCAGAGGTCAGACCGGAAGCATTGATCCTTTATGAATCCAGCCTGGTCAAACCTGGCGAGCTTCCAGGGAGCCATAAGGTTTACGGAATTCCCGCCACCAAGTTTGCCGAAGAACTCGGCCGCAAGATGGTACTCAACATTGTAATGGTCGGTTTTTTCACTGCCTTGTCTGACGTGTGTTCAGAACAAGCCATGCGAAAAGCGGTGGAGAGTTCGGTTCCAAGGGGGACCGAAAGGTTGAACCTGAGCGCTTTCGAGCGCGGTTTTACTTATGGACGCCAGCTGGTCAATTAGAGATTGCATCTTTCAGGGCAGTCCTTTGTATGGACTGGTTTGTATTGTTGCGTTTGTCTTGTCCGGACCGTCGATTTTGGGTTGTTCGAAAACAGAGTCATCTTCGAAGTCGGTAAAACCTGTATTTTGTTATTCCTCCATGGAGCGAAAGTCACCTGGTAAACTACATCTGGCTAACCCCATAGGTTGTTCGGCACAAAAAAAACGTTACAGGGCTCAGGGACGTAGAGACATGCCTGATGTGGTGGACCTTATAGACGAGAAGGGCTCGGTATTGATTACCTATCGAATGGATTATGACTCGATGGCCAGGGTCATCAAGGAAACTCGAATTTTCAAGGAAAAGCCCCGGGGCCTCAATGTATACGAGTTGGGTAACATCTACAGATTTTCTTCTCCTGATAACGGTAAATGGCAGCAGGTGGAAATCATCACAGATCTGGATGAGCAGGGAAGAACGACAAAGGTCACCAAGAAGGTCGCCGGCCGGGTGGAGTATGTCATGAAAAGGCAATACACACCCCGGGGCCTATTGCGGGAGACTGTCTTGGAGCCTGATGGAACGGTCCGCGTACAGAGCGAGTATAGATCTGATGGCGATAAGATTGTGGAGACAATGCGGGATGCCAAGGGCAAGGTAATCATGCGCCGCACCTTGCCTGACAAAAACCAAGATTCAGCTTCTTCATCAAATGTCGAGTCAAGAGACAATGGGAGTCCGGTTGTAAAGGAGTGACCTTGACATTGGGCACAGACATGTATACAACCTGTGCAATTCAAGAAAAATGAGTTTTTATCAACGAGTTGGTTTTCATTTGAAAGAAAGGGTTGGGAAATGAGAAAAAGTATTTTGGTGGTTGCTGCGATTATGTCGGTTTCATTGTTGGTCGGCTGTGGTGGAAAGAGCATCTGGCGTCCTGCTGGTTCACCCGGTTATGTGGACATGGAAGGTAAGAAATTTCTCATCATGCCCGTTGACATGCGCTATTTGCCCGGCGACAAGGACAAGCTGGCGGCAGCTTTGTTTGGTAGCTTTGTAGCGGAGTTCGGTTCTGCCGGCATTTCGTTGCAGCCTATTCAGCCTGCCTTGCAGAAAATCGGACTGGGCGATCTCAGCTGGAAACTGGCAAGAGGCATGAACCATGCTGCTTTTTACCATAACAGCGTACAGTGGGATTCATGCTCTGGGGAGGATTACTCTGTTGTACCGAACCTGCTCAAGACACTGATAGAAAAAGTTGGCGAACTTTTGAACATGCCTGATCTCAAGTTCGACTACATCGTAGTGTTACACATTGACTCCTTGGGTTCTCCCATTCCCAAGAGCTTGAAGCTCAGAGTGCTGGGTGGCATTTACGACCCGTACAAGGACGAGATCGTTGTTGCCATGCATTGGGAACAGACCACTGCCGAGGATGCGCTCCTGGCAGAGATGGCTACCATCGGTCCGAGGGCCGTTGCCATGATGGTTGGCAAGAATCCTAACAAGGGTGAGACCAAGGGAGAAGCCAAGACAGAGGAAAAAGCCGAAACTCAGCCTGCGGCACAAGCCACGACAGAGGAAAAAACCGAGACCAAATCCGAAGAAGCTGCAGAGACCAAGGCTGAAGAAAAAACCGAAACCAAGGCCGAAGAGGCTGCAGAAAGCAAAACCGAAGAAGCAACAGAAAAGTCTGAGAAGTAGCTCATATTGCAATAGCAGGCTTTTTAGTCTTTATCTGTTTATAATGGCCACCTGATGGTGGCCTTTTTTGTTGCCTGGTGTTTTTTTTGTCGGTAGAAGCCTGCTTGGGTGGTTAGCTATGGCTGGTAATAGTAGGTTTGGCAATGGTACGTGGCGTCTTGGATTGAGCATCCTTGGCGGGAGCCTGGTGGTTTTATCCTTTGCTCCTTTTGAGATGTTTTACCTTTCTTGGATTGCTCTTGTGCCTATATTATGGGCGGTAAGGGGTACTGGTCACAAGGGGCATTTTTTCTTGGGGCTCGTGGCTGGAACAGTGGCCAACGCCGGTACTTTTTGGTGGATTTGTCCAATGCTCATGGATTTTGGGCATATGGGTTTTTTTGCATCCGGCCTGTTGACGATGCTGCTCGTGGTATACCAGGGGCTCGTGTTTGCTCTTTGGCTGTGGTTGCTTTCATATGTGCGTAAGTGGGTTCGGTTGAGCAACTGGATATTGGTTCCCTTGGTGTTCATAGTGGCGGAGTATTCTGTCTGGTTCATCTTCCCCTGGTATTACGCGAACTCACAGGCCGCTTGGGTTCCCATGATACAGGTTTGTGAACTGGGTGGTGTGGGGTTGCTGGATTTTTTACTCGCCATGATAAATGGGGCATTGTTCGACTCTCTGGTGGCATGGCGCCTCGGAAGAAAAAAGGCATGGGTGGGCTCTGTCATCGCATTTTTTGTATTGGTTGTGATCATAGTCTATGGATTTGTGAGGATAGCCCAGGTAGATTCACAAGTGGCTCGTGCCGAGACTCTCAGGATCGGATTGGTGGAAGCCGATGTAGGCATATGGGAAAAGGAAGACCCGAGGAAAATCGAGGATAACCTTGTACGCCATCAACGTATGTCAACATCTGTTGCCCATGAAGGCGCTGAGCTTATCGTGTGGCCCGAGACCGCGTACTGGGCGCCGGTGACTTTTGCCACCCAAAAAGGAAGCGACTCGGTTAGCGGATATGGGCATATTCCGCGAGATGTAACGTGGATTCCCCCGAGTTCCAGCGTGGCTCCGCGCCACGCCACGGAAGATCGTAATGAGGCCGTACCCATCAAAGATCGCACATCACCCCAAAGAGGATTTTCTACATACTTGTTGTTTGGTTCATTGACCACCAGGCCCAATCCCGAAAGTCGTTCAATATCCCATCCCGGGGTGGACTTCCTGAACTCGGCAATCTTGCTTGATCCCAATGGCAGGGTTTTGGGGATTTATGACAAGGTATACAGGTTGATGTTTGGAGAGTATATCCCTTTGGGTGAGAGTTTTCCCTTTTTGTACAAATGGTTGCCCGAATCGGCAGGGGTTTCGGCAGGAAGCGATGTCCATGTTTTGCAAATGGGTAAATACAAACTCGGCGTAATGATATGCTACGAGGATATTCTTGCGGCCTTTACTCGCCGAATCGCCGCACAAAGGCCAAATGTGCTGATCAATCTTACAAATGATGCTTGGTTTGGAAAAACCCCGGAGCCTTATCTTCACCTGTCTTTGGCCGTATTGCGTACTGTGGAATCGAGGCTGGCCTTGGTACGGGCCACGAATACGGGCATCTCGTGCTTTGTGGATCCTTCGGGAAGGGTCCTGGAGCATACAAGCCTGGAAAAAGCAGAGACCCTCATCAGGGATGTTCCAATGATGAACGGCGTAACACCGTATCAAGTCCTGGGAGACTGGCCGCTTTGGACCAGTTTGTTTGTGTTGATCGTTTTGTTGGTCCGTGCTGGTTTCACAACAACACGAAGTCGGCAACAAAGCGATGTAGTTAATGGTGCAAGCTGAAAGACCACAGCATGAATGTAGATGCAAGCTGTTCGTTGTGCGTATTGCCGCAGTCTGTATACTCATGCTAATATCGGCAAGAATCGATCGAGACAATTATTGGAGATGTTATGAAAGTATCACTTAGAATCATCATTGCGCTTTTTTCGTTTTTTCTTTTAGTATCGCTAGCCGCGTGTTCCAATCATGTCCCAGCCATCATTCCGATCGGAAATAAAACCGTAAAGACTGGAAACACCTTGGAAATTGAGGTTCGTGCCGTGGATGATGACGGGGACCCTCTTCAGTTCGGAATAGAGGGAAAACCCGCGGGTGCTACTTTTCATGACGACCTTGAAGGGTATGCTCTTTTTGTGTGGGCCCCCATTGCGTCTGACGCTG
>CAYSLH010000258.1:0-7615 GCA_964431605.1 uncultured Myxococcales bacterium
ATTTGACATGGGATTGGAGCATACTTGGGTGGGTATATATGGGAATCGAGATGAGCGGCGGGTTGGGAAGTGCCGAACCGGTGGTGGGGGCGGTTGAAAATGAGTTTGTGTTGTACGCCTACGCAGCGCCCGTGCTTCGGATTCAATTTGGCAAGCTGGCTGCTTCTTTTGCCCTGAGAGCCCCACTCGGCGATGCATGGGGGTGGACCAGGCTGATAACATCTTTGGATTTGTCAGTGGGATTTTGACTCTTGTTCCTTGGTGCTTACTTTTTCGTTTTTACCGTCGGGAATTTTCTCAGCTCTGTCCAGGCGTTTTTGTAACTCTGATATTTTTTCCATGGCCAGTTCCAGCTTGGAGTTTGTTACCCTGTATACCTGTGCGTCCGTGCGTAGCCTCCGGTTTGCCACTTCGAGCTTTTTGTCCAGTTCCTTGGCCCGTTTTTCCGCCTTGACGACTCTGTCCGTCTCACCCTTGCCTGCCTTGATGAGTTCGTTTTCCAGCTCTTCTAACTTGGTCTTGAGTTCCGCCACCTTGGATTTGAGCTTGTCAGCTTGCTCCAAGGCTTCTTTGCTCTGTTCTTCTTGCTGGTGAAGTTTTTGCTTGAGAAGCTTGATTTCAGCTCGGGCTTCAGTTAGTTGCTTTTCCAGTTCTTTGTCTTCCTTCCCTGAATGTGATCCTGTGTCCGGCTGAACAGAGGTTTTCTCATAAGCCTTTTTCTTTGCTCTTTTTGTTTCATCTTTGGCCTTGTTCAGCTTGGACCTTAGTTCGTCGATTTGCCTGGTCTTGTCTTTTATTTTAGCTTCGGCATCTTGGGCCCTGGCGCGCAATTGATCGAGTTCGGTCTCCAGCGAATCTATTCGACCTGCCCGTCTCGATGCGATCATGACCATCATCAAAAACAACCCTGCCAATACTGCCAGCGCCACTGACAAAATAGGGATAAGCATGGAAATCCTCCAATAGAGTATGCAAAGCAAATAACACGGTATTCATAGCAAAAAAATAAAAAAATCCGTATGGTGGTAAATAAAATGTTTGAAAATTCGCCGGTAAAAGGTGATTTTCTGTCCAGCCATACAACTCTCTGTATAAGGATGTCTATTAAATGAGTCATGGATTGTTCTGGATAGTAACTGGTGGCATGCTGTTGGTGCTTGTTTTGAGGAAAATAACAAAAAGAGGGCAAAAGCCACAGCGATCACCAGTTTCACAAACGAGTTTTTCTGGCGCCGGCTATGGACAGCTTCGGCGAAATGCGGAGGATCGAATGGATTTGTCTCCCTTGTATATGGATCCGATCAACCGATACGAAAGCAAGATAGATCGGGATCTTTATCGGTCTTGTGTCAAACTTTATGATGCCGGGAAATTCGAGGAGTCTTTCCGGCTATTTATGAATTATGTAAATAGGGAGATGGCGGAAAAATACGAGATCGACAACAACCACTGGCGACTTCCCCACGGATCGATGATGGTGGATATTACCGTGACGCCAGACAGGTTGGACATCACGGCTCCCTTTGTGAAGCTCCCTGAGCAGCGTCTTGCCCCTGTGCTCAGAAGGGTGCTGGATATCAATACCAACGTTCTGACCCTGGCGTTGATCAAGCTCGATGATGATGGTCTGTTTTTCAATTATTCGTGTCCCATGTCTTTGGCCGAGCCCTTCAAGATCTATGGGATTATCAACGAAATCTGCATGAATGGTGACAGTTATGATGACGAATTCGTCGAGGAGTTCGGTGCCATCCCTATGGCTGAAAAACAAGTGGAATACTTGTCCCAGGACCGGGTTGACAAGGCATGGGACCTATACCATTCGTTGCTTGACGAGGCCATGGAGTACGATAGGTATTTTTCCTCAAAGCGATGGCATGGACTAAGTGTGGATGTGTTGGGTTGCGCATTGATGAAAATCGACTATACCCTTGCACCGCAGGGATATTTGAGAACACGCCTGGAAAAGAGTATCTCGGTGTTGTGGTCCCAGGGCCGGGTGGAAGAGATTGCCTCTCGGTTGCGAAAGGACATGGAGTTTGGAACACTGGAGAAGGAAAAGTTTACCAGGGATTTTTACAGGACGACTTTTTTCATGCATGCAAAGAGAAGCATGGACATGGACGGTTGCCAAAAGAACATGGCTCAGAGGTACGATTGGGCGAGGCAGGACAGGCAACACAACAGCTCTATCGGGGTGGTTTTGAATTACTACTATGCTTGCTATGATTCACTCTACAAGTATTTCGTTCCGCACAAGCTGGAGAGGGAGATGACCAGTACTCTTGCCAAGTGCAGCAACAGGCCCTGGGTCGAGGCGGCCGAGCTTGCATGGAGTAGCTTTCAGAAAATAATGGATCCAGCATTCGCATCAATCGAATAAGGGAGACAAAAATGGAATCCATTGATCGTATAAAGGATGCAGTAGTCAAGATTCTCACAGGGGTGGCAACCGGATCAGGAACGTATTATCGGCAAGACAATGTGGTGATCACCAATTTTCATGTCATACAGGGCGAGCGTCGCGTAGCGGTGGAGTTGAGCAATGGTGAAAAATGCGCAGGCTCGGTTCTGGTGGCAAATCCGCAGCGGGATATCGCCATCGTGTCGCTCCAGAAACCACTGGACTTGCCCCAGGTTCGCCTAGGGACAAGCAAGGTGGTCCAGCAAGAGAGAGTGTTTGCCCTGGGGTATCCATACGATCTGCCTTTTACCATCACCGAGGGGACCGTGTCGTCACCGGAGCATGTGGACAGGGGGAATAAATACATTCAGACGGACGCAGCCATCAATCCTGGAAATTCCGGGGGACCCCTGGTCAACGAAAACGGTGAGATCGTCGGCATGAATACGCAGGTATATCGAGATGCCCAGAATATAGGATTCGCGTTACCAGTGGAGTACCTGGCAGAAGAGATGGAAATGTTCAAAGACGACGATGTATCTACCGGGTACAACGTTCGTTGTCCTTCCTGTATGGTGCTGCTTTCTAATAAGGCTGATTATTGTGATAATTGCGGCGCGAAGATTTCTGTAGATACCTATTTCGAACAAAGAACCCTCAACGATATAGAGACATTCGTGGAGGGGCAGCTGCAGCAGCATGGCTATGATCCCATAATGGCCAGGAGGGGACGTCCGTTATACTGGGAGTTTTATAAGGGCAGTGCGCAGATAAGGGTCTTTGTTTTCAACAATGATTTTTTGTATGCCACCTCTCCCCTGGTGAAGCTGCCTCGCAAAAATCTGGTGGAGCTGTATAGGTACCTGCTGCAAGAGCCTGTCCCTCCGTACCGGTTTACCATGACTGACGATCTTATTTACCTCTCATACCGGGTTCATTTAGCGGACCTCTATGCTTCGGGACAGAAAGATCGCATCGGCAACGAACTGCTTGGACTTTCTGAACAGGCGGACAAGTTGGATGATCTACTTATCGAAAAGTTCAACTGCAAGTGGACTACTTTCTCTCGACCTGAAGCAGAGAGCACCTGATGGGAAATATAGCCAACGAGCATGGAATCACTAGGAGGTTTTCAATGGCCCATCGTATTGAAGTCGGGGTTGGATCTTCGTTTGAGGATGCACCTGGTGAAAAGATTCGTCGAAGAGCTGAATCAGAACTGGGCTTGCATTTGAAACGCGTCAGGGTACAGGATGTCTACACGGTGGATGCCGACCTGTCTTATTCTCAGTTGCAACGGGCAGCGGGAGAGCCGTTGTGTGATCCCATAGTGCAGCGTTCGTCCATAGATCACCCTCTTTGGGCCGATGATGCAACGTTTGACTGGGCAGTGGAGGTCGGATCCCGACCAGGGGTGACTGATAATGTTGGGCGAACGGCGACCGAAGCCCTCTGCATGGCTCTTGGGGTGACTTTCGGCCCGGACGAAAGAGTGTACCACTCAAAGCAATACCTTTTATGGGGTGGCATAGATAGGGCTGAGGTCAAAAGGCTGTGCTCCGGTCTTCTGGCGAACGACCTGATCCAGCAATACAGGATCCTGGACAGGCATGCATACGTGCGCCAAGGTGGGTTCGAGCCAGTAGTGCCGCGGGTGCTGGGCGAGGGCCGTCCCGAGGTCCAGGTGATCGATTTGGACCTGGATGACGATGGATTGAGGCAACTTTCGAAAAAGCGGGTGCTGGCCTTGAGCCTGGACGAGTTGCACGCCATCAGGGATTATTTCAAACAGGACAAGGTCACTAAGACGAGGATGCGGGAAGGCCTTGGGCCACAGCCTACGGATGTGGAGTTGGAGGCCCTGGCCCAGACATGGTCTGAACATTGCAAGCACAAAATCTTCAACGCCAGGATCCACTACCTGGAATCCAAAGGCCCAGAGCAAGTGGTGGATTCGCTGTTCGATACATATGTCAGAGGTGCAACCTCCAGGGTCAGAGAGGAAAAAGGAAAAAGGGACCTTTGCCTAAGCGTGTTTGTGGACAACGCAGGAGTGGTGAAGTTCGACGAGGAATGGTCCCTGGTGTTCAAGGTGGAGACTCATAACAGTCCTTCTGCGTTGGATCCTTATGGAGGGGCCCTGACAGGCATTGTCGGTGTAAACAGGGATCCTTTCGGCACTGGTATGGGAGCCAGGCTCATTTTTAATACCAACGTTTTTTGTCTGGCCGATCCTTTCAGGAAGGCACCTGTACCATTGGGCCTATTGCATCCGAGGAGGGTGCTGGAAGGAGTGAGGGAGGGAGTCGAGCATGGTGGAAACAAGAGCGGCATTCCCACCATCAATGGATCCGTTTTGTTCGATGAGCGATATCTGGGTAAGCCCCTGGTCTTTTGTGGTACTGGCGGGCTATTGCCTGCAAGGGTGGGAAGGCGACCTGGGCACATCAAGGCTGCTAAGCCAGGCGATCGCATCGTCATGGTAGGGGGCCGTATCGGTGCTGACGGAATCCATGGAGCTACTTTTTCATCGGAGGAACTACATGAGGGTTCTCCTTCCACCGCAGTGCAGATAGGCGATCCCATCACTCAGAAACGCATGACGGATTTTCTCCTTCGGGCAAGGGACAAGGGACTGTACCGGGCAATCACTGATAACGGAGCCGGTGGTTTGAGTTCATCGGTGGGAGAGATGGCTGAACAACCTGGTGGCGCGGACCTGGATTTGACCAACGCCCCATTGAAATACGAGGGGCTGGCCGCCTGGGAGATTCTGTTGAGCGAAGCGCAGGAACGCATGACCGTAGCCGTGCCGCCGAAAAAGATGGACGAGTTCATGGAGTTGGCCGACAGATTCCAGGTCGAGGCCACGGACCTTGGGGCTTTTACCTCCAGCGGGATGTTCAGAGTCTTGGACCAGGGAAAGACAGTAGCTCTCATGCATATGGAGTTTTTTCACAATGGGTTGCCGAGGTTGGAACTTCCTGCTCGTTGGGAGCCTCCCGCTCAGAAGGACTCACCCCCTCGTGCACCTGTTGAGCATGGACAGGTGCTCAAGGAGATGCTGGGTCGTTTGAACATATGCTCTAAGGAGTATTGGGTACGCCAATACGACCACGAGGTTCAGGCTGGCACAGTTGTCAAGCCACTGACCGGAGTTGACAATGATGGCCCTTCTGACGCTTCGGTGTTCAGGCCTGTGCTGGATTCGAACCGGGCAGTTGTGGTCAGCCATGGGGTGTGTCCGCGTTATTCAGACCTGGACACCTATGCCATGGCCCAGTGCGCCATCGATGAAGCCGTACGAAATGCTGTGGCAGTGGGGGCTGATCCGGATCGCATGGTAGGACTGGATAATTTTTGCTGGTGCGATCCGGTGTTGTCGGAGAGCAATCCCGATGGGGATTTCAAGCTGGGCCAGTTGGTGCGTGCAAATCGTGGACTCTATGATACATGTGTCGCCTATGGAGTGGCGTGTATCTCCGGCAAAGACAGCATGAAGAACGATGCCATAATAGGAAAGGAGCGAATCAGTATTCCGCCTACTTTGTTGTATTCGCTCATGGGTATCATGGACGACGCGAGACAGGCCGTCACCATGGATTTCAAACGAGCTGGCTGTTCGATTTACGTTCTGGGCGATACCAGACAAGAGCTTGGGGCTTCAGAGTATTATCAGCTAACCGGGGCTGTGGGAGGAAAGGTGCCTCATCTGGCGGACCCGGAAAATACCATGATGATGTACCGGGCGCTGCATGCCGCTATGATGGACCATCTGGTGTCTTCTTGTCATGATTGTTCTGACGGCGGCCTGGCCGTCGCTTTGGCTGAGTGCGCTTTTGCAGGGGGGTTGGGATTGGATGTCGATTTGTCAAAGGTCCCAGGGGATATTCCAAGCAGGGATGACCTGATAATGTATTCCGAGACCCCTGGTCGATTGGTAGTGTCGGTTGATGAAACTCATATCGAGCAGTTCGAGAGCGTCATGGAAGGGTTCAGCATGGCGGCCGTAGGCAAGGTTATTACAGAACCGCTCATGGTGGTCAGGGGCCTGGCTGGTAAGGTGATAATCAAAGAGCCCCTTGAAAATCTCAAACAGGCCTGGACCAAACCCCTTAGCTTTTGACTGGAGGTGCCTGGTGGCCAAGGTTAGAGCTTTAGTCGTTGCCGGAAACGGAACCAATTGCGAACTTGAAACTGCCTATGCGTGCACCAAGGCAGGTGCACATACACAGGTAGCGCCAATATGGGACCTGATGGCAGGGGATGTCAGGTTGCGGGATTTCCAGCTGTTGTGTCTTCCTGGTGGTTTTATGGATGGAGATGACCTGGGGGCGGCCAGGGCGGGCGCAAATCGATACAGGTATGCCAAAATTGCAGGTGGAGAAAATCGCCTTTGGGATGAAGTGCAGCGTTTTGTGTTTGATGAAAAGTTGATCATCGGCATTTGCAACGGATTTCAGTTGATGGTCAAGCTGGGCCTCCTGCCTCAGTTGAACCCGGTTGAACCAAGGCAGGCGGTGACTCTGACTTTCAACGATTCGGGCAGATTCGAAGACAGGTGGGTTAGGTTGGTGGTGGACCCGGACAGTCCTTGTGTTTTTACCAGGGGACTGTCCAGGCTCGATTTACCCGTCAGGCATGGTGAAGGGAAACTTGTTACTCCATCTGCTCATGATCTATGGGACCTGGAGCAACGGTGGCTCATCCCCATACGGTATGCGGATCACAAGTCAGGTAAACCTACCGAAAAATACCCAGATAACCCGAATGGTTCACCAAGGGGGGCTGCAGGTATATGCGATCCGACCGGGAGGTTGTTTGGGCTCATGCCCCATCCGGAAGCTTACATTCATCCCACCAATCATCCTCAATGGAACAGGTCTCGATCTCTTCCGGAGCATGGCGAAGGGCTGGCGATATTTGTAAACGCTGTCAGTTACTTATCCTGAAAAGAGTCTTCAATGACCCTTGCGGTCCATTTGGGTCGTTCGATCTGGGCCGATGTTCCGCATCCGGACGCTACGATGAGTTCAGTGCCTGGAAGCAAGCTGATGATGGCTTGACCATGGGAGACGGGAGCGTTTGAATCCATGTCCCCGTATATCAGCTTGAGAGGAACATCCAGGGATTTTCCCGATTCCGCCAAATGCTGCAGTTTGTTCATTGTCCATCGTGGGTAGTCCTGTGACATGGTCGATGCCAGCAGTC
>CAYSLH010000259.1:0-7601 GCA_964431605.1 uncultured Myxococcales bacterium
CTTCCCTCCCCTCTACCTCCCTCCACCAAGACACTCACCTAAAAAGCGCATAACAAAGTTACATATTACATATCATCTTCGAAATTGATATAACCTGGCTTCACCTCCACCATGGCGTTGACTATCAATTCCACCAAGCCCCCATAATGTAAGCCGGCCTTCTTGGTGGCGTCGTAATATGCAAAGATATCTCTTATCTGACCTTTGCAATTGGAACACGGAGCGCAGACATACTTGGGGTGTTCCGGATCCATGGGCTCGTCTTTAAATGCTTCCAGAATCTGTCGAAACTTTCTTCTTCCCGACACATGATGACGCCAATCGGCAAAATTGTGTCCCGACATGATGGCAAAGCCTGATCCCCCACCACAACAGAAGTTGTGAACACCATGGGGTTCCATCTCCCGGAAACGCCCAGGCGGCAATATGGCCTCCAAGATGTCGCGCTGCGGTTTGACAATCCCCATGAGCCGAACCATGTTGCACGGGTCATGCAAGGTGACGGGAAAATCGTTACGCGATGGATCCAGGTTCAGCTTGCCTGAACAAACAAGGTCTCTCAACAAGACTATGGCGTTTTCCCGGGGAACATTTACGTCACCGGTAAGGAGCCTGTCCGCGATCACCGTCAGTGCCTTGTTGGCATGCCCACATTCGGCTATGACGATCTTTTTTACGCCAAGTTCCGCGGCGACCTTGGCATGCCGAACCGCAGTTCTAGCAAACTGTACATCATCGTAAAAAACACCGTAATTTATTCCGTCATAGGCGGGAGCCTGTGACGACATGCACCAGTCCAGTCCTGCCTGTTGAAAAATAAGGCTGAAGGATCCCACGTTTTCAGGCCAGGCCATGATTTCTCCGGCATTGTGAATCAAAAGAATGTCTGCGCCCTTTTTATCAAAAGGCGTATGAACTTCGATGCCGGTTAGTTCCGAGGTATCCTCGTCTATGAAATCCACATTGTCTTTTACAACCAAAGAATTCATGCCGGTCGAAGACCCAACCTTCAGCTGAAGTACCGACCCGTTTTCATGAAGTTCCTTGGGAGCAATACCCATTTCCTGCGAGGCTATTTTTCTAATTTCCCTTGCCATCAACGCGTTGTCACATCCTATAGGGCAAGTCTGGGCACAGCGTCTGCAGATGTTGCACCTGTATGAAAGCTCGATCAATCTCGTGACTGTTTTCCAGTTCAGATCTATGTCTCCATGGTGCCAAGTAGACTTACCCTGTATGTATTTCAGATAGATCCTCCTGAGGATCTCGGACCGATAGGTAGGTCGATACAATGGATTTCGCCCGCTCTCTAAGTATATGTGGCACGAATCAGAACAAGTTTGGCACTTGGCACAATGCTCCAACGATAACATGAATGGTTGCAGAAAGGTCCAGTTATTCTCTGCCGAAAGGCTCTTTCTCAACCCGCTTATGAACCCATTGACAAATTTCTCCTCCTGCTCCTTGGTCTCGGGAACTGGTATATTCAAGGCTATTGTATCATCGAGCACTACGAGTGTTTCCTTGGCTTTTTCTGTAAGCCTTTTGAAATCCGGCTCGATATCCGCCTTGTCGAAAGGAGGGGGCAACGGTTGCTGATCTTGCCATATTACTTCTGCCAGAGGTTCGGTGCCCTTAGCGATAGTCTTTACACTGGGTGGCCGTTTCATTTTTTCACCTCCTCCGTTGCCACCTGTGCCCAACTCTTTTTACCATCCCCTCCAATATGTTCGGCAGACCAACTCACAGGAAGGGTCAGAAGCCCTTCGATCTCGTCTTCTTCCTTGCCGTTCTTCAAGTTGGGAGCATCGTTCCACCTTATGGAATGATAAGCAAAATACTTACCCACAAAGTGAGACATGTGAGTAAGGGGAATATAAGCAAGCAAGGCGCTCAGGGATATTACCGTCAAGCCAAAAAGAGCAGCCTGCGTACCGGTAACAGGTAGCGCTGCCATTTTGAAACTAACCAAGTTGAACACAAAATAACTCACCAGGCCAAAATCATGGTCTGTGGCTATCCAGGTGATAAACGCCAGCCCAAAAGCACCCACAAAAAATAGAAGATTAAAGATATCAGACGCTGAAGTGAAATCCTTCAAATCCTCATCCGTCAACCTGCGGTGGATGAGCCCTATGGCCCCGAACAAGCTCAACACCATTCCAGCAACTGCGAAAACAATGGTCGAGACCTGCAACACACCACCAAACCAGGAAGATATTGCAACTGGCCATACCAAGGCCAAGAGGGATGCAAACACCATTATACCAGTTGCGCTGATGATGAGATAAAGCCCGAAGTGAAAAGGAAAGGATCTGAACCACATCTTTCGATTATGTTCCCAAAGGGCAGCCAGAAAAACTATCTCTATGAACATGGCCTTCGCCTCTGCCCAAAGAGAGACATGGCGCTTCTTCGTCCACCATTCAGGCTCCTCCAGATAAGAACCGCCATAAGATGCCTTTTTCCCTTCGTGTGCAACCGGGTACAACTCCCAGCGCACATGAGCCGGCATCTTGGTCCAGAAAACAATTCTCAACAACACCGCGCCGATAAATACCGCGATAGCCGCATACGCAACCAAGTATGGGATAATGAACATTTATTTCCTCTCCTTGAAAATTCAAATCTTGTAAAAATCACGTTTACCTATCTTGCGATTGCCACAGTCCCAGGTTGTTTCCAAAAAATCGCGTTGCAACAATCGAACAGTGATTATGTTGCAATTGAAATATATTTTCAACCAAAGACGGGAAATTTTATTGAAGTTTCAGATATTCTAAAGTTCCAAATCCCATGAAAAATTCTTCACGTTTTTCCATCCCGCGTCCTGTGCAGCATCAAAAGTGTCCCGCCCCATACAAAGGGCCTGTACTGAATCATGAAACTTATCTGCAAAGCCGTTTTCATCCATGGCACCAACCTGCCATCCAGAGGTAAAGACCACACTGTCAATGGGTGTGCTATCCAGCAGCACTCTGGCGCTTTGGCTCATAGGCATACTAATTCGAGCCACCTCGGCTCCTGCCAAATCCAGAAGATTCGCAAGCCTGCTCTCCCTATGAAAAATTGCCATTCTATTTCCAGCCAGGGGCCTCTTTGAAAACCAATCCAGTCGATCGGATAAACCCACTGTGGGACCGATTATGAAAATCGAGGGCGGTACTATACCGGCGTCCTTTGCATCTTTGACCAGCTTGCCGACATTGCTTGTAAGTGCAACCTGCGTGCTTGTACACCCCCTGTGTACCAGTGCTGCAGGAGTCTCCGGGTCCATACCCGCCTCCATGAGAGTCCGGGTTATCCCAGGCAGGTTGCCCATGGACATGTAACCCACCAATGTCGCGTTTTTATCTTGTGCCAAAAGATCCCAACGCACCTGTGCTCCATCCTCCTTTTCGCTTTCGTGTCCTGTCACCAGCGTCAACCTAACCGATGTCCGCCTGTGCGTGACAGGAATCCCTGCACAAGCTGACGCGGCGATACCAGCCGTAACACCTGCAACCACTTCGAAGGGCACCCCTGCATCCGCGAGTTCCTGAGCCTCCTCACCCCCTCTACCAAAAACGAACGGATCCCCACCTTTGAGACGAACTACCTTTTTGCCTTGCTTTGCCAAACGCACCAGGAGTCTATTGATCTCTTTCTGTGATACCGGATGATGGTGAGGCCGCTTTCCCACCGGGTACATCTCTACCTTGTCCGGAAGCGTCCCAGGCAAAGCGGACAAAGCCAATCTGTCATAGACCACCGCATCACAGTCCTGCAAACGTTGCAAAGCCCTGATGGTCAATAATCCAGGGTCGCCAGGTCCGGCCCCCACCAAAGACACGAACCCCTCTGATTTTGAATCACGCCCAGGTAACTTACCAACACTGATCATGCTATCCATCTCTTTTGAAGAAAGGGCGTGAGCTACGAGTTGCTCCTCGTCTATCGTTCGAGAGAAAAAATCGTCGAAAAGTTGGTTTTGCTTCCTGACATCGCTTGTATTCTTCCTTACCTTGTCGCGAAATATTGCGGCACACTCGGCCCATGGTCTCCATGATTTCCCCATTCGCCTTTGGAAAAGCTTTCTCATCCTGCGCGTGGCAAATGGTGCCCTGCCATCGGAAGTCAAAGCAATCTGCAATGGCCCCCACTGAACCCTTGCAGGCAGGTGAAAAGAACAAAGCTCCGGATCGTCGGCAACGTTTGCCCAAACCCCAGCCCTGGTAGCATCCTCGTAAACAATCTTGTTGGTTTTACGATCATCTGTGGCAGCAAACACAAGCGCATATCCGCGACATGCCTCTCCTTGCTCGTATGCACGCTCGTATAATGTAAATACTTTCTCACCTGCCAATGTGGCCAGTGCATCACATGGCTTTTGCGCCACCACTGAAACCATCGCACCTTCATCTAAAAGCCCCTTCACCTTCCTGAGGGCTACAGGGCCTCCTCCCACCACCAGACAATTTCGTCCATGCACATCTAGCATGACAGGATACATGAGCATATCTCCCAATTCAGTTTTTCCGGACCAGTCCCATGGCCAACAACCAAGCCACACCCCCTCCAAGGTAGCAAGCGTCCAGGCCATGCTGGACCAGTAACCTGCACACCTCGGCCGAACGAGTGCCCCTTGAGCAAAGTACCACGACAGGCTCTGTGGGCAACTGTGATATTTTGGATCTCACCAGGCTCTGCTCCATGGCAAGGACATCAGCTCCGTCAATGGGGATCTCCTCACGCTCCTGATCGTTTCGAACATCGAGGATCTTTAGCGAGCCAAAATACGGGCCGGGTGCCTTTGCCGCGATTCCATCCAGCTGGTTGTCTGCAATCATGGCCAGTTGAGCCAGAGGTTCCATAGCCGGAGCATAGGGAGGTGCATATGCGTGCTCGAGATTCAAAAAATCATCCAGCACGGCACCCGTGCGAATGAACTGCGCTGCCACATCTATCCTCTTGGCACACTCTCCCTTACCTACGGCCTGGACGCCTAACACCTTACGAGTTTTTCCATCAAACACCATCTGCAATAAAATTGTCTCACTCTCCGGCCAGTAATGCGCACTGTCATGGGGAGCACTCCACACAGCTTGGGCATCAGAGAAGGTTTTCAAGGCCTTGTCCAACGATATTCCAACAGCTGCCACATTCAAATCGAACACTTTTATGGCTATGGCGCCTGCCACCGGCCCGAATGTCTGTTTGCGCCCTGCCAGTATGTTGGCGAGTATCCTCCCCTGTCGGTTTGCCAAAGACCCCATGGGCATGTGGAGGGCGGTTCCATTCACAGCATGACGCACCTGAACACAATCTCCGACCGCCCATAGGTGCTCAACCGATGTTGCCATACGCTCATCAACAGCTATGGCCCCGCTTGGACCGATTTCAGCACCAGCGCTTCTTGCCAGTTCGACCACCGGTTGCACACCGAATGCAACGATTACCATGTCTCCTTTGTGTACCCCGACAGAGGTTTTGACCTCAACGCCATGGTCATCAGCGCAAATGCTCTTTACAAATTCGTCACAATAAAGTTCAACCCCGTTACTCTTCAATTCATGGGCGACCACTGCACCTGCCTGTGCATCTAACACTTGGGGCAAAGGCCAGGGGCCTGCCTCTAATAGACACACCCGGGCATCCCACATGGCTTTGAATGCTTCTGCCAGCTCACATCCCACGAGTCCTGCGCCTACAATAACCACACGACCTATTTTTCCCTTTTTTAGCCCATCATCCAGGGTCCGAAGATCGTCTAGTCTGTGAAACGCCGTTACCCTTGGATGCCGTGGCTGACCCACGAGTTGCCTGGGTCTAGCGCCTGTAGCCAATACCAACTCGCCCCACGAAATATCCGTCTCTCCACTTGTGCCACGCACATGCAGGAGATGATCTTCCACGTCCACTGACAATGCCTCGGTATTGGCAAGAATCTTGATTCCTTTTACCTCGGAAAAATATCTCAGGTCTCTGATGGTGCCATCATCGGTTGTGAGCAACTCCTTCGTTCCTGGTATGTCACCGGACAGCACGTAAGGCATTCCACATGCAGCGAGGGAAAAAACATCTCCCTTCTCCACTACGGTGATTGCTCTTTTCGGCTGTAGTCTCCTCAACCTGGCTGCACATCTGAGTCCGGCCGCCGAGGCACCCACTATCACTACGTCATTTTCTTGTCCTGGCATGGTTCCATTCTCCTAAAAAAAACCGTACTGACGTTTTTCCTGTCAGTACGGCATGGATTTGCTTAGCGATCTACCTCAGTCCCTATAACCTGGCAGGCTTCACTTTACCTCCAATTGCTCCCTTATGCTTACGGCAATCTTGTAAAGCACCGTCAGCACCAGGAACCCAATGGCATAAATCCCCAGGCTGATGATACCCTCGGGAAGAGTGGGCCAATACTCGGTGACATGGTCCATGGGATTGGGAATAAACCCGGTTATGACCATGGTGAGTCCTTTTTCAATCCATAACGCTGCTATTACCCCGGCACACAATACGGCCAAAAGTGATTCATTTTTTCGAATCTTGGGGAAAAGCAGGAAAAACAAAGTTCCCACCGAAAGGACCACTGACACCCATGCCCATGGGGTCAACATGGATTTACCGTCAAGGCCGAGGAACAAGTATTGAAATGAATGATAGTGTTCCGGCATATCGCTGTAAACACCGGTGAACACTTCCACCAGCACGAAGAACACGTTGATGGCCATGGCATAGGTGACAATCTGGGCCAGCTTCCCAATGGCCTCCTTGCCCGGATCGAACTTACTGAACTTGCGAACAATGAGAGCCAGGATGATAAGCAGGCTTGGGCCGGACGCAAAGGCCGATGCCAGAAACCTCGGAGCTAGAATGGCCGTCATCCAGAAAGGCCTCGCTTCCAGACCAGCATAAAGAAAGGCCGTAACGGTGTGAATGCTAACCGCCCAAGGGATGGAAAGAATAATGACAGGCTTTATCCACCTGGGAGGAGCCACTCCCTTCCTTTCGGCACCGAAAGTGACCATGGAGATAACCACGTTCAGGCACAGGTATCCCATCAGCACCACCGTATCCCAGAACATTGGAGAATTGGGAGTTGGATGAAGGAAGACATTCACGATTCTCATGGGCTGACCCATGTCCACAAAGATGAACAGGATGCACATGGCAACAGCGGGTATGGCCAAGAACTCTCCAAGGATCGTCATGCGACCAAAGGCTTTGTAATTGTGCAGATAATACGGCAGGACGACCATAACGGCCGAAGCAGCAATACCCACAAGGAAAGTAAACTGCGATATATAAAAACCCCAGCTCACATCCCTGCTCATTCCAGTGATACCCAAACCGACCTTGAGCTGATACAGAAAAGTAATAACGCCACCACAAGCCACAACGGCAAGGATTCCGATCAAGGTCCAGTATTTTTTACTTCCTTTAAACGCGTGCTCTAGCATGACGACCTCACAGCAGGTAGTAGACCTGCGGGCTGGTTCCCAGGCTGGGCTTACGGCGAATTGTATGCCTCGAGCGCAACACCTTGGAGATCTCGGAGTTAGGATCCATGATATCCCCAAAAACAATGGTGCCTTCGCCACCGACTTTGTTTGCTGCTTCCA
>CAYSLH010000260.1:0-7596 GCA_964431605.1 uncultured Myxococcales bacterium
CCATCTGGGAGCGACTCGACGAGCGACATGCCGTGGCCAAAATCATCATCGACCACGAGCCGATAGATATCCTGTTAGAAATAGCTCCTGACGGCAGACTCGAGAAAGCCTCGGTAACTCGTCGGATCTCGTCTGAAAAAACCGTAAACTACACCATAGAAGTAAAGCGAGAAGGCGTATTCGAAAAAATCATCATTCCCAGCCTTGTACAAATACACTGGAAAGACCATTCGGACCATTCTGACAAGACCGCCCTTTTGAACGTATCCAGGGCGCTTTTCAGCTGATAGCTCACGCTATGAAAGGCAACAGTGCCTTTCTGTTCGCAGGATAATCGTGAAATTTTTCATGATACCACCTGTGAGCTGCGAACGCTCTTGGTGCAAGGTTTGCAACAGTCCACACGAAAAAGCTCAGCCCACCCAGGTTATAACAAGCCAGGGCCCATCCCGCCCATTGAATGATTTCACCCAGGTAGTTTGGAGCCGTGACAAATCTGAACATTCCGCCGTTGGGAATCTTGTATCCGATCTCTCCTGGTTTTCTCAGGGTAATGAGAATATGATCCGAATGCTTGTTGATGATAAAGCCTGTCCAGAATAAAAACATCCCGCCTAAAAATCTATGGTCCGTCAGCCAATGGATGGAATAATGCGGGCCGAGGAAAAATAACCAACGCCCATTCATATATGCATTTGCCAGGTTGAAAAAAATCGCCATTACCACTGTCAGTACCGTGGTCTGCTTCCTTTCCCCCCTGAGCCTGAAGGGAAAAACAAAGGTCCTGTGGATATAATGAATCTGCCACATGACCAACAATACCAATGGCACCATCTCGAACCGACGATCACCCGTCCACCAGAATAGCAACATCAAAAACACGGCCGGCGCTTCTTGCAGTATCCATCCCAACCTGCTGCTCATCCTCGGTCCCCAACCTTCTCGAGTAAACCGTCCGTAAGGCGCCTGGATGAAAAACAGCAGAACAAACACGAGAAGCGCGATTGAGATCCAGCAGTAGGCAAACCATCGATAGAATTCCAGTTCGTTCATGGGTCATGAGTATATAGTTACAAACAACAATTTCCATGAAGAAGTTATACAAAGCTGTTCTTTGTGGTATCTATATTACTCATGAGGAAATATGAATTCGCAGAAAATTTCTTCGTATTTCTTATGGCGTTGTCCGCTGCGGCGATTTCATGTAACGACCCACCCAAAAACAAACTATATTCCCTCTCCAAGATGGAGCATCTACCTGCTCCATCTGCGGATATGCTCATCCTGGCCGTGGAACAAGGATCTTACGGGTCAACTCTCAACTTGCTGAGTCGAGGGGTGGATCCAAATGCTCACGGACGAGACGGGCGGACCGCGCTCCACGCCTTTTTTTCAGGAAAAAACTGGCGGCAAGATAAAAACCTGCTGGATCTTCTTCTGAGGAAAGGCGCTGATCCAAACGTCGTAGACTCCAATGGCCGGACGCCCCTTCACTTTGCAGCGGAACAAAACAAGAGCAAACTCATAGACAGACTGATCTTTAGAAATGCCAAGATAAACGCACAGGACAATGAAAAGCAAACTCCCCTGCACTTAGCCGCACAATTCGACAATATGGAAATTGCAAAAATACTTATCGATAGCGGAGCAGACATCGAACGAAAAGACAAACACGGAAAGACACCATTGGCTCTTGCTGCAGAAAACAAACACTGGTTGACTGCTCGGATGCTTTTACAATCCGGCGCCGACCCCATGACCGAGGATGAATTTGGCCAGCGCCCAATAAGGTGGTTGGCAAAAAAATGTTTCGGGGAAATAGCCAAGGATGGTGAGCTGTCCATGTGCCTGGACATACGTTCCATCAAAAACGCCACCCTGCACATGGCTGCATCCATGGGAAGTGCTTTGGTGACAAACATTATTCTTGAACACTCCGCAAATCCATCGGTTTTGTTCAAATTCGACAACAATATGAGCGCTTCAGGAACCGCCCTTTGTGCGGCTGTTACCAACAACCACCCAGGGTTGGTAAAATTGCTCCTTCAACACGGGGCAGATCCCAATATTCCCGATGCAAACGGATGGACTCCCCTTCACCTGGCAATCTGGAAAAATCACAGCGAGATGGTCAAAACCCTATTGTCCCATGGGGCGGATCCTTCAACATGCACCAAGTCGGGCGAAAACGCCTATGCCCTTGCAAAGGACAGAAAAAGAAAAGATCTTATTAGAATTCTAAAAAGGCACCGCCGATTCCATCATTAGCGAACGACATTGGAAATCTAGGTTGATTCGTTTGCCAAACCCGTGATACTTTCCCGCTTTCTGTGATGCGGACACCTGGTGCAATTTTGTTCCTGTGGTTTGTGTCGCAGTTGCCCGGAGGGTGCAGGATCATGCCGACCGAGCTGAGCGAAGAAGAGCTTTCCTCACTCGCTGCACTGGTCGCATCTAAAGGGGTCGATCCGAAAAAAATCAAAACATCCCTCCTTGAACTCGAGCCATACTATCGTGACATGGGTGAACCACCTGGATTGTTCTCCCGAATGCTCTCTGCCACCAAGCCGCAGATGATCATACAACCGCTCATACCACGACAACTGTCGCAAGCAGTAAAAATCCTCTACCGCAAAAAGATTCCGTTTACCCCGAGAGCCATGGGGTCCACCGGACTGGGAGGCTCCGTGCCTGTTTCAGGTGGAGCCGTACTCGACCTTTCAAAAATGTCCGGGATTGTATCCGTTGACGAACACAGATCAGAGGTTCGAGTTTTGGCTGGTACGACTTTTTTTCAGCTCCAGTCCGCCATTTCATCCTTTGGACTGGAGCTTGTGTCGAGACCTTCCAACGCCTTCGGCACCATTGGAGGCTGGGCTGCAACTGGAGGCATGGGCCTTGGTTCATTGACCGAAGGTCCGGTTTGCCGACAGATACGTCATATGGAGGTGGTTTATCCCGACGGTTCCCTCGAACAGATAGACTCGTCTCATAAGACTTTTCATGATTTTTTCCAGACCGAAGGTCAACTTGGTATTTTTGCATCCGTGACCCTGCAGGTTGCCAAACGAACAAAAAATCCCTATTTCCTCGCCTTGTCTGTGGATTCTCTTGGCCATGCCATCGAGACCATAAGATGGCTGCTCAAATTAGAGCATGGTCCAACCGAAATCACTTTCCTGGGCCAAGCGGATGCCCATCCGGAACTTTCAGCCAAACCAGGTCATGAAATCATTTTGGTGATGTGGAACAACGCTCCAAACACGCTAGAGATTCCAGCCGGCGTTGAAACCTTGACAGACAAAGCCGCAGGTTTTTTGTGGAGTAAACGATTCTTTCCCATGGACAACCATCTTGGCCCAATTTTTCTTGCGTCTGAAGCCATGGTGCCCTTGGACAAGGTCGAAAGCCTTACCAAAGCAGCAAGGAAAAAAGCCGCCAGATTTAACACGCCTTTGTTGATGCATGGACACGCGGTAAAATCAAAAGGCCAAGTACTCATGTTGATACTGTTCATGTTTCCATGTGATCCTAAAAGGGGATGGAACCACTTGATGCTAACCCCCCTGGCTGCAATTCTTACGTCCTTGGCCAAGCGCAAGGGAGCAAGCCCTTATGGAGTGGGAATCTGGAATACGCCCTTTGCGAAAAATGTATTTGGCGCCAGACGAATGAAAGAATTGCGGGAAAAAAAGAAAGCCATGGATCCTCACAACCTGTGCAACCCGGGTAAATTTTTCAAAGTCGGTACGAAAGCCAAGATGCTGCCATTGGTGATGGCAAGGGGAGTCTACCCAACCATGCTTCGTGTGGCTTCCGGGTTGGGTCCTTTGCTAAAAGGCAAAACAGGATCAAGAGAAGAACGCATAGCCGTCTTTGACCGATGTGTGTGGTGTGGTGCCTGTGTAACAACCTGCCCCGCTGTTTCCGTGACCGGCTCTGAGACGGTATCGGCAAGATCCAAGCTATCGCTTCTAAAGGCAATCCATCAAGGTGAAGTTTATTCGAAAAAACGCCTTTCCGACGCCTTACAATGCCTGGCATGCGGACAGTGCCAGGAGGTTTGTGCTCGTGGACTCGATTTATTGGACGAATGGAAAGTTCTCGAAGATATTGCTATCCAAGAGTTGGGTGAAGACGTTTTCAAAAACTCGATCTGTGAATTTTCAAACCTAGTGGACTCTAAAAGACAAAAAGCCATGGACGCAGCGTTACCCTGACGGCGATCTAGGTATGACATGAGCGGAAAATTTGAAATACACACCGAGTCTACAAAACAAATACACGAACCGTTGGGCAGGTACCTGGTTTCTCGTTCGGACAGATGCATCTCATGCGGAGAATGCACAAAAAGCTGTATCTACGACGTACACTCCAGACAGGTGGAAGATCCCAGACAGATAGCCCAACCTCAAAGCCATCTGTGCAGGGCTTGTCTCGTGTGCGTTCAACAATGCCCCAGGCGCGCCCTGGATGTATCGCTAAATCCCGAACTGGAACACGTGGGAACTCCACCGTTCGATGCTGATTCCATCCTCACCATTTGGCAGGAGGCGAAGGAAGGGAAAATCCCCGTGCATGGAGCTGGCTATGGAGGTCTGTTCAGAGGAGAGGGGTTCGATGGAATATGGACGGACATGTCCGAGATCGTTAGACCCACAAGAGATGGTATTCACGGAAGAGAACATATATCCACCGAGGTGGATATTGGAAGAAAACTACCCAACCTTGCAAACCTGTCCTTTGACAGCGAGGGACGACTGTTGTCTCACATACCACTTACCAGAGAGATTCCCATACCGGTATTGTTCGCTCGCCCACCTCTTAGTAAAAACGAACTTAGAATAACTTCAGCCACAGTAAGAGCCGCTATGGAGCTTCGCACTTTTTCCATACTCGATGTGGAGTTGGCGGACAAGTTGGGAGCTGCTTCATCATGGGACCCGCGGGACCCAATGGATGACAGGGCCATGCGATACCTGAGGGAAAATCGTAACCACTCAATCATACACCTCGATGAGGCAGCCTTTGATGCCAATGGAGCCCTGCTATACAAACCAGCCCAAAACCACCCATGGCTGCCCCACGCCCCTCTTTGGCAATGGGCATCGGTGGTGGAGTTGGATGACGGACCTTCCCTGTTGGACAGGGCAGAGATGCTAAGGGAAAAAAATCCTGACATAATAATTTTCGTCCTAGTGCCGGCCACACCAGATTCTCACCATCGCGTGGTGGAACTCGCAGGAGCAGGTCTCGATGTAATCCACCTGAAATGTTCCTGGCAAGGAGGATGGTCAGGAGAATACAATCCCCATAACGTTATCGATGCTATCAAACAAAGCCATGGCGCTTTGGTCGAAGCGGGGCTACGGGAACAGGTAGGTCTCCTTGTCTCCGGGGGTATCGCCAAAGCAGAGCATATTCCCAAAGCTATTCTGTTGGGAGCAGATGCAGTGGTCCTGGATGTGCCTCACTTGGTGGCTGTGGGCTGTAAGGTATGCGGACAATGTCGTATGGCTGACGGGGTATGCAGCAGAAACATAGATTCCCTGGATCCCAAATGGGCTGTCAGGAGGATTGTCAACCTTATGGCGGCTTGGCGAAACCAGTTGCTGGAAATACTTGGCGCCATGGGCCTCAGGGATGTAAGACGACTGAGGGGTGAGGTGGGCAGGGGCTTGTTCGCCGACATCCTGGAAGAACGATTCAACAGTATGCTGACTCCTCTCTCCAAGACCGACGCCACCATCCGCGTCCCTTCAGACGTACCCCTTGCGGAAGAAATCCTCGAACCGTCTGAAAATCGAATGAAGCGGGTTTTTGGTCCGTGGCATGTAAAACGCACAGAGCAGTGTATCCAATGCGGCCTTTGCTCCGTTGTGTGCTCATCTGACGCTCTTTCGTGGCCTGCGGGCCTGAGAGAAATGCCTCCTCCAGTAGACGAGCTATGCGTGGGGCCTTTGTGTGAAGACAGGTGTTGGGACAAATGCCCTCAAGGCGCCCTACGAATTCTGCCAGACAAGCGTCTGGAGGTGCAACCTAACCACAGGTGGACTCATAGGCTAATCGTGGAGACGTGGAACCGCGCCAGGGGACACCGCCCCGTCACCAGGGAAAACATTACCTCTGAGGGAGAGAGTAAGGGAGGATTCGACGTCCTGGAACTCGTACCAGCCGGACCACCCCTTGACCCACAATCGGTGGACCTGAGCTTGGAGTTGAACCGGCGACACCAGGGGCCTCAGATAAAACTCCCCTTTCCCATATATGGTGGCGGCATGTCCTATGGTTCCATAGGAATACAGGTAATGCTTGGAAGGGCCAAGGCCGCGGCCCACTTAGGAACCTTCACTTGCACAGGTGAGGGAGGATTTCCCCAGGAACTGGAGCCTTATTCTGAAAACGTCATTACTCAGGTTGCCACCGGCTATTTCGGAGTCAGTGAAGAGACGATTCAACGAGCGCCCATCGTGGAATTCAAATACGCCCAGGGTGCAAAGCCGGGCCTTGGTGGCCATTTGCTTGGAGACAAGAACACTGCCACAGTAGCGAAACTCAGGGAGGCGGTGGAAGGAACAGCACTTTTCAGTCCCTTTCCTTTCCACTCGGTCTATTCTATTGAAGATCACAGAAAACACGTGGACTGGATCAGGCAGATAAACCCGGACGTGCTCGTGTCCGTAAAGGTATCCACGCCTGGTGACGTGGACATGGTGGCCGTAGGCTCCTACCATGCAGGGGCAAATATAGTTCACATCGACGGCGCATATGGTGGCACCGGTGCAGCTCCGGATGTTGCCAAAAAAAATATCGCCATGCCCATAGAACTGGCGCTGCAAAAAACCCACGGGTTTTTACAAGCCGAGGGTATCAGGGACGAAATACTCTTGGTGGCATCCGGCGGGATCAGAACCCCCATGGATGTGATAAAAGCCGTGGCCCTAGGAGCCGATGCAGTGGCAATAGGCACGGCCGAACTCGTGGCCATCTCTTGCGTCCTGTGTAGAAACTGTGAAAAAGACCGTGGTTGCCCAAGAGGCATCGCCACCACCGATACGGAACTCGCCTCCATGATGGATTCGCAATGGGTCAAAGCGAGGATCGTCAACATGTACCGAGAATGGGAACAGGAGCTGCGATGGATACTGTCGCGCCTCGGCATGAGAAGCATCACCGAACTCAGAGGCAGGAGTGACGTGCTTCGTGTACGTTCGGATCCTGGAGTTTGAAATTGAAAAGTGCCCCTTTAGACCCTCGCAAGGTAATAAGTTCACGTAAGGATTGGCTCGAGCATCAGCAACTGCCACCTGCCCGCTCTATGGACGCGGCCATGGAAGGAGGCTGCGGAGTCATAGGTGTGATTTCATCCGAACCCATGCCTGGTGAGCATTTACTCAAACCTCTTACGCAAATGAACAACCGGGGTAACGGCAAGGGGGGAGGAGTCGCCGTAGCAGGATGTTTCGATGACAGATGGGACCAGTTTGTCTTGCAAGTGGCCATCCTGGAACCTGGGATCAAGGAACCATTAGTAAATGAATTTATTAATGGTTCCTTGATCCCAGGTTCCAGGATGGCCACTTGCAAGACAAACTG
>CAYSLH010000261.1:0-7546 GCA_964431605.1 uncultured Myxococcales bacterium
TCTGAGCCAGAACGATAGTCTTTCCTCGTAACTGTCCTATGTTGTCTATGCCACGTCCTACGATTCCATCGCCACCATTGGACCAGTCGATCTGTTGGAAAATCCGTGGCATGACCCTCGTGTCCTTGCGGAGTTCTTCCATGAACAAGGGAACCATGTCCAGCGTTGCCCACCCTATATGCACATTGCCCGTGGCATAAGCATCTCTCATGGCAACCGGATCGTCGATGAGCACAAGCTCGACTTTGAAGGGCTTTCCTCCCGGGCTTTTCCAGACCTTGCCCGGCTTGAACCCGTTATTGGCAAACACGATAGGTGCCCAGCCGGCCCATACGTTCAGTGCAAATCGCACTGTCCTGGCTTTCATTGGCTGATAGTTGGAGGTTCCTTTTACCGGGGGAAGCTTGGCTGCTGGAACAAAGGAGTACTCCTTTACTGTGGTAGGTGCGTTGGCGTCCGGAGCTTCCACCGCTGCCTTGTCTGGTGTCTTTATTTTGTTCAGGTCGTTCTTGTCTATTTTCCCCGTCTGGTTTTGTTTTTTGCCTTCGGGCGCTAGGATGCCGGCCCTGTAAAGGCCATAACCCGCAAGACCAACCACGATCAATACCGTAACTACCCAAAACCCAGCTTTTGGTTTACCAGCCATGGATTCCTCCTCGTTCAGCAATTGAAACAGATTTTGTATTTTGTTTTCGTTACTCGCTTACCTTTTCCTGCTCCGGCTTTTCCTCCACCTCGGGCTCTTTTTCTGTCTCCGTCTGGGTGTCTTCCGGACCCAACGCTTTTACCCCCGACTGTATGTCGGCAGTCTCCGGGGTCTTCATTCCCATCTCCACTTCGAACTGATTCAGAAGATCTTCTGCCATGGATGCCTCCATGGCCTTTTCTGCTTTTATCTCATCGATGCCTTCGTCGCTTAGATCAGCGGCGACCCTCACTGCGCCACGGTTCAAATCGATCTTTTCCTGTATGACCTGCTCCATTTGCCCGAAGTCGGTGGTGATGTCGAAGTTGAATGTTTGGCTCAATCTGGCTAATTCAGCCTCTGCGTTGGACATCTTCAACTCGGCTTCGTACTTGTGAATTTTTTCTCTTACTTTGCCGAGCTTCTTCGTGGCGTGCTTGATCTTCTCCACGTTGTTTTCATACGCTTTTTCGTGTAACGCCAACTGCTCTTTGTTTTCTGATAACTCCTGTTTGACCTCCTGGAGTTGAATAGCCAACTGGCCTGCGGTCTTTCGATCGCCGGCTTTCAGGTATGCCTTTATCTTGGATTCCAAGGTTTTTGCCCTTTTTTCCCCTGTTACCACTTGTCGGTTTACTCTCTCCACCAAACCCCGGTATTGTTCCAGACCTTTTCTTCCTTCTTTGAGTTGCGCCACTGCCTTGTCATATTCCAACTGCATTTGCGCTATGGGGTCTCGGGTCCAGAACCAGTTTGCTACTTTGTTGAACTGGGCGCGAATGGCGTTCCAGATTTTTCCCATGGCAGTTCTCCTCTTGATCGTTGTTTCCAACAGCCTGAGATGAAAATCATTTCAATTACAACGCAGGCTGTCAGCCATTAATTACTGTTATACTCTTTCTGAAAACTTTCCATCCTTGGTAGTGACCCGAATCACATCACCGCTCTTGATATACAAAGGAACCTGCACTCTCATGCCATTAGAAAGAGTTGCGGGTTTCGTGGCAGAGCCCTGCACCGTATCACCCTTGGTTCCTGGCTCAACCTCTGCCACCTCGAACTCCACGGTGTGTGGAAGTTCCAGATCCAATACTTGTCCCTCGAAGAAAAGCGCCTTGACCTCCAGCCCGTCTACCATGTACGAAGCCTTCGTACCAAGATCGTCCTTTCGCACCATTACCTGCTCGTAGGTGTTCTGGTCCATGAATACGAGCATGTCACCTTCGTCATACAAAAATTGCATGCCGCGTTTATCCAGGTCAGGTTCTTCGAATTTTTCACCAGCCTTGAACGTCTTGTCGAAAACCTGGTCGGTCTTTAAATTTCTAACCTTTGCCTTGACGAGGGTGGCTGCACCCCTGGCTGACGGGGTTTGGGTGCTGGTATCCATGATAACGTATGGATCGTTACCTATTAGTATGCGAACGCCTTTCTTGAAGTCGGACGTGCTCAACATTGGGCTGCCTCCCGTTGCGAATTTTCACTTTCTTCGAACAGAATCGGACAGTATCGCGGAATGCCATATGGGTCAACTGGTTAAGAGCTGATTTTGCCCAAGCCTGCATCAGGAGTTCATCGTCTGATCCTGCGCTTGGGCATACTTCATTTTGTGATCGAGTTTAGGCAGATTCACCATGCCTTGAATCGAGAAATGTTTCGTCCATCGAAACAAAAACATCATCATTGTGTCCCGGTTGATATATGGCCAAAAACTATTGAAGGATGCATTAGACTCGTGCAATCCTTGTCTCATCAACTATGGTTAATTATGGATAGGAGGCGATATGTCGGCGAAAGCTTCAGTAGCCAGGTTTGGATACCTATTTGTTTTGCTGGCGTTGATTTCTTCATCCTCGTGGACCGGATGCGCCGGCAGTGACCAGTATGTATGTCCGGACCCAATCGGTACGATAGTCAGGGATGATTGCGATGCTTACAAGGTCAAGTATGACTCTATGCGTGTGAACCTGGCCGCGGGATTTTCCAAGTTCAAAGTGGAGACTTCTTTTACGGACGATGCCATCCGGGATCCCAGTGAGTTGATCCAGGTCATGGCTGCTCGAATGACGGCTTTATGCAGGGACTTCAACGCATGTCACATGACCCCAGAGGAATATAGCCGAAGGCGAGACGAACTCGACAGAACGTCCACTGCAATAGTAGCTCTGGGAGAGCAATTGGCAACCCCCGGACTTTCTCCCGAACAAAGGCGCAAGGTGCTGGATCGGTTGTTGGCCATCTTAGCGCCTAGTCCGCCAGTCACAGAGAAGCGTAAGCAGGCAAACCATGGATATGCCGATAAAGAAAAAAATAAAAAGCCCAAGACGCCTAAACGATGGGTGACTTCCAGCGATCTATGGTTCGGCTCGGTTATGTTGCCGCCCCAGGCACCTCCTGTGGCAAAGGGCTTCCCTCGGCTTGTGGCAGGATGGCGATATCAGGATATTTCAAACGGTTGCAGAAGGCCGGATGGACGAGAATGCTACAACCCCTATCCCAGGGCGAAGCTGTGGGGACCCCATGAACCTGATGACATGGTGGTGTTTGTTTTCTCCGATGGCACAAAAACCCGCTGTCCGGTTAGAAAGAGTGGAGACGGCGTATTTTCGGTAAGATGTAAAACTCCAAAGAAAGTGTTCCTTTCGTCAACGGGCTATTCGTTTGCAGTAGAGTATATCCGTGCCGAGGACGATAAGCGACAGAGACTGGGAGAGATACAGGTTGATGTAGTGATGGCCGATATAAAAGATTACACGAAACCTGTAAGACATTTCGGAGTAAATCACGATAGGGAGATGTCAGAGGGCTGGTTGTTTTTCCTTCCTGAAAAACGCCAACTCCCCACTGACTTTGAAAATCCATATCTATATGCCACCATGCGTTATCGCAAGGCTGCAGGACACATGATGTTTCCCAAAGGGGTCATGAGATGCTGGGTGGATGGTAAGGCAATTACTTCGGCGCTGAAGACAACTACAGGTTCTGGTGAGACAGGTTGGTTCCAGGACAAGGAGCGATACGTGGATGTCTCACCCCACGAGAGTGTAGCATCCAAGGATCCAATCGTAGTTTGGAAACACTATGTGTTCGAACTGCCCTATTACGTACGAAGAAATTCTGAACCGTTGCATGAGGGAGCGCAACCCTGGCCGCCAAGGGCTGGGCATTGGACCTGCAAGATAAAGGTCCAGGGGGAGTACGTTCGCGAGTTGGAATTTGATGTTGATGACAAGGGCAGACCAAAACCCCTCCCAGACCAGGAGGGAAAACCGGGTGATCTGGTTTTTCCGTGGTGGCATATCAAGGCGAAAATTTTACCCAATAATGTGGAAGGCAAATGGTCTGAAAAGGCTCAAAGGGGTCCGGGCGTATGAGACAAGTTATATTCAATCCAGTCAGACGTAGTCTTGTCAGCAACAAGGCTGCCAGGTCTGCAAAACTCTGGGAGGTAGTTTTCCTTAGTGCCTTTTACTGGGCTGGTTGTGCCACCTACAGCACTTATACCTGCCCGGACCCAATCGGCAACATAGTTCGTCAGGACTGTGATGATTACAAGGTAAGGTACGAGAGTTTACAGGCGTCGTTGAGTGTCTCCATCGGCTCTGTGTCGGTCGGTGGATCCTTGGGGCATGAGCAGGTAAGAGACCCAAGCGAATTGATACAGATGATGATGCATCAAACCTTGGCCCTGTGCCACGATTACAACGCTTGCCGGGTTAGAAATGAGGAGTTCAGTCGTCGCCGCGAGCAAATGGACAGGACCTTTACAGCTGTAATGGCTATCGTTGACCAACTCAAGTCAAGAAGCCTGTCTGAATCCGAAAGAAAGGTCTTACTGGGAGAGTTGGTGTCCATACTCAAACCACATGAAAGTATCCATTCGGAAAACCGGCATGGGACGAATGCGGAGCAAGGTCACAAGAGCAAGTCAAAATGGAAGTCTAACCCATTTCGAAGGGTTGACGGCTTTTGGCTGCAATCTAAACACTTAGCACCTGGGGGACCTGCACCAGGTAAGCCTCCCAAGGTGATTTTTGTAGATTTGAGTTCTACGGGCAAGGTGGGCAAAAAGGGGTTTCGTGCATACTTGTGGGGCAAGCTTTCTGCGGATGATGATATTAAAGCCATTGGCCCAGGAGGTTATAGCCAACTTTGTAAAACGAGAATATTTTCTGATCAGCCTCTCGCATATGTTTCGTGTAAGCCCAAAAGGGATCAGAAGATGCCTCCATTGAATACCATGAACCTGAGCTATACTTCGGGTCTGACTTCGCAGACTCGGTCTTTGGGGCCGGTGGCACCTATTGCTGAACAAAGCGACTCCATGGTGTGGCTCGCTTTTCAACCCGAACCCATCAACAGGGATCCCGTGATAAGGGAACGTCCCCGGTTGGTTCTGGTTACCAGGGTGCGAGGCTGGCATCAATTTTCGGCTCGATGTCTCAAGGATGACAAGCCGGTAAAAGTTGGTAAATCATCCGTGCTCAAAGGCCAAGTCTCTTATAACCCGTATACTGTATTTCAACGTTATACAATGGCGTTGCCTTTTACCTTGCCGGTTACCAAAGAAGGATCAGAACCTATCGATGGCGATATGGAGCTCAAGGAGGCCAAGGGCGAATGGAAGTGCAAACTCAAACTCGATGGGAGCACTGTCCGGAAAGTCGCTTTCAGGATAGGGCCTGATGGCCTTCCCGAACTTCACCGATCACAAAAATCAGAAGTAGTATCGCCCTGGTGGTTGCTGGATACCATAGTGGTACCGAACGAGTTGGAGCACCATGGTGGTAATTCATAAACTCGCTAACTCAGACAAGATATCCTAGAACCTGTTCGAATTCCACCTGGTCGCCGGCCTGTACTTGTATGTCAGTCAGGGTTCCTTTCTTCGGAGCAAAAATTTCAAATTGTGTCAGCATATTTTCCTGGACGAAAATAAGGTCACCAGGTTGAACTTCTTGACCTTCTTTGACGACAATCCGAACGATGTTACCAGGCATCTGGGCCAAGATTGGTTCAGCATTTTGCGATTTAGGCTTTTCATCTGTCGAGTTTGAACTCAGTGGGGAGGGTTGTGTGGCATCTTTTTTTTGTTCAGGAACATTCGGGGGATCTGCCTTGGTTTGGGTTTTACTCGCTGCGACAGGCTCGTCAAAACCTTTTTTACGAACGGCCAGCTTTGCCTCGCCCTTTAGGAACGTGATCCCCTTTTGTCCACAGGTGGCTGCGATGAAGATATTTTCTTCGGTCCTGAGAACTCCTTCTTGTTTCAGGAGATTTTTCGCAGCTTCGATTCCTTTTCCCCGGTTTGCATCATTGATGTCCAATGGGCTTTGTGTAGTGGGTTCGAGTCCGAGTTGCTCTCGTGCAGCCTCTACGACCTGTCTATCTGGTTTGGCCGGTGTCTTTCCGAAGTATCCTAGAACCATCCTACCGTAATCTTTTGCTATCTTTTCAAACGGTCCGAACATTACGTTGTTGAACGCTTGTTGAAAATAAAACTGGGAGACAGGAGTGACGGATGTGCCGAATCCGCCCTTTAGAACCACTTCACCCATGGCGGCGATTACGTCCGGATACCTGTCCATGATATTCGCATCTCGCATCATCTGGGTGTTGGCGGTCAGTGCGCCTCCAGGCATGGGAGAAAAAGGCAGCAGCGCTTCAACCGAGAGGGCTTCCGGCGGCATGAAATAGTCTTTCATCTGCCCTTTGAAAAAATGTTCAACCTCCAGTACCTTATGAATGTCTATTCCGAGGTCGAAATCGGTGTCTCTAAGCGCGTGCCACATGGTGACCACATCGGGGTTGGATGTTCCGTGGGAGACAGGAGCCAGGGAGAGATCTATCTGGTCGACTCCGCCTTCCAGTGCAGCGAGATAGCATGCAATGCCCAGTCCCGCAGTGTCATGGGTATGAAAAACAATCCTCGTTTTGTCAGGGAGGCTTTTTCTTGCAGCCACCATGGTCTCATACACCATAGCGGGGGTCGCGGTACCAGACGCGTCTTTGAAGCATATGGAATCAAAGTGGATTCCCGATTCAAGTATCTTTTTCACCACCCCCATGTAGAACTCAGGAGTATGGGCGCCTTTACATCCCGGGGGTAATCGCATCATGGTCACGGTTATTTCGTGTTTGAGCCCTGCGTTACAAATGGCTTGGCCTGAGTAAATGAGATTGTCTACGTCGTTCAGGGCGTCGAAATTCCTGATGGTGGTGATCCCGTGCCGGGCAAAGAGTTTTGCGTGCAGGTCTATGATGTCCCTTGGTTGGGAATCCAGGCCAACCACGTTTATTCCCCTTGCCAGGGTTTGGAGGTTGGCGTCTTTTCCCGCTTCCATCCTGAATGCGTCCATCATGGTGAATGCGTCTTCGTTCAGGTAAAAATACAAAGACTGGAACCTCGCTCCACCGCCTGCCTCGAAGTGTTTCAGCCCTGCCTGTGACGCTGCGGCCACCACGGGCATTATGTCAGTGGAAAACACGCGGGCTCCGAAGACGGATTGGAGACCGTCGCGAAAGGCGGTACACATGAAATCCACTTTTTTCTTTGCCATGGGAGTCTCCTTTCTTCTCCAGAGCGAAGAAAGGGAAGGTTAGCAGGCATGGGATTCGATGATCAATGGGAAATCTTCAATTCAGCCCTTTGCCCTTTTCTGCTTTTCCCTTTTCAGGTGCCCCTTTTCAGGTGCCCTTTTCAGGTGCCAGCCACTTGTTAAAACTTGTTAAAAACTTGTTAAAAAACTTGGTAAGAAAATCAGTGTCAAACTCTTTCAAGGACACACGAGGTTAGTCTGTTCATGTTTTCATCGGAAAAAGTTGCGGAAAAAGTCACGATCAGGCGAGTTGTTTCTTCAA